>JAYPDM010000001.1:0-117484 GCA_038125265.1 Gammaproteobacteria bacterium
CGCCCGGAGAGATTCGAACTCCCGACCCCTTGGTTCGAAGCCAAGTACTCTATCCAACTGAGCTACGGGCGCAGACTCGTGCAACAAATTAGCATATTTAAATAAGATTGTTAAAATTTATTCATGGCACAGAGAATTATCTTAATCATTGCATCGTTTTTCCTCTTTTTAAATATAAATGTTCACGCAGAGGAATATTTAATTTGTACTGATTTAGGGCCTGTTGAGATCTTAATTGACAGTGCAAATGCTCCCATACATGCTGAAAACTTTAAGAGTTATGTGGAAGATGAATTTTACGTTGGCACGGTTTTCCATAGGGTGATTGCAAACTTTGTAGTACAAGGAGGAGGCTATAACAGGGATCTCAATACGAGACTAGAAGGAGATGGAATTCAGTTAGAGTCTGATAATGGTCTTGAAAATAATCGATCTACAATTGCTGCAGCAAGAACTAATGACCCAAATTCAGCCTCATCACAATTTTTTTTCAACCTGATTGATAATAATCGACTTAATAGAAGAGGTCGCAATTTAGGGTATACCGTTTTTGGTGAGGTAATTAGAGGCATGGAGCTTATCGATACTATTGCCACCCTTCCCACTGGCCCCCATGGTCCATTTGATGCTGAGGTAACATCCCCAATGATAGCCATAAGAGGAATTTATAGCATCCAAGATAATACAGCTACAGATTTAGACTCAGAAATTACAGATGCTCTCGCGAGTGAAAATTTTTTACTGGCAAGCGATCTGATCGATCAAAAGCTAGCGGAATGTGGTGATATTGATATTAATTTAATCTATTTAAAAGCTGAAATTTCAGACCTTATCGATGAAAAAGAAATTTCGATGAGATATCTGGATGAATATTTTTGGTATGCAGATTCTAGCAATGAAAATTATGAGGACGCTCTTACGCTCTATGAGCGAAATTTTTTTGAATTTGGCGATTTATCATCAGCTAAGCTTCAATTCCTTCTTGATGGCATCGATTCAAATTGCGTTATCCCGTATACGCCCTTTCTCCCGAAGGGTACTTTGTCTGAGCTTTTAGATATGCAATTTGCCAGATCATCTGTATTAAGTTTTGCTCAAAACCTTACCGTATTCTCTGATTGCATTGATGATCAGGCAAGAGCTCGAGGATTAAGCGATGAACAGAGGAGTCAGCTTGAAAAAACTTACTACTATGCTCTAGATCTAAGTGAGGGCATGCAAAGGGCTTTGAATCGGGAGATTCAAATATTTAATAATTCAGCAAACTAAAAGGGGCTGATAAGAAGCACATTCATCACTCGATCATAAAAGAGATAAATAAAAGCTGAGACCAAGACACCATATAAGATTGCAAACTTAGCAGACTTCTTACCCCATCTCATAAGATAGATTAAAACAAATAATGTCAGACCTATAATATGACCAAGGAAGACAATACTTATAATGGTTAAGAAGATATAAGCTAAAAATTTTAAACTTAAATTGAGCTCCCGATCGCCGTACGAGCCAAGCAATGACGCTCTAATATCCCCCGCTCTGATGAAGCTTTTTGTCTCAGAGATAAAGGCAAGCAAAGTGACCGGAATAGCTACTGACAATACTGCTAGGGGGAATGATTTTGTAGCAAACTGCTGATAACCCAACGCCTGAATGGTAATAATAATAAATACTAGCAAGAGGATAAGACCAAATGGAATTGATATGGGTGGGTTTAATGCATTACCCTCTCCAGCCTCTGGCTTTTCTGATGGTGAAGATCTCTTAAAAACTGAGAACAAAACAATAATTAAAGTCAGTAAAAATATGCCGGCGCTCACAGGTCTCTCAAATAACCAGGAAAAGGGTCCGTAAATCTGATTAGTAAGCTGAAAATTATCCTCCATCAGGGGCCCAAGAACGATTGCAAGGATGAGAGGCGGTCTTGGCCAGCCCCCTTTTTTCATAAAATATCCTATAACACCCATGACAAGGCATAACCAGAGATCACCAATAGAATTTGTACCAATCCATGATCCCATGAGGAGAACGACCATAACCCCAGGTACAACCACGTGGCCGGGTAAATAAGCAATCTTTTGAATTTTGCTACTAAAAAAGAAGAGTGCGGACGCGGCTATTAGGTTTGCAATTGCAATACTCCAAATCATACTAAATGTAGTAGGTAGCTGAATTGTCAGCATATCTGGTCCAGGCCTTAATCCCTTCATGATAAGTGCACCTAGTAGTATCGCAGTACCAACACTCCCGGGGATACCAAAAGCTACCGTTGGGATTAGAGCCCCAGACTTATGAGCATTGTTGGCACATTCAGGGGCAATTACTCCCCTTACATCCCCTTGCCCAAATCTGGACTTATCCTTCGCACTCTGTACAGCATGACCATAGGCCACCCAGTCAACAATCGCAGCACCCAAGCCTGGCAACATACCAACGTACGTTCCAATGACAGATGACCTGATCACTAACCACTTCTCTTTTATGACGTCTCTTAGGCCATTAAACAGTGAGTCTGTCTTGTCCTTATGGCCTTCCCTAGAAATTGAGGTATTTGAGGTAGCAAGCTCCATTAACTCGGGTATTGCAAAAAGACCCAGCATTACAGGAATAATTGGGATGCCATCCAAGAGATAGTCCAATCCAAAATAAAACCTAGGGACGCCGGTTGCGTTTGAGTAGCCAACAGTTGTCAATAGCAGCCCGAGGCAGGCCATAGCAACTCCCTTTAATAATGAACGTCCTGATAGCATCCCCACCATAGTAAGACCGAGTACTGATAGAAGAAAAAATTCGGGGACGCCAAATGCCATGATAAATGGCTGAATGATAGGAAGTGATAATGCCAATAAAAAGGCACCTAAGACCCCACCGATTGCGGATACTGAATAAGCGGCTCCGAACGCTCTGGAGGTCTGCCCTGCCTTTGCCATTGGATGGCCATCGAGGATGGTTGCTTGTGAGGCAACAGTTCCTGGAATACCAAATAAGATTGCAGGTATTGCATCAGCCGTTGAAGTAATTGCATACATTCCCAACAAAAAAGAGAAAGCGCTAACAGTATCCATACTAAAGGTAAAAGGAAGCATAAGTGCCAAAGCTACAGCGCCCCCTAGACCTGGCAATACCCCAACCCAAATACCAATAAAAATTCCAAGCAACAAGAACCAAAGTGCTGGGAAAGAAAAAGCTAACTGAAGGCCCTCAAAAATTGCGTCAAGCATAATGAGTTATCTTACTTGATCAATGTAGTTATTTAGAAAAGCATCAACCTCTGGAGGGACATCATAAAGACCACGCATGATCATTTCACCCTCGGGAACATTTATCACTGGCAAATTGAATCCATACATAAGCAATTCTTCTTCTTGATAGGCTGGATCATTGATCACCCTGATAAAGCTATCTCTTAATATTGAGATTGCCTCATCATCTGTTCCTGGTGGGACCATTGCCGCATATACAATATCATTGACCCTCGGTAAGACCCATTTATACATATCAAAAAATTCCCCAGAGGGCGGCTCATTATGGAGGTCTTGGTAAAATTCCATAAAGCTTGGTATGTCACTCGCGACATCTAATGCATATAGCTCCCCCTGGGCGTTCGTTCCTGGATTGTGCCAGAGGGGTATCGCTAAACCTTGCTCGACAAGAGGCTGCACAGAAAATCGATACAAGCCCAACGAGGCAACTTGAAGATCAACCTCATTCCTTCGCACCGCTGCCAATACATCAGAAGCGCCCTGGAAACCGGTGACATATTCATAGTCAACACCTAGTGCGTCTAGTGCTAACCTCCCAAGCAGATCAAAGCGTGCAATTGGATTTTGCCCGCCAAAAACTAAACTGTTTGTCGAGAGTAAATCTTCAGCAGTCTCAATATTCTCTGTGGAAACGTATGCCATATTGGGACTCATTAATCCCCCAATAAATGGCATCTCTGAAAAATTTGCTCTTAAACCAGGCTCCTGAAGAACTGCCTCAATACCAGCGGTGGGGGAAAACATAATATCTAACCCATTAGTCTCTGCGCCCTCAACACCGAAATTCCATACTCTGGTTCCTCCACCACCTGGGATATTACGGACTACAATATTTGGATTTCCGGGAATATGATCGCCCCAGTATCGAGCAAATAATCTCACCGCAAGATCTGCTCCACTGCCAGGCGTTCTCCCTATATAAATATTTATCGTTTTACCGGAATAAAACTCAGTAGGCTCATTGCTGCATGAACCTAAGATAAGGATTATAAAGAGAGGGAGTAACTTAAAAATATTATTCATCAGAGGGCCATTATTAATAAACTTTATTTTTTGGGAGTTGCTTATCAATCACAACTCTTACTACATTGTCCCACGATGATTGAAATAGTCCAGCCCATGCCTGGTAACTTATGCCTGCAATGTGCGGTGTCATGATTATCCTATCTTTAACTTCCTTGCTAATAACCAAAAAAGGATTGTCATCCTCTGGAGGCTCTTTTTCATAAACATCAATAGCTAAGCCTTGGAATTTACCTTTTGCCATCATATCTAAAATTTCTTTTTCATCCAGGACTCCGCCGCGCGAAGCATTGAGAATAATTGCATCATCCTTCATGATGCCTAGCTTATCCCTACTAAATAAATTTTTTGTTTCATCAATTAAAGGTACGTGAATACTTAAAATATCAACTAGTGGTAATAACTCATCCAGTGATTGAGATTTTGCAGAAAAATCTTCGTCAATATAGTCACTCTGAATCATAGGATCATGAAAATAAACATTCGCCCCAAAAAAGTTAAATGCTCTTGCCACTGACTTACCTATATTTCCAAAACCGACTATGCCGACATTCAAACCAGTTATCTCTTTTCTGCGCTCGCCCAAGATCATCTTTCGTGCCTGATCATAATTTCCATTGCTTAACTCTTCATTGCAATAGGGCATGCCTCTTAATAATGATATGGCAGCACCTACACAGTACTGTGCAATCGATTCATTAGATCCACCTTGAACATTTGCTACCGAGATGCCCTGCTCCTCTAACTCAGGCCTATTTAACCTATCAACTCCCGCACCGGTAACCTGTATAAACTTACAGCTTGAACCAATAAAAAGCTTCGAATCAATTGGCTTACCTACCGCGGGTATGACTAAAGCCGAAGCATCCTTAATCTCGATATTCAAAATAGGATCATCAGGGCTCAAGTAAAGCACTCTCAAAGATTCGGGAACATTCACACCAACGTTCGTAAAATCCTCCTCAGGTCTTAAGCAAATTATTTTATTACTATCCATGTGAGCTCAAATCTGCAGTTTCAAAAATACAAAGTAATACTAAGTCCTTTTCGCCTTCATTTGCGGTAAAGTGCTTCAAGCCTTTTGGGACGAAAATAGTATCTCCAGCTGATACGGGTTTTGAGCCTGTCTCTGTAGTAAAGGCACCTTCGCCGCTTAGGACATGAATATATTCGTTTGAGTCAGAATGAAAATGAAATTCACGCTTGTCACCGCTTGCTGGTATGGTTACATGCCTTACTGTCAGGGATGCACCATCATTACTGGATAGAATCTGTCTTGACTCTCTTCCTGGCAAATCAAGAAGATTAGCGTCTTTGAGTACCTTTATAATTGCTTCCATTATTACCCAGCCTTCTTGAGAGAAATAATTTCTGCAGTTCCTCCTTGTGCAGCTTGAAGCAGCTTAAAGATCTCTAATGCCTCATCTGCAATAGAATCAGCTATATCTTCAATCATTTTTTTACCCTTTTCAGCTGTAGCATTTTCAGGATTGCCGTACCACCCAGTTGGACAAATAGACCTAATATCTGTAAGGACCGGCTGGTAGGATTTCGATCTACGCAACTTATCCATTTTTGCACCAGGCTCATGATCTGAACTATAGTCGACCCTATCCAGATGTACTAATTCTTTCTTATACTCGAGAATTGCTAGTGTCTCGATTTCTCCTCCATGAGTTAGACCACCACAGTCATGCCCATAAAGCTCTTGAGCCACATAGCAAGCTTGTACAGTCAAAACACTCATACCATGATCACGATGTAGCTTATCTGCAGCGATAGAAAGCGATGGAATATTTCCTTCATGCCAGTTCACTATCAATAGATGAGTGGCGCCATGAGAAGCTGTCGAAACACAAGTTTCCTCAACAACTTTCATATAAGTCTCAGGGCTTAAACTGATAGTTCCCTCGAATGGCATATGCATTGGAGTTACTCCAAGCGGACCACCAGGGATAACCAAACCATCAAGCTTGCGGGCAATAGCATGACAGATAACATAGGCTGCAAAAATATCAGTCCCTGTTGGTAGATGGGGTCCATGCTGCTCAGTGCTTCCCGCAGGAAGAATTACCAATGGGTTTTTCTTTAGCTGAGCCGCAATCTCAGGCTGGGTTAAATCCAAAAAGTTTCTTGTTGGTAAATTACTCATTTTTTTCCTAAGTTAAATATTAGCTTTTGCTTCTTCAAATACTTCACTTAATGGAACCATTGTTCCATTTTGGTCAACTGATTTAAGTGCAGCATATACAACTGCTAATGCAACATTAGCACTGCCGGCACTTAGTTCACAAGGCTCACCTGTCTGACAAAGATCTGCAAACATATCGAGCTCATCTAAGAACATATTTGCCTGAGGCATGACTAAGTCCTCTCTTTTTCCGTAGCCATCAACACCCCTCTGAATGTACAGTGCCGAAGATTTATGAAGATCATCGGGAGTGTCCCAGCTACTAAAGTCTAGCTCATAGTGCATTAATCCTTTTTGACCAAATACTCTTAGTGAAAAGATCCCTGGAGAAGTCCAGCAAGATCCGATGTATGCAAGTTTGCCATCCTTAAAACGCACTAAAGTCATCGATTGATCATCCACCTCTGCTCCCACAGGTGAGAGCTTTGATGCTATTGAAGAGACCTCCTCAATTTCGCCTCCGATGTAATGAATAGTATCAAACTGATGGATTGCAAGTTGTGATAAAGGTCCACCTGGTGCTCGATCCTTGTACCATCTCCAAGTATCAGGAGTTAGCTCAAGAGCTCTTTCATTAGAAAAGTTAGCCTCAATAAATGCAACTTTACCAAGATCCCCGTTATCAATTGCTTCTCTGATCATACGCGCACCCTTTAACAACCTTGCGCTATGCCCTACCATTATCTGTACACCGTATTTGTCAACCAGCTGCTCAATTAATAATCCTGACTCAAGTGTATTTGCAATAGGCTTTTCTGTGTATACATGCTTTCCTGCTTTTGCTACTGCCTCAGCAACCGGTAAATGCTGCTCATTAGGAACAGTCAAAATTACCCCTTTGATTTCAGGATCAGACAGAAGTTCATCTAAGCTAGCAACTGTTGGAATTCCAAACTCCGCTGTAAAAGCCTGTCTTTTCTCCTCTGAGCGAGTAAAGCCTTTAGCGATTTCAAATTTTTCTGATTTTAATGCAGCAGCGGTTAAAACCTTTGCCCATCTACCTAAACCAACAATTCCTACTTTAATTTTTTCAGACGACACGATAACTCCTTTATTTACTTGGTTTTCTAATGTTAAGATCGTAATATTGTAATACAATTTTTATTATGGGCGAAATTAAAGTTTTAAATCCAATTCCGCGTCTTTCATCCTTAAAAGAAGCAGTAATCAAGACTATTCGTGATGCAATAATTACTGGTCATTTTAAGCCTGGTGAAAAACTTATTGAGAAAAGATTAACTGAGGATCTTGGTGTTTCAAGAACCATACTGCGGGAAGCTATAAGTCACTTGAGTGCTGAAGGTATAGTTAAAGTGGTCCCTAACAAGGGGCCAATTGTTAGAAATTTTGAGGAAACAGATATCTATAATTTATACCAAATTCGTATGGCACTTCTCGGTCTCTCTGCAAGACAATTTACGCAAAATATGACAGAAAAAAGCCTTTTAAAATTAGAAAAAAAATTAGAAAAAATTAAATTGGCACATAAGAACTTTGATGATGAAAAATTTATTAAATCTAAAAATGACTTTTATCAATACCTTGTAGATGAATCGGGAAATGATGATCTTATACTTCTTCTTCGCTCTTTAGAGAGCCAACTCTCTATGATGCGAAGTCTGGGAATAAAGCATCCCAAGAGATCAAGCACTCGATCAAAGATCAGTGTCGAGAACTTACAGGCAACGTATAACATGATTCAAGCTAGAAACTATGCTGAAGCTGAGAGAATGATCAGGGCAGAAACGTTACAAGCACAGAAAGAGATAATTAATTTGTTAAGAGAACAAAAGGAAAAGTAAGGAATATAGTATGAGTTGGACTGAACTAGAAACAGATGTATTGGTTATTGGGGGTGGAGTTGCGGGATGTATGGCTGCTGTTCCAGCCCTAGAAAGTGGACTTCAAGTAACAATCCTGGAAAAAGGTAAAGTATTAGATCATTGTGGAAGTGTTGGTTGTGGGGTAGATCATTACCTGACCATTATGGACTCGGGTCCAGAGTGGGATACTCCAGAATTTTTAATTAAACATGTTCCTGAGCTTACAGATGGAATAGTAGATCTTGAGGTTACAAGTAAGCTCATCCACCAAATGCCAAGAGTTTTAAAAAAAATAGAATCCTTTGGCGTTAATTTTAAAGATCCAAGATTTAATGACTATTACCGTCTGAAATCTTTTGGCTTACCAGGCACATACCATATAAATTTTGATGGAACAGAGTTTAAAAAGCATATAGGTCAGCAAGTCAGAAAACTTAAAGGCAAAGTCCTTACAAGGACGATGGGCGTTCACTTGCTTGAGAAGGATAATAAAGTTTATGGTGCTGTCGCCTTTAACTTCAGAACCGGAGAATGGTATGCCATAAAAGCAAAATCAGTTGTTATGGCGGCAGGTGAAGTTAATCGTTTATCCAAAAATGCCTCCGGTATGCCCTTTGATAGCTGGCACTGCCCATTTAACACGGGTGATGCGCATAGGATGGCATTTGATGCGGGAGCAATTTTAACAAACATGGAATTTGTGGAGACCACTCTAACTCCGAAAGGATTTTCAGCGCAAGGATTAAATGCTCTTGTAAGCGAGGGCGCGCACTTTGTCAATAAGCAGGGAGAGCGCTTTATGTTCAAATATGACGAAAAAGGCGAGAATGCTAGAAGGGCTGTCATTGCAGATGCCGTGATTAATGAGTACCTGCTAGGAAACGGGCCAATTTATGCTGACTGCAGACATTTGCCTAGCGATGTTCTTGATCACATGGAGGCGACTCTTCAAATTGATAGATATACAATGCCAGCCTTCTATGAGCAAAAGGCCTTAAAGTTCAGGGATGAACCGGTTGAGGTTTCGATCTCTGAGTTAAGTATTCGAAGAAGTGGAGTTTACTTTAGGGGTAGTGGTCTTGCAGTTGATACCGAGGGACATTCTTCAAAAGAAAACCTTTTTGCTGCTGGGGACTGCGCATCGGTCTCTGGAGGTATTGCTGGCGCGGCAGTCCTTGGGCATATATCTGGAGAGGGTGTCAGTGCTCATGTAAAAAAAATGAATGGATCAAAATTACCAGAATTTGATGCTGATGAAATCAGTAGAATAAAAAATGAAAATGAGCATCACCTCGTTGCATCTGGTTTGAACTGGAGAGCCTTTGAGGATAAAACGCGAGAAATAGTAAGCGATTACATTGGGGTAAGAAGGTCCTCAAAATCATTAGAATTAGCAATGCAAACTTTGGCCTCTTTAGCAAATGAAGAAAGCGAGATGAAAGCCGATGATCTTCATGGACTCATGAGGGTCAATGAGACGAAAAGTATAAGGTTATCTGCTGAAGTGATGGCAAATGCTGCAATGGCTCGAACGGAATCTAGAACCGGTTCCTCTCATTTTAGAAGCGATTTCCCAGAGACTAATGAAACAGATTGGAAAAAATTTGTTTTGGTATCAAAAAATGAAGATCAAATGAATATAAATTACAGCGATGCTAGCGAATCTCTTGCGTCAGCATTTGATAGAGAGAAGTAACTATGAGTGAAGAAAAGAAAGTCCATAATCCAATAAAAATTGACCCTGAGGTTTGTGTTAAGTGCAACCTTTGTGACTGGATTTGTCCGGGAGATCTGATATATAAAAAAGAGGATGATAGAACTACTTTGCCTGATGTGAAATATCCTGATGAATGCTGGTACTGTGGTTTGTGTCAATCTATATGTCCGGTTGATGCAATTGAAATCATCTTTCCTGAAGAAATGATAAATTGTAAGACTGATGTTAGGAGCCTATTAGGTAAAGACGTAGAATAATTCTATGGACATTATTGATGCTGCCTTAAGCTCTCTAAATCTTTTACTAACATATGACGTTATGATTATGTTGTGCATAGGTGTCATTTATGGCCTATGCGTAGGTTTAATGCCTGGACTCGGTGGCATTGTTGCAATTGCTCTTTTACTTCCCTTCACCATAGGATTTGGTGTTATACCAACCCTTGGGCTTTTACTTGGTGCTCACATTGCTACTATTTGGGGTGGCTCAGTGACGAGCATACTGTTTAATGTTCCTGGAGCTGCCAAAAGCCTTGCTCTGGTTTTTGATGGGCATCCAATGACACGAAATGGTCAAGCGAGCAGAGCTTTAGGTGCTTCTGCCATGGCTGCCTTACTTGGAGGTATAATTGGCGCAATTTTTTTAGCATTGAGTATTCCACTTGTAAGGCCAATCATGCTCAGCATTGGGCCAAGTGAGTACCTCATTCTCGCGCTTTGGGGTCTCAGTATCATCGCAACTTTTAGTGATGGTTCAATGATAAAAGGCGGCATTGCAACTTGTCTTGGAATGATGGCTGCCTATGTTGGTATGGATCCAATAACCGGAACACCTAGATTTTGGATGGATTCAATTTATCTTTTAGATGGCATTTATTTCCCTGTGGCGATGATAGGCCTTTTTGCAATTTCTGAAATGCTAAAGCTTTATGTCAAACAAACTTCTTTTGTTGAAAGAGTCGAGGGTGAAGAGACAAGCACCCTGCTTTCTGGATGCATGGACGCCTTTAAACATTGGTGGTTAGTAATTAGATCAAGCTTGTTGGGGCTTTGGATTGGGGTGCTTCCAGGAATTGGAGCGAGCGTAGGAGGAATTGCTGCCTATGCGCAAGCCGTTCAAACCTCAAAAAATCCTGAAAAATTTGGCAAGGGTGCAGTAGAAGGCGTTATTGCCCCAGATGCTACATTAGGGGCTAATGAGGGTGGAGGATTACTCCCAACCCTTGCCTTTGGAATTCCTGGAGGAGAGAGTATGGCAATCCTCCTTGTAGCTTTTCTTAGTATGGGTATTGTGCCTGGACCACAAATGCTCACTACAGATTTAGATTTAGTTTTTGCGATGGTCTGGATAATTGTTTTTGCAAATATTTTTACTGCGATTATTGGTCTCGCCATCTCGCCTAAGCTATCAAAACTTCCAGGACTCAATCCAAACATCATGATACCGATCGTATTATCTGTTTGTCTATTCGGAGCCTATGTGACTCGAGGATATTTTGCTGATGTCATATTGGCATTCCTTTTTGGTGTTATTGGGTATTATATGGATAAGTATAAGTTCTCAAGAGCAAACTTTGTTATTGGAATGGTCCTTGCCGAGATGATAGAAAGAAATTTACATATTTCTCTCGGCTTACATGGTAATTATTTTATTTTTACCCAGCCTGTCTCAATCTTTCTATTATTCTTATTATTTCTAACAACAGGCCTCTCACTTAAAAGAAAAAACAGCAAAAAGGAACAATTAAGTGTCTAAAATTAACGGTGAAAAGTTTTTTATCATTTGTTTGCTCGTATTATCGATATGTTATTTTTTAGGGTCGCTCGCTTTTGGTCCAAATGCCCGCCTTTTACCATTACCTGTCTCACTTGTTTCAATCGTTCTTTGCATTCTTGCGATTGCATCCAGAAGAGAGTCACAAGTTGATAAAAAAGAAAGCATTCAGAGAGAGCTAAAGGGGATATTCCTTATTCTATTTTTTGTAGCACTGATTGCATTTGTTGGTCCCGCAGTAGGCTCAGGTATATTCTGTATGATTTATATGCTTAGAAAGCAAAATTTAAATATCTTAAAATCACTTGCTACTTCGATTTGCGTTGCTTTATTTATTTATTATATTTTTTATCACTTCCTTCAGTTAACTCCCGATTCAAATTTTCAATTATTGTACTAGTGCGAAAAATACTTCTTACCATAATTTTCTTTGCTCAGAGCTTATTCGCTCAACAGAATCCTATAGATGGTGACTCATTAACTATTGTTGTTCCTAATGCTGCAGGCGGATTAATGGCACGCTATGCAAGAATGGTTGAACCTTACTTAGAAAAATATCTTGAGATGCAGGTAAATATCAGGATTATGACAGGCGGAGGTAACATTAGAGGAACAAATTATGTATGGTTTGCTGAGCCTGATGGAACAACCATTGGCTTTACCTCGATCCCTTCACTTGTTTTGGCACAATTCTCAAATAGTCCCGCTGTTCAATTTGATATAGAAGAATTTAATTTTCTTGGAAGAGTTTCAACAGAACCGAGAGTATTAGTTGTGGGGGTACAATCAAATATTAAAGATGCATCAAGTCTTGTAGATTTGGGTAGAGAATTTATTTACCCATCACAGGGCACTGATGAAGATTTTTTTACTATGATAATTCTTGCAGAAGCGATAGGCCTAGAACTTAAGCCAATCATGGGTTATAACGGCAATCCAGATACTGCCATGGCAATCATTAGAGGAGATGGTGATGGACAAATTACGTCCTGGCGCGCCTCGCTTGCCTCAATGCAGAACGGAGATCAAATTCCCATTCTTAATATTGGAAGAGAGCTCTATGAAGATTTTCCAAATGTACCATCGGTACTATCTTATGCCAACAATGATGCAACCGAGGCGATGACTGCTGTTGTTGATATGCTTGATACTCATAGAGGGTTTTTTGGTCCTCCTGGCCTAAGCGATGAGATTGTCAGTTATTTGCGCGAAAAAATATTTCTAGCCCTTAGTGACCCAGAATTGCTAGAGCTAGCAAATCAAAATGCCCTCCCACTTGTTCCCTCCCATGGAGCAGAAGAAGCCACAAAAATCAATCAATTAGTCTTATCTGAAAGCTTGATTATGCCTATACTTGAGTCTACCCTTAATACATTAAGGTGATGCTATGAAAAGAAGAGAAATTTTATCCGGTCTTGCAGCAGCCACTGCGCTGACTGCCTGCGGTAATAATCAAAATAATACAACTACACAACTATCTACAGAGCAGTTTAACTGGAGGATGGTTACGACCTGGCTACCAAACTTCCCAGGACTGGGAACCGGTGTTAATACCCTAGTTAAATACATAAGGGAACTTAGCCAAGGAAGGCTAAATATATCTGTCTATGGCGCAGGCGAGCTTGTTCCGGCTTTTGAAGTTTTTGATACTGTAGCACAAGGCGCAGTTGAGATGGGTCATGGAGCAGCCTATTATTGGCGTGGCAAAACAGAGGCTACGCAATTTTTTGCTACGATCCCCTTTGGTATGACAGCACATGAGATGAATGCTTGGATGTATTATGGTGATGGCCTTGATTTATGGCATGAGCTTTATTCTGAATTTAATCTAATAGGATTCCCTGCAGGAAATACTGGGGTGCAAATGGGTGGTTGGTTTAATAAACAGATCAATTCAATAGATGACCTCAGGGGTCTTAAAATGCGAATTCCTGGAATTGGCGGAGAAGTTTTAAGGAGAGCCGGTGGAACACCAATCAATCTTCCTCAATCTGAAATTTATACTGCTCTACAAACTGGAAGTATCGATGCTACCGAGTGGGTCGGGCCATATAATGATTTAGCAGCAGGTCTCCATGATGCCGCACAATACTACTACTATCCCGGATGGCATGAACCCGGTACCACCTTAGAGTGTATGATTAATCTAGATGCGTGGTTAAGTCTACCGCCTGATCTAAGATCAATTGTGATGATTGCTTGCCAAGCTGCAAATTTAGATATGATGTCCGAATTTAATGCCAGAAATGCAAACGCATTATCAACCCTGATTAATCAAGAAGGCATTGACGTTCGACCTTTCCCAGAGGAAGTAATGGCGAGGCTAAAAAGTATCACTAATGAGGTCATTAATGAGCTAGCAACCGAAGATGCAAGGGTCGAAAAAGTATGGAATTCTTACCGAGAATTCCAAAGCGAGGCAAGATCCTGGCAGGAAGTTTCTGAGCAAGCATACATGGAAAGTACTGAGGAATAAATTATGAAAATTTATTTAAATATAATATTTGCATTGGCTATGTTTGGCTGTGCCTCCAGCACGATGATCTCAGGAGATCATTCTGATCCAACAAATAATTTATTACCTTCCCATATCGACGAATCATGGACTAGCTTTTTTTCTGGAGAAGATCTTAATCAATTTACTTTTATCGGTGATGCGGAGTGGGAGATTATTGATAATTACGTGGAAGCTGTCGATGGATTGCCAAAATTTTTAGTAACCAATTCCGCATTTAGAGATATTGAGCTGTATGCAGAATTTTGGACCAGCCCAGATGCCAATAGTGGTATTTTTGTCAGATGCCAAGATATACATAACATCGCAGCTGGTACATGCTATGAAGTTAATATTTTTGACCAAAGACCTGACCAAAGATACAGAACAGGAGGCATTGTAAACTTCGCTGAGCCAATGGGATTTCAAAATGCTGCAAATCAATGGAATCAATTTCTAATACGCATCGTTGGAAATCATATTGAGGTTTACCTCAATGATGAACTCATGGTTGATATGGAGGACGATACTTTCTTTGCTGGGCCCATTGCCTATCAATGGAGCGCAGGAACTGTACGATTCAGAAACCTCTGGTTTCGAGTTTTATAAGGTTGGTACACATACTCAAAGACCAAAAAAATCAATTTGGTATAGTCTCAATAGCCTTACACTGGATTGTAGCTATTGCATTACTCATGATACTCCTATCAGGCAGAGAATTAGCTAATGGAAACCCTAATCTATCCTATGATGAAATCTTACTTGTACATGCTCGCGTGGCATATTTAGTATTGCCTTTTTTTCTTTTCAGGCTCTATTGGAGGCTAAGGCAGGGCTATCCAGAATTTACTATCTCAAAGAAACTGAGTCATTTTATTCCTCCTTTTCAATACTTTATCTTGATAAGTATATTTTTTAGCTATTTATCCTGCTACTTCATCCTAAATATGGATACAAATTTATGGTATTTAAAGCAGGAGAATATAGCGAGCATGACCACGGAAATATCGATTCATACCGTTGTTGCGAAGACTGCCTTTTTATTAATAATCATTCACATCATAGCTGCAAGCATACAGATCCTATTTGCAAAGAATGTAAATGCACGCAGGATGATATCATTACCTGATAATGAAAAAACTTAATCATTACATCACCTTTTTACTTTTACTATTCTCATCTTCTCTTGCGGCTGAGAAAGTAAATTACTTTATAGCCTATACCCAGCAAGAAAATGGCATTGTAATTGAAAATTGGGATGGTTATGAGCCAACGCTTGGATTAAATTTTTCTCAGATCATTGATTATTGCACCTCAACTCATTCTAATTATTCAATACCTACTTTTGAGGTCTATGATTTGACTGACCTTCAGATCAATTGTTATGACCGCGATGGGAATGAGATTAATGAAGTGCCATTAATCCTAAGTATAGAGAGCCTGGGAGATATTTTTAACCTGAGTGGTGCAGAGATTTATTTCACGGATAGAAACTATCCCTACATCAGATTATGGGCAGAATGCATTTATGAGAGATCTGGGGGATCAAGGTTTACTTTTCCTATAATTTTTCTTAATGATAAAGCCTTTATTTCAAAAATTATTCAACCATGATACCTGAGGCAGTGATTGAGAGTTATGGCCTTGGCCATGGTTCAATAGAAGCTATCAATACTGGACTGATTAATGAAACTTGGAAATTATCAACCAAAAAGGATGATTTTATTTTTCAAAAAATAAATCCTATTTTCCCAGAACAAATCCACGAATCGATTCATAAAATCACAAAAATACTTTTGCAAGATGACATTGGCTCTGTTGAGATAATAAGAACTAAAAATGGAGAACTAATCCATAAAGAAAATAATGAAATTTGGAGGGTTACGAAATATATCTCAGGTGATAATTTTGAGATTACCCCAGATGCTGAGTATGCTTTTAGTCTTGGGAAGGGATTGGCTCAAATGCAAAAATGCCTTCGTAATGTAAAGCTTGAACTTCCCATAAGAACAATCAAAGAAACCGATAAGTGCTATGAAGAGTTAATTTCTCTCATAAAATTGAATCAAGATCACTCACAGATTAAAACTATTCATTTGTATGCTGAAGAAATAAGCAAAGAGTATGATGCTCTTGATCAAAGGTTACAAGTTGATGATAGTCAAATGATCCATGGGGATCCTAAAATATCTAATGCAATCTTTGTAAACGGGTCATCTGAAATTAGAGCTTGGATAGATTTTGATACCATCGCCGTTCACAACCCCTATGACGAAATTGGAGATGCTATTCGGTCTTGGTGTAATCCATTTCATGAATCAGATACTGAGAGTCAGATCGATCAAACATTACTTAAAGCAGCTCTAGAGGGCATTCTATATTTTGATATGTATAGAGAAATAAACAGTAAATCAGTCATTCAATTTTATACAAAGAAAATAACGCTTCGGTTGGCAATGCGTTTCTTGACAGATGCAATGACAGAAAATTATTTTTATTGGGACAAAAGCAAATACGATACGCTCTCGGAACAAAATATTGCGAGAACACGCGCGCAACTCAATTTACTGAAATCAATTGACTCTGCATTTATGACACTTCTGTGACAGTAAAAAACTAAAATTCTTATATATTCAGCGATCTATGATAAACAATTATCAAATTGTTGGTATAACTTGGCGCGATCATCTTCAAGAAGAGATTGAAAAAATCTCATTAAATGAAGAACAGGTCCTTAAAGCCCTGCAGTTATTAAAGAAAAAATATCAGGTTGAAGAGTGCGCCTATCTTAAAACCTGTAACAGAATTGAGCTCTTTGTCTATTCAGAAGATCTATCTATACATAAAAACATTAGAATGATTTGGCACGAAATCATAGGTGAATTTGGAATAGCAAAATCTGAGAGCATTCAATTTAGATCATGGAGAGGAGAAGGAGCGTTTGAGCATCTTTTTATGGTTGCCTCTGGTCTCGATTCTGCCTCTTTAGGAGAAAGTGAAATTTTATATCAGCTAAAGAATGCAAAAGAATTTGCCCAAAAAAATCACTTGATTGCATCAGAAATTAACTTCCTCTTCGAAGAGTCATTCAAAGTTGCTGCCCAAATTAAGAGCAATACATTGCTTAACTCAGGAAAACAATCATTATCTGAAATCGCTATAAATATTTTTACAAAATCCAATCTATCTGGCAAAGATTTGAATATAGGTCTCATTGGAACATCCCCTGTAATTATTAATGCACTTAAGTCACTTCTAGAAAGAGGATTTAAGCCTACTTTAATGAATAGAACACTCAAAAATATAAAAGATCTGCAAGATAAGTACCCTATCCAAATGATCAGCTTAAAAGATCTAAATGCTGGCAATCATCATTTCGATGTAATCTTATCTGCCACAAGTGCTACAGAAGAAATTATCAATGAAGAATCACTAAAAGCCATATTTACGAACCAAACAAAAATATATATCGATTTAGCAAGCACTCCTGACGTCTCATCAGATGTATGTAAACGAAATCACATAAACTATTACTCCTTAGATGATGTGATTGAAAAGGCAAAATACACTCATCAAACTCGTCAAGCAGAAGTAGCAAATGCAAGAGAAATTATTGATAGCTATTTGATCAATTTAAATCAAAAAATTAATGATAAGAAATACAACTCAATTTATTCTGCAATACAAAAAAGATATCAATATACCGCCTCAGAAGGTATTAAAAGATTAATCAAAAAAAATGCATTAAAACTTGACCAAGATGCTATGAATGAAATTGATATTTGGTGTTCAGCGCTTGCAAGAAGATTTGCTCACATTCCAACCTTAGGAATAAAAGGCTTACTGAATAATGGTCCAGACGGTTCTGTTGAAGCATTTATTGAGGGTCTTGATGAAAAGTTTAAAACTGAACTTAAGCTCGCAATACTAGAAACTAAAGGGGGCAACCTTGATTAAGATAGGAACCAGAGCCTCTCATTTAGCTAGAACTCAAGCACTTTTGGTTGAGAAAAAACTAAATGATATTGGGATAGAAACTAAAATAGTGATCATCACAACTGAGGGCGATAGGAATTTAAATAAGAACTTTTCTGAAATAGGCTCTCAGGGAATATTTGTCAAGGAACTGGAACAGTCATTATTAAAACAAGATATTGATATTGCTGTGCACTCAGCCAAAGACCTGCCGATCCAGCTAGATCAAAAATTACAAATTGGTGCCTACCTAAAAAGAGAAGATCCTGCAGATATACTGCTTAGCTTCCATGAGATAAATGAAAATGTATTAAAGAGTAAAAACCTAACCATTGGCACTTCATCAATTCGAAGATCTAAATGGATTAGTCATTTTTACCCTCATATCATTGTTGAAGGTCTAAGAGGCAATGTACCCACTAGAATAAAAGCTCTAGAAAATATTGATGTAATTATATTAGCTAAAGCAGGTATGGACCGTTTAAATAAGTCACCTCTGTCTGATAAACCCAATATCGATCTTAAAAAATTACATATGCATAGGCTTGATCCTAATCAATTTGTATCTGCACCGGGTCAAGGCGCCATAGCCATTGAATGCTTAAAAGCAAGCAAAGATATACTGGATTCCCTTAATAGAATTAATCATAAAGAAACCCAAACTTGTATCGATCATGAAAGGATAATGCTTGGTCACTTGAGTGGTGGTTGCAATGTTCCCCTTGGCGTTTATGTCAAAATGATTAATCAAAATAATTCTTTTGAGATGCATATTGCTCATGCATTAAATAACAAATTTATTAAGAAAACATTTCAATACAATCAGATAAATCAAGTTGAAGAAAAAATATTACAAGAATTGAAATCATGAGCATAAGCGGAAAAAAAATACTTATCACCAGAGATAACGAGGGCAATAAAGATTGGCAAGAGAAATTACGCTCTTTGGGGGCCATAGTAAAGGCCCTAGACTGTATTAGCATTCATGAATTTAATATGGATAACGAGAAATTAATTGAGATTAGAAGAATAATTGAAGCTTCAGAATATGTGATCTGGACTTCAGCGAGGGGCGTTTTTTATTCAAGAAAATTTTTTAATGGTCATAATACTTCAAAGTTTTGTGCTGTAGGTATTCCCACCGCTAATGAGATAAAAAAATATTTTGGTGATCCTTATTTAATTAGCCAAGAAATGAATGCAAAAGGCCTCAGTCAAATTATTATTAAAAATGAGGACCTTAAAAATAAAAAAATCTTATTACTCTTGGCCATCAATGCCTCAGATGTTCTAGAAAAGGAACTTCAAAATGCTGGTGCCAATGTAAAACGAATTAATATCTATGAGACCAAACCAATAATGCTTAATGATCCAATTTTATTAAGCTCACTAGATGTAGATCATATTTTCGTTGCTAGCCCAAGTGCAGCGAAGGGCCTAAAAAATAATGTAATTTTCGACCGTTCGGTCAACGTTTACCCTATTGGGGTGACAACAAAAAAAACTTTAGATAAGTATCAAATTAAAACGCAGCCAATTCCAAAATCCACAGGACTGGAAGGTCTAATAAATCAATTAAATAATAACTAACTATGGGTAGAGAGTTTAGAATCAATCAAGAAATCAGGGATAGCATAGCTGAAACATCATTATCGCGCTCAGATCTAATAATGCCCTACTTTGTAAATGACTCAAGTCATTCTATAGAAATTTCTGCAATGCCTGGAATATTAAACCATTCAATAGGTTCTCTAATTTCTAATGTTCAGGAGCAGTTAAAATTTGGTATTAGTTCCATGCTTCTCTTCGGAAGTACAGAAAATCAAAAAAATAAAACTAATGATGGTAGCTATGCTTATCACGAAGAAGGCATTACGCAGACAGCAGTGCGTGCCTTAAAAAAAGAATTTGGTAATGACCTTACTATTATCACAGATGTGTGTATTTGCTCATTCACAAATCATGGTCACTGTGGTGTCGCTCAAGGAGAGAATATTCTTAATGATGAGACCCTTCCCATCCTTGCAAAAATTGCAAAAAGTCACGCAGATGCTGGAGCAGATATCATTTCACCGTCAGATATGATGGATAACAGAGTGCAATTTATCTCAGATTATTTAAAGGAAGAGATTAATCGAAAGATTCCATTATTTAGTTATGCCGCAAAATTTGCTTCTTCTTACTATGGGCCCTTTAGAGAAGCAGCAGATTCATCACCTAAATTTGGTGACAGGAAGAGCTATCAAATGGATTACAGAAATTCTAATGAAGCCATGAACGAGATCCAGGAAGACCTAGATCAAGGTGCTGATGGAATTATTTTTAAACCTGCTTTAGCTTTTTTGGATATCTTAGCTAGGGCAACCAAAAAATTTGATACTAGAAAGTTGGCTTATAATGTCTCTGGTGAGTATTCAATGGTAAAGGCAGCGGGCATGAAGGGATGGATCAATGAAAAAGAAATTATTATAGAAAATCTTTTTTGCATGAAGAGAGCAGGTGCGACTGACATTATTACTTATCATGCATTAGAAGTTGCAAAAAATAATTGGATTGAATAGTAATGCATATAGAAAAATCTAAAAAATTATATGAGCAAGCGTGTAAAGTTATTCCTGCAGGTGTAAGCTCACCGGTAAGGGCCTTCAAGGCAGTGGGTGGTAATCCAATCTACATGAAGTCTGGTCAGGGGCCCTTTATTCATGACGTAGATGGTAATCAATACCTTGACTTTGTTATGTCATGGGGCCCACTTATACACGGTCACGCCAATCAAAAAATTATTCAAAAAATAATTGAAGCTGCTCATAATGGGACTTCTTTTGGCACGCCTTGTGAGGATGAATTAAACCTCGCAAGGTTTATTGTTGATTCTTATAAATCCATAGATCAAGTGCGTTTTGTCTCATCAGGGACAGAAGCAGTCATGAGCGCAATAAGACTGGCTAGAGGCTTCACAGGTCGAGATCTTATTATCAAGTTTGATGGTTGTTATCATGGACATGTCGATCCCTTGTTGGTTTCTGCCGGTTCTGGCTTAGTTACTCTGGGAAATCCTTCATCTCTGGGAATTCCACACGAAGTTTCTAAGCAAACCATCTCTCTTCCGCTAAATGATATTGAACAAGTTAAGAGAGCATTTATTGAGTTTAAAGATCAAATTGCAGCTGTAATCATTGAGCCAATTCCTGCTAATAACGGCTTATTGCTTCAAACAAAAGAATTTATCTTAGGGCTTAGGGAATTATGTGATGAAAATCATGCATTGTTAATATTTGATGAAGTTATCAGCGGCTTTAGGGTCGCTCAGGGAGGTGCCCCAGAAATATTAGACATCAATCCTGACCTTGTAACATTTGGCAAAGTAATTGGAGGAGGTCTCCCCGCCGGCGCATTTGGTGCTACTAGAGAGATAATGAATCACATTGCACCAATTGGAGGTGTTTACCAAGCAGGCACTTTATCAGGAAATCCATTAGCAATGGCTGCTGGCTTTGCAAGCCTACAACTCCTTCATGATGAAAATAGTTGGGTATATCTTGAAAGCCTAGGTTCTTATCTCGAGGAAAAAGTTAAAGTCATGGACTTTAATGAAAAATTTAATGTTAGTTTTGTCCGACAAGGTTCCATTTTTTGGTTTGCACTTGATACAAATATAGCACCTAGAAGATCAGAGGATATTAATGCTCAATCAGAGGAAAAATACGCTTCGATATTTAATGGCTTACTAAAAAATAATATTTATATCGCTCCTAGTATGTATGAGGTTGGATTTCTATCCACATCACATAATAGAGAACATATAGATCACTTTATTCAATCTTTATATCACTTAATGGAATGTATAAATTAAACCAAAGAAATACCCTTAGACTGGAAATTACTTTTGTAGTTCTTCTGGTACTTACTTTTGGTCAAGTAATTTGGTGGATTTATGACCAAATACGGTACACAGAAAACGTCAATAGTAGCTTATTAAGTCAATATGAAATTGAAGCTGAACTTCTAGAGAGTCAAAATGCCTCGGAACCTTTAAGTATTCTAGACTTCCCATACCTCACCGAGGTAAATGGAGAGATTATGATTAGTGCAGATGCACTTGCTAATATCGAGGCCGAGAGAAGCTCAAGAATAAACCGTTATTTTTGGGAAGGAAGTTTCTTTATTATGGTTATATCACTATGTATTTTAATCATATTTAAAACTATCAGTAAGGATCGGGCTTTGAATCGAAGGCAACAAAACTTTATTGCCTCTATCAGTCATGAATTAAAAACCCCCCTCACCAGCATGCGTCTTGCCGCCGAGACGATTGGAATAAATAACCATGATGAGAGATCAATCAGAATGGTAAATCGTATCCTCTCCGAGGGTGATAGATTGCTTCATTTGATCGAGAATCTACTTGATGCGAATAAGCTTGATGAAAAGAAATTCCAAGTTCAAGTCTCTCAATTTGCTATAAATAGCCTTATTGAAAAAGTTTTAAATGGTCTTTCGCTTAGAGCTGAAGAAAGTGGAATTGAAATTCAAACAGCGATTAATGCTGATAAGGCAATTAATAATGACCCCTTAATCGTCTCCATTATCTTGAGAAACATTATTGAAAATGGTGTAAAAGCTTGCGAACAGAGCAATCAAAAGCTTATCAGGGTAGTCGCGAATAGAATTGATGATGGAATTGAAGTAGAAGTCATAGATTCTGGCATTGGTATCCAAAAGGAAGAACAGGAAAATATCTTTGATAAGTTTTACCGAGTGGGAGATGAAAAATTACGTACAACTTCAGGTAGCGGACTTGGTCTCTATATATGCCGAAAATTAGCAAAACTAACAAATATCTCCATAGAAGTTAGCAGTAAGGGTATTAATCAAGGATCAACCTTTAAAGTTTTAATAAGGGATATTTTCTAATGTCTAATATCTTGGTAGTAGATGATGAAAAAGTCTTGGGTGAAAGCATTAAAGATGCTTTAGCCTCTGAGGGATATCAGGTCAAAATCGCATCGAATGGGCAAATTGGTTTTGACCTGATCTCTACCGAGCCTTTTGATCTGATCATATTAGATGTCATGATGCCAGAAATAAATGGGATTGATCTTTGCAAGAAAGTCAGAGAAATGAATGTACTTACTCCAATTTTATTTTTGACGGTCAATAATGACCCTGAAGATAGAATACTGGGGCTTGAGGCTGGGGGTGACGATTACCTCGGCAAGCCATTTCACTTAAAAGAATTATTACTTAGGACTAGAAAACTACTTCAAAGAACCCAGTGGTATGCGAGAACTAACGATAGTTTTGCATTTGCAGACATTTATATTGATTTTTCAAGTTACCAAATTGAATCTTGGGATAAGAGACTATATAACCTGACTCAGAAGGAAGCCATGATACTAAAACTTCTTATTGAGAATGAGGGAGCAACGGTATCTCGCGAAGATATCCTGGAGAAAATTTGGGGTTATGAATCTTATCCCTCTACTCGAACAATAGATAACTTTATCGTTCGCTTAAGAAAAAGAATCGAACGTAATCCAGAACAACCGACTCATCTGCATACTATAAGAGGCGTTGGTTATAAATTTACTAAAAATCCATTAGAGAATAATGATCCTGCACTATGAATGATAAAAGACTTTTAAACGCCCTTAACCTTAAAGAAAATGACCATAGACCTATTTGGATTATGCGACAAGCGGGTAGATACCTACCCGAATACAGGAAGGTCAGGGAAAAGTATAGCTTTAGAGAGGTCTCAGAAACACCCGAACTCGCTGCGGAGGTGACACTTCAGCCACTCAAAAGATTTGAATTCGATGCTTCTATCATATTTGCAGATATCATTACTCCACTTAAGGCTATGAATATAAATTTTGATTTTAATCCTGGCCCTATTATTGAAAACCCAATCAACAATCCAAAGCAGATTGATGCCCTGCCTGATAAGTTTTATGAGGTTGCCCCAGAGGTTCAGGCATCCTTAAAATTAGTTAAATCTGAATTAAAGTCTCAGCAAACACTTATTGGTTTTGGTGGAGCACCCTGGACCTTAGCTGCCTACCTTATCCAAGGAAAAGGACAAAAAGACTTCCCCGCAATAAGGCGCTTTGCGTCTGAACACCCTGAGTCTCTTCAGAGCCTTTTAACTAAACTCAGCGATCTTAGTATCCAGTACTTTAAAGAACAATTTGAATCAGGAGCAGAAGTTATTCAAATTTTTGACTCTTGGGCTGGTTTGCTTTCTATCAAGGATTGGCAAACATGGATACAACCCCATTTACTTCATATTGTTAGCACTCTTAATGCATCTAACATCCCAGTAATTCTATTTCTACAAAATGCAAATCATTTGGTTGAGTATTACTGCGAACTTCCAATCAGTGGAATCGGTGTGGATTGGAGAGTTGATTTATCAAAACTGCAATCAAATGTAAAAGATCATATAGCTGTTCAGGGCAACTTAGACCCAGCTATTCTGCTTGCAGGACCAGAAGTTACGAAAAAGTATGCTATAAATTTACTTAACAATATCGATCCTAAGGGTCATATCATGAATTTAGGTCATGGTATTTTACCTAACACCCCCATCGAGAGTGTTCATGCACTAATTGAAGTAATAAAAAATGAGAGATAAATCATGAAAATTTCAGAAACTACAGGACAAGTTGATCTTAGTGAAAAAGGCCTCAATCAAGGTCAGGTGATCTCTCTTGACCGAAGATTATTTATGAAATTTAATGCCTTCTCAGGTCAAATTGACGAAAAAGAAATTATAAAAAAATGCAGTGAAATTAATGGCGCTATTTATAGAGACATTAATGATCCAAATGGTATCGGTATTCTCATTCTTAGCGAAGATCCTGCCGAATTTATCAAGATCAATCAAGAGGTCTTATCTTTACCACCATTCTCTGATCTTGAGCATAAGCATGAATTTGATATGCTTGGTAGGACTTACTCGATCGGATATGAAAATGATCTCGAGGAAGTTCTTATAAATAAACCCAAAAATAAAATAAAGGATCCAAATTTTAAATGGTGTGTATGGTACCCACTAAGGCGTGAAAAAAAGTTTTATGTACTTCCAGCTGACAAGCAAAAAAAGATCCTTGGTGAGCATGGAAATCTTGCTAAGCGCTATGGCTATGCTGGCCTTGCCGTGGATATCCGTCTAGCCTGTCATGGTCTTGATAAGCAAGATAATGATTTTGTAATTGGGCTACTCGGGCCTGATCTCCATCCTTTATCTGCAGTCGTTCAAGAGATGCGACAAACGGAGCAAACAGCTCACTACCTAGAAAGTCTTGGTCCCTTTTTTATTGGCTTAAAAATTTGGGAGAATATCTCATAATGAATGAATATGATTCACTCTTGATTCTCTCTTTTGGTGGGCCAGAGGGTAAAGAGGATGTCTTGCCATTCCTAAGAAATGTACTTAAAGGCATTCCGGTAAAAGAGGAAACCTTTGAAGAAATTCAAGAGCGTTACGATCTATTTGATGGAGTGTCACCTATCAATGCCAATACAAGACTATTCATCGATGCCTTATCAAAAGCCCTTAAATTAAAAAGAATCATGCTTCCCATTTACTGGGGCAATCGAAATTGGCATCCGATGCTTAGCGATACGATGCAACAAATGAAGCAGGATGGAAGAAAAAAAACACTTGTATTCGTTACAAGTATTTTTAGTTCCTATAGCGGATGCAGGAAATACCGCGAGGATCTCTATGAATCAAGCGCAACCATTGAGCATTCGATAGAGTTCGATAAAATCAGGAATGGCTATAATCATCCTGGCTTTATTAAGGGAATTGCAAGTTGCATCAATGAGGTGATCAAAAGTAATAATCTGAGCAAAGATACCCAAGTATTTTTCACTGCACATAGTTTGCCAATCTCAATGGCAGAAAAAACAGAGTACCAAAATCAGCTCCTTGATAGCTGTCAATTGGTCGCAAATGAGATTGAATTAAAAAACTGGAAGCTGTGCTATCAGAGCAACAATGCATCTTATGGAAATAAATGGTTAGAGCCAACGATTGAAGATGAAATAGTAGCTATGGGCCAAGTCCCTGAAAAAGAATGCATTGTGATGCCTATCGGATTTGTCTGTGATCATATGGAAGTTGTACTTGATCTTGATATTGATGCAAAAAATATCGCTTTGGAGAACGATGTAAACCTCTACAGAGCACCAACACTTGGTATTAACGAAAGCTTCATAGATATGGTGGTAGATCTTATCGACGAAAGAATACAAAAAAGAGAAGAAAAAAAGTTTCTTGGAGAAAGAGGCCCCAATCATAATCAATGCCCAATAGACTGCTGCCTCTCAGGCAGGCCTGGAAATCCAAAGCCTTCACTATGTGGTGAAGTTAGCTAAAAAAATGCCTGAAGTATTTGATGCGATTATCATTGGTGCAGGTTTAAGCGGTCTCACTACAACTAAATATCTAAAAGATGCCAATATAAATACGCTAACACTTGAGGCATCTGACATCCCAGGCGGTCGACTAAGATCTATTGAAAATAAAGATAATTCTTTTGAATTTGGAGGTACTTATATCGGACATCATTATCATCGCTTTCAAAATTTAGCCAAAGAGCTCAATTTAACTACTATCGATGTGACTCCATTGATTAGCTTTTTTAAAAAACAAGATCTGGTCATAAATAAAAAATTAATTCATCAAGATGACTGGGAGAATCATAAGGAAAATACCTTGGATAAAGATCTAAAATCTATCTTACCCTGGAATCTGCATCGCATCATTTTAGAAAAATATAACCCTTTTGATTCACCTGAAGCATGCCTTACTGCAGGAACCAAAGATCAATCTATGAAAGATTGGCTTCAAAGTCTGGGCTTTGATGACCAACAAATAAAATATATCTATGGAATGAATTTAAGCTATGGGACTGATGCTGATTCAATTTCCTCGCTGCAATTAATGCATCGAGCAAGTTTTTCTAAAAGACAAAGATCAGAATCTAAAGTTATTGGATTCACCTTGCTTGAAGGCATGAATGAACTAGCTAATCGGTATATCGATCATTTTAATTTAAACATATTATTCAAAAATCGAGTCAATAAGATCGTTAAAGAAAAAAGTCTTTTTTCAGTATCCTGTGAAAATGGAAATGAGTTTAGGGCGGAAAGAATTGTCCTCACTTGTGCCCCATCTACACTTAAAAATATAACATTTGATGATCATTCAAAAGAACAAAGGATTCAGTTTGCTGCAGAATTGCAATCCCAGCCCATGTTCCAAATTCATTTTAAGCATAAAAAGAATTTCTGGGAGCAAGATGGATATTCTCCGGCTATATTCTCTAATGAATATCTTGGGATGTGCTATCCAGTTAGGAATAAAGTTGATCCTGAGGAGATCATTGGTTTTACTGCTTGGGTTATGGGACAGAAGGCATTAGATCTTATCAAGCTTTCTGAAATGGATGCTTGCTCAGTTATTATAAATAATCTCCAGGAGATAAGACCGAGCATGAGAAATGCTATTGAATTAACTCATCTCAATGCCTGGTCGCATGAAAAAGATTTTTTAGGAGGGTGGACGTATTTCAAGCCAAACCAGTTCTTAAAATGGCATAAGCTTTTACAGTCAGAGAAAAGTAATATTTTCTTTTCTGGAGAGCATGCTTCTATTAGCTCGAGGGGAATAGAAGGCGCTATTGAGTCTGGAGAAAAGACTGCGAAAGAACTTTTAAATTCTATTCATTAAAAAGATATTTCTCCGGTACCGGGATATCTTTAATCTTATTTAAATACTCGTCTCGATAGTCTAAATCGAATATTTTAGCAATATCATCCTTTTTTAAGTGCGATGATAATAAACTGATGAAATCTATAAGGTATGTTCTTGTAATCATTGACTGAGGAATACCAATCCATGTAGTGAGCTCTGGAAATAGTTTTCTAATATCTAACACATAAAGATCATTCAAATCATTTGGCTCTATGGCCATTGAGGCAACAACACCAACGCCCATGCCCTTTCTAACATAAGTCTTTATTATGTCGGCATCTCTGGCAGTAAAGGCTATCCTTGGGGTTAACCCCTGGCTCTCAAAAGCTTGCAAAAAGGATGATTGTCCCTGAACGCTAAAAATATAAGTTACTAATGAATGCTTAGATAAAATTTCTAGGTTTATGTTTCTTTTGTCCTTGGCTAGGGGGTGGCTTTTGGGGACAATAGCTACTCGACTCCACCTATAGATAGGAATTTGAAGGAGTTCATTGTTAAATGTATTAAGTCCACTCGCAATAACACAATTGACTCTTTTTTCCCTGACTAACTCATCAATTTGCTCAGAGGTTCCCTGGTGAAGCTCTAGATCAATTAATGGGAATTTATCTGCAAACTGCCTAATTATATCAGGGAGCACATATCTTGCCTGAGTGTGAGTTGTTCCAATTGATAAAACTCCCCTCTGTTCGCCTTTTGACTCTATAGCAAAATTTTCAATTTCATCAATATCATTTAAGACCCTCTTTGCTCGCTCATATACTTCTTGCCCAGCATCAGTCAAGGAGGTCAAGCTTTTACCCTTTTTTAGAAATAACTTTATTCCAAGCTCTGATTCTAATAGTTTCAATTGCTTACTTATTCCTGGCTGACTCGTGAATAGTAATTCTGACGCTGCTGTTATGTTTAGCCCACAGTCAACCGTTTGAATAAAGTATCGAAGTTGCTTTAAAGTCATAAAAGTTATTAATAACTAAATATTAGTAGGTGAAATTATATATAACTTTTAACTATAAAGTAAAAAATATGGCGGAGAGAGAGGGATTCGAACCCTCGAAGGACGTATATGCCCTTACTCCCTTAGCAGGGGAGCGCTTTCGACCACTCAGCCATCTCTCCAAGTGGATTTAAGTGAAGATTATACTATGACTTTTCTTCGGAACTGACTCTTAAAACTTCATAGGTTTTAGGAGCTTGAATGCCAATCTTAGCTTGCTTACCTTTAACAGAAATAAGAACGACTTCTATATCTTTTCCAATTGTTATTTTTTCACCTTGCTTTCTTGAAATAACAAGCATTTCAACTTAACCTCTCAATTAGATTCGCTTCTAATATTTTCAGCGATTCTCTTAACTTACTAAATTCTCTAGAACCAGATTGTGCAAACGTTGGCTTACCTCCGCCTCTTCCATTTAAAAGTTCATTTGCTTTTGTAACTAAATCTCTTGCATCAACTTGTTTTGCTAAGGATTTATGAACGGAGCAAACAAGAGTCAATTGATCTTTATCCTTTGATACAGCAATAATTGCTGTATCAACATCCAAATCATGAATATAGTCACAAAGATCTCTTAAGCTATTTACAGAAAGATTCTCAACCTCAACCAATGCATATGAGCCTTTAGATAATTTCTTTTTATTTTTATTTATTGTTTCTGCTAGTTTTTTTAAGCGAACCTGTTCTTCTTTTTTTATTAATTGAATATGTTCCTTATCCGATTGAACAAGCTGATCAATTTTAGGTAATAGTACATTAATACCTGCGCCTAATTTATTTGAAATTTCTCTCAAAGTAATTTTTGAAAACTTGAGATGTTCAAGCGCTAACTGTCCCGTATATGCTTCAATCCTTCTAACGCCTGATGCAATGCTTGATTCATCATAGATTTCAAACAAACCAATTTCGCTCGTATTTGCTACATGCGTACCGCCACATAATTCTTTTGACTCAGTGCCAATCTCAAGTACACGTACTTGATCTTCATATTTCTCATCAAAAAAAGCCAGAGCGCCTGAACTTATAGCATTTTTATAAGGCATTTCACTTATCTTTGTAGAAACTGCATTAGCAATTTCATCATTTACATACTGGTTGATGCTCTCAATTTGGTCTTGTGTTACTGGTTTATTATGCGAAAAATCAAATCTAAGCCTGCCCGCCTCGACTAAAGATCCCCTTTGCTGGACATGATCGCCTAGTATTTTCCTGAGACCGGCATGAAGCAGATGAGTGGCAGAATGACTACCGGCGATTGCTGCTCTACGCCGCTTATCAATTATCATTGTGGCGCCATCAGAAACCTTGATTTGCCCATTTTTTACTTTGCCAATATGAAAAATCGCCTCATTCTTTTTCTGTGTGTCTAAAACTTCAAAAGTACCATTCTCACATTCTATAATGCCCGTATCTCCAACTTGTCCCCCGCTTTCTGCATAAAATGGAGTTTCACTTAGCACAATGACAGCCTCGTCATCTTCTTTGATTGATTGCACTATCTTGCTATCCAAGAAAATCTCTTTAATCTCGGAGTTGTGTTGTTTCTTTTCGTATCCAAAAAAAATTGAGCTTTGCTCAGAAGATAAATTATCTTTCTCTGCCATATTAAATTTCATAGACTCTCTGGCTCGTTTTTTTTGTTCAGCCATTGATTTCTTGAAACCTTCTTCATCAATATTTAAATTAAAGCTTCTGGCTAAATCTTTAGTCAAGTCCTCAGGAAAACCATAGGTATCATAGAGTTGAAAGACTGTTTCCCCATCTAGAGTTTTGCCGTTTTGCTCTTTTAGCAAATCTACTTGGGCATTAAATATTTTCATCCCATGGCTTAGTGTCTGCCCAAATCTCTCCTCCTCTTCCTTAATTGCCAATTTTATGTAATCGCTTTTTTCATTCAAAACCTTATAGGCTTCTCCCATATTATTTATGAGTACATCCACTAATTTAAAGAGAAAGGGATCCTTCATCCCTAATAAATAACCATGACGAGCGGCTCTTCTTAAGATTCTTCTCAATACGTAACCCCTACCATCGCTTCCAGGCAATACTCCATCAGCAATTAAAAATGATATTGCTCTTAAGTGATCTGCAATAACATTGAGTGAACTTGAAAATTCCTTCTGGCGAGTAATTTTTTTTGCCTCCTCGATAAGTGGTACAAAAAGATCAGTATCGTAATTAGAAGTAACTCCACTCATAATCGCAGATATTCGTTCGAGACCCATTCCTGTATCCACGGAGGGAGCAGGTAAATTACTTAGCTGACCCTGTGTATCTCGTTCAAATTGCATGAATACGATATTCCAAATCTCCACAAACCGGTCGCCATCTGCATCTTTTGATCCAGGAGGTCCTCCCTTGATTTTGTCACCATAATCATAAAATATTTCTGAGCATGGTCCGCATGGACCTGTATCACCCATGGCCCAAAAATTATCTTTATCATCAAGTGCTACTAGTCGTTTAGGGTCAATACCAATTCCATTGAGCCAAATAGATTTTGATTCATTATCGGTTTGATGAGTGGTAACCCATAGACGCTCTGAAGGGAGTTGGAGCTCTTTGGTCACATACTCCCAAGCGTACCCAATAGCCTCTTCTTTAAAATAATCTCCAAAACTAAAGTTCCCCAACATTTCAAAAAAAGTATGATGCCTTGATGTGTAGCCCACATTTTCTAGATCGTTGTGCTTACCTCCGGCTCTTAAGCACTTTTGTGATGAAGTGGCCCTACTGTAAGTTCTCTTTTCATTGCCTAGAAAAGCATCCTTGAACTGAACCATGCCAGCATTCGTAAAAAGTAAGGTAGGGTCATTACCCGGTACCAAGGAACTACTCGATACCTCGGTGTGATTATGTTTTACAAAATAATCTAAAAAAGATTTTCTAATATTTGTAGAGTTATTTTTAGCCATCAAAACAATTTAATAATTTCTTTTGCATCCTGGTGGTCAAACCCGCGTTGCTGTAAAAATTTATAAGCTTTCAGAAATTGCTCTTTATCTTCAAGTTTTGTATTTTTAAGTTTTTTATTAAGTACCATAAGACCAATTTGTTCCCATGAAGATTTTTTCTTATTAATCTCGTCATCAATAATTTCGGTCTCAATCCCTTTTATCTTTAATTCATAAGCAATTCTTAATGGCCCGTAACCTCTTGCAGATCTGACATTAACAATCATCTCAGCGTATCGTTCATCAGACTGTAGATCCTCTTCCTTAAGCTTTAAAACTGTCTCATGGCTCAGCAGCTCAGAAAAACCTTTTTCTTTTAACTTTGTGACGAGCTCCAAAAATCCATGCTCTCGTCTTGCAAGATAATCCATAGCTTTTTTTCTACAATTAACCTCTGCCGATGACATCAACCGGATTCTTTTTCATCAACTTTGTCAAAAACTAGAGAACGTATGGCAGTTTCAAGAGCATTTGCTATTTCGCTGTTATCTTTTAGGAAATCTCTGACATTTTCTTTACCTTGGCCGATCCTATCACCGTTATAGCTGTACCAAGATCCAGATTTTTCAATCAGGTTATGTTGTACTCCTAAATCAATGAGTTCCCCTTCTCTTGAAATACCATGCCCATATAAAATCTCAAATTCAGCTTGCTTGAAAGGGGGTGCTACCTTATTTTTAACAACCTTGACTCTCGTCTCGTTACCTAAAATCTCATCACCTTTTTTTATGGCACCGATTCTTCGTATATCTAACCTTACGGAAGAATAAAATTTTAATGCATTTCCTCCAGTTGTGGTTTCGGGGCTTCCAAACATAACGCCAATCTTCATCCTTATCTGATTAATGAAGATGACCATAGTATTTGATTTTTTGATATTTCCCGTGAGTTTTCTCAGCGCCTGTGACATTAATCGAGCCTGAAGACCCATATGAGAATCTCCCATTTCGCCATCAATTTCTGCCTTAGGGGTAAGTGCGGCTACCGAGTCAACAACCACAAGGTCAACTGCACCAGATCGTACAAGCATATCCGTAATTTCCAGTGCCTGTTCGCCCGTATCAGGTTGAGAAACTAGCAGATCTGATAAATTGACTCCGATTTTCTCAGCATAAGCAGGATCAAGTGCATGCTCAGCATCAACAAATGCAGCTGTTCCTCCCGATTTTTGTATTTCAGACACCACTTGTAGCGTTAAAGTGGTTTTACCAGAAGATTCCGGGCCATAGATTTCGATCACTCGGCCTTTTGGGAGGCCTCCAATTCCTAATGCAATGTCAAGTCCAAGAGATCCAGTGGAAACTGCCTCAATATCCTTCATCACTGAGGGATCGCCCAGCTTCATGACTGAACCTTTTCCATACTGTCTTTCTATCTGCGATAGCGCCGCATCTAGGGCTTTTTTCTTGTTATCATCCATAGCTTTTCCTAGTTCTTAACTTATCAATAAATTATTTCATAGATGCCAAATGATAGACAGCATCTAATGCAAAAGTTCAATGGATTATTTGATTGTGAAGCTGGATTACGCTCTCATCTACGGCTTTTTGGCGTATTTCTGTGCGAGTTCCCAAAAATCTATATTCCTTAGTGATTATTTCACCTTTAAAATAAGTAGATATATATACAAGGCCGACCGGCTTTTCTTGAGACCCGCCCTCAGGGCCAGCAATGCCGGTGATAGCAATACCAGCTTCTACCTGCATTAAATGAACAACACCCAAGACCAGAGCTTTGGATACTTCATGACTAACTGCACCGAATTGATCCAATATCCCATCTTCTACTTTTAGGACTCTTTGCTTAATCTCATTTGAATAACAGACTATCCCACCCTTGAACCAGCCAGAGGCACCAGATTTTGAGATAAGCGTGCTGGCTAATAAACCCCCAGTACAAGATTCTGCTACGGCAATAAATTGTTTACCTGCAATCAAATGATTAGCTATTTTTTCTATGTCATTCATGCAATTAATTTATACAGATCTAAATAGGCATTTAAGTAATTTTTAGAGTTGTAGTTTTTGATAATATGGCGGTAAGCCGATTCAACCTTTGTCTCTCTATCTTCTTTATTATTTAAGTAAAGATGAATCTTTTCAATATCATTTTCTTTAATTTGACTCGATACAAGCAAGCCATTCGCTCCATTCATTAAGAGTTCTGATGCGCCACCCATTGCTGCTGATATTACAGGTAGACGACTTGCCATAGCCTCAATAATTGAGAGCCCAAGGCCTTCCTCATAAGCTAAATGAAGACAAAAATCATAATTTAGCAATTTCTGAGCTAAGTCCTTTTCATAGTTTTTTAAGAAGACGTGCTTATCGAGCCTCATCTTTTTTATTTCTTTTAAAAGTTTGTCTCGATTTTCCCCATCACCATAGCAATGTAACTCCACATATAACCCTCTGTCTAAAAGCCCCCTAATGAGCCTAAAGGCAGCGGAATGATTTTTTCTGGCGATCAATTGTGCTGACATGATGCCTTTGATGATCTTGCTTTTTTGAATTGATTGGCCTGATGATGATAATTTTTCTACGTCTATCATGCTAGGAATGTAATAAAGTTTTTCAGCTTCAATCCCCACATTATTTTTTAGGTCTTCGATAATTACTTGGGAAATGCATGCAATTGCATTTAATTTTTTAAATTGATGATTTAGGTAAAACTTCGGCTCACTCCGATGCACTCTTCGGGTGATCATTCTAGAAATACTTTGATTCAAGCGATTAAGGATACGGGTAACCCCTCTTCTGGAGTGACCATGAACAATATCTGGATCAAGATCATTAATATATTGGATTATTTTGCTTTGAGCGAGAAAATCCAATTCTCCTCGATATTTAAACTTAATAATGGGGAGGTGAGGAAAATTTTTGGCGATGTAGCTATCTTCAGGAACAATCATCGCTGCATCGATACCGGCTTTATATTGAGATTCTAAGAGGGCAATCGATTGAATTGCACCTCCGTAATACGATCTTCCTAACTCAAGATGAATTACTTTCATCAATATAGATTTTACTATTAATGATAGCCCATTGATTTGTCTTTGAAGAGATCAGTTGGACTGCCCTTTCATGATCAAACCAGGACCATTCACAATGCTCCTTTGGATTAATAGATATGCTTTCTTGATTAGTAACATAATAAAAAACATGTTCTTTGTTTATTTTTGTATCTTGATGGAATCTATTTCTCCATCTTGGGTCAATCGGATACTCATTGATGATATCAGTTTTAATCCACTGCCCCTCATTGATTGAGGTCTCTTCCATTAATTCTCTTGCAGCAGCGCTATCTGGAGTTTCATCCCACTTCAAACTTCCAGTCACAGATTGCCAATAATTGATTGGATCATTCCTCTTAAGCAGAAGCACTTGGCCCTTATAGTTTAGGATGATGATGAGAACGGATTCAGGCCTTTTATAGGATCTCTCGTTACTCACTAGGTATCGTTTTTAATTTCAAATGTAGCTCATTGAGCTGTTCTTGACTGGCATTGCTAGGCGCGCCAGTTAAAATATCTGAGGCCGTTTGGGTCTTAGGAAACGCAATGGTTTCTCGAATCGATTCCAGTCCAAGCATAATCATCACCAATCGATCAAGACCAAATGCTATGCCACCATGCGGTGGACATCCATAATCCATAGCCTGCAATAAGAAGCCAAACTTTTCATCTGCCTCTTTTGAATCAATCCCAAGAGCTTCAAGGACTGCTTTTTGAGTTTCTTTCTCGAATATTCGAAGCGAGCCCCCACCAATCTCTGTACCATTAAGAACCATATCATAAGCATGAGATAAAACTTTGGTTGGATCCTTCTTGAGATCTTCAATACTCTCAATATTAGGTCTTGTAAATGGGTGATGTGAGGACGTGAGATTTCCATCCGCATCTTTTTCAAACATTGGGAAATCAACCACCCATAAAGGCGCCCAATCTCTCTCATAAAGATTAAGGTCCCTTGCAATCTTAAGCCTCAATTGGCTCATGCTATCATTCACTACCTTTTTAGTGCCAGCACCAAAAAAGATTAAATCTCCGGTCTCAGCAGACGCGCGATCAAGGATTGCCGATATCTCACTATCATCGAGAAATTTAAGAATTGGTGACTGCAAACCCTCCTTAAGATCATTGATATCATTTACTTTAATGTAAGCAAGCCCTCTGGCACCAAACTTAGCGACAAATGCAGTATAGTCATCAATTTCTTTTCTGCTAAGTTTTGATCCTTGCTTAAGGTTCATAAGCACAATTCTGCTATCACTATTCTTTGCTGGATCTGCAAAAACCTTGAATGCACTCTCTAGAAAGAGATCCTTGATATCAATCAGCCGCATATCAAATCTTGTATTTGGTGCATCCGTGCCGTATTGATCAATAGCATCCTGATAACTAATTACAGGAAAAGGGTCTGGCAATTTAATGTTGATTACAGACTGAAACAGTTCTTTAATAAGGCGCTCCATCAAAGTTGTAATAGCCTCCTGATCCATGAAGGCAGTTTCAATATCAACCTGGGTAAACTCAGGCTGTCGATCTGCCCTTAGATCCTCATCTCTAAAACATTTCACAATCTGATAGTAGCGATCAAAGCCTGAGATCATTAAAAGCTGCTTCATAAGCTGCGGGGATTGAGGTAAAGCAAAAAAATTACCTGGCTGGGTTCTGCTTGGGACTAGATAATCTCGAGCACCTTCCGGTGTGGTTTTTGAAAGAATTGGTGTTTCAATATCGGTAAAACCCTGATTATCAAGAAAATCTCTAATAAATTTGACGATCTCATGTCTCTTTCTAAGATTCTTTTGCATTTTTTCTCGTCTTAAATCCAGATACCTGTATTTCAAGCGTGTATCCTCACTTGAATATGCCTGATCATCTTGATCAACAGGAGGAGGGAGTGATCGACTTAATACCGTTAAATCTGAAGCAACAAGCTCAATAGTACCCGTTGGAAGGTCTTTGTTAATCGTCCCTTCTGGCCTTCTTCTAATGGATCCATATACTTTAAGAACAAATTCATTTCTGCAGCTTTCAGCAATTTTAAAGAGTTTTTCCGTCTCTGGATTTGCAACAATTTGAATTAATCCTGTGTGATCTCTCAGATCAATGAAGATGACACCCCCATGATCTCTTCTGCGATGCACCCAGCCACAAACAGTTACCTCGCTATCAAGGGAGGTTTCAGTGACTTGTCCGCAATAATGAGTTCTCATGATGTCATGTTCAGTTATTAGGGCTCTATTGTATCAATGAAATGAATTTTTAAGGCAAAAGCTTAATTAATTTTTTTTGTATCCGAGGTGCCTTCTTTTTTTTCAGCCTTGGGAAGAGAGCTGGCTGACTTTTCATTTGTATCCGTCTTAGTCTCTTTGGGTTTTATATCCGTTAAATTTTTCTTCTTTTCCTTATCAGACTTAAAATCGGTCTCATACCATCCTGAACCCTTAAGTCTAAATCTTGGAGCTGAAACCATCTTTTTTAAATTATCTGTTTGACACGCATCACAGTAACGCAAGGGGTCTTCACTTAACTTTTGTAACACTTCCACATGGTGCCCACATTGCGAGCATCGATATTCATAAATAGGCATGGATACTCCTAATTACAGATAAATTTTTCATCCTTAAAGGTGATGACTATATTTTTTTCATCATTATCATCAGCTAATAGCTGGTCTGCAACTAAATTTTCAATTTCATGTTCAATCACACGCTTGATCGGTCTTGCTCCAAAAATTGGGTCAAAACCTATTTTAGATATTTGCTTAATTGCAAGATCATCAACCGATAATTTAATTCCAAGTTTATCTAACTTTGCTTTTAATTTAGATATCTGTATGACTGTTATTTTTTCAATCATCTCCTCGGGTAAAGAATTAAAAACAACAATATCATCTAATCTATTTAAGAATTCAGGCTTAAAGTTATTTTTCAAAATCTCTTGAATTGTATTTTCAATTTCCTCATGTTTCTGATTTTGTGCTTTATCTAAGATCTCATGGCTTCCTAGATTTGATGTCATGATGATAATTGTATTTTTAAAGTCAACCGTTCTTCCTTGCCCGTCTGTGAGCCTTCCATCATCGAGAACTTGAAGAAGAACGTTAAATATATCCTGATGAGCTTTTTCAATTTCATCCAAGAGTATTACTGAGAAGGGCTTTCTCCTGACGGACTCTGTGAGTAGACCTCCCTCATCGTAACCGACGTATCCGGGTGGAGCTCCAATTAATCTCGCTACGCTATGCTTCTCCATATACTCAGACATATCTATTCGAATCATTGACTGTTCTGAGTCAAAAAGAAATTCTGCAAGAGCTTTTGATAGTTCTGTTTTGCCAACGCCGGTTGGTCCTAAAAAAAGAAATGAGCCATGGGGCCTTGCCTCATCTGAGATTCCCGCCCTTGCCCTTCTAATGCAAGAAGATACTGTCGTTACCGCAAGGTCCTGACCAACTACTCTTTTCGCTAATGTCTCTTCCAGGGATAGGAGTTTTTGTTTTTCAGATTGCAACATTTTAGTTACTGGGATGCCAGTCCACTTTGATACTATTTCAGCAATTTCGTCTTCAGTTACCTTGCTTCTCAGTAGCTGATAGGTAATATTTTCTTGGGATGCAGCTGCCTCTAATTCCTTCTCAAGCTGAGGAATCTTGCCGTACTGCAGCTCAGACATTAATGAGAGATCGCCTTGCCTTTTAGCCCTATCAAAATCTAGTCGGGCCTTTTCAAGCGCCTCACGAATATGCGTCGCCCCCATCATTTTAGATTTTTCAGCTTTCCACAGCTCAGATAAGTCGGCAAATTCTTTTTCAAGATTGCTTATTGAGAGATCTAGCTTTGAAAGCCTATCCTTAGATGCTTTGTCTGATTCTTTAGAAAGAGCCTCTTTTTCAATTTTTAATTGAATAATTTTTCTTTCTAAGATGTCTAGCTTTTCAGGCTTTGAGTCAATCTCAATTCTAATTCTTGAAGCAGCCTCGTCGATCAAGTCAATGGCTTTATCCGGAAGTTGTCTGTCTGCGATGTATCGACTGGATAAATTGGCCGCACTGATAATGGCTTGATCTGTAATCTCAATACCATGATGCAATTCATACCTTTCCTTTAAGCCCCTCAGGATTGCCACTGTATCTTCTATATTTGGTTCATGCACCATTATCTTTTGAAACCGCCGTTCTAGGGCTGCATCCTTTTCAAGATTTTTTCGATACTCGTCTATTGTAGTAGCTCCAACACAATGTAATTCACCTCTGGCAAGTGCTGGTTTAAGCATATTCCCAGCGTCCATCGCACCCTCTGCTTTCCCCGCGCCTACCATTGTATGAAGCTCATCAATAAAAAGAATGACTTCGCCTTGCATAGATTTAAGCTCGCTGAGGACCGCTTTTAGTCTCTCCTCAAAGTCACCTCTAAATTTAGCTCCGGCAATTAATTGACCTAAATCTAATGAGAGTATTTTTTTTGATCTAAGTGTTTCAGGAACTTCTCTATTAATAATTCTTAATGCTAGCCCTTCGATGATTGCTGTTTTACCAACACCCGGCTCACCAATAAGAACAGGATTATTTTTAGTTCTTCTTTGAAGGACCTGTATGGTTCTTCTTATTTCATCGTCTCGCCCAATAACAGGGTCTAATTTTCCTTCCTCAGCAAGTTTGGTAAGGTCGATGCAATACTTTTTTAAAGCTTGTCTAACGTCTTCATCGGATGCATCACTGACTGTCTTATTCATTCTTATTTTTTGTATTGATTGTTCAACTATTTTTTCATCTACAGCAAATTGATTTAGGATGGTCTTTAATTCACCCGCCTCTCTAGAAGCTGCAAGTAGGAATGATTCGGTAGAAATATATTGATCGCCAAGTTTTTGCGAAATTTTTAGAGACACATTAAGAAGGTTATTTAGCTTATTACTAAAGTGAAGTTCTCCACTACTGCCCTCAACTCTTGGCAGCGCTTCAATTCTATTTGTTAATTCATTTTTAAGTTGAGAAATATCTAATCCACAACTTGAGAGCAGACTTCTTACGCTACCTTCGCTGTCCTCTATAAAAGCCATCAATAAATGCACGGGCTCAATAAATTGCTGATCTTTGCTTAGCGCAATCTCTTGTGCATCAGCTAATCCCTGCTTAAATTTATTTGTAAGCTTATCAATCTTCATATCAACAATTTTAGGGTAATTATGAAAATTTCAAGTATTAACTTATCCAAATAATTGAAGCATGTCTGGACCTAGTCTTATTGCGTCTGTATGAGTGATACTTATCTTGCATACAAAATGTACAATCTTTTGAGACTGCTACCTTAGAAGCTTTTTGCTTGTTTAATAGTTCGAGACAAAGACTTCGAATATCGAAAAAATACTTATCATTACTTGCATGCACGAATTTAAGATACCCTACATTTATCAAATTTAAATGATCAATAAAATCTTTTTTGACCTCGAAACAATCTATACAAAGTGTCGGTCCTAGCCAAAAGGATAAATTTTTAAAAGATTGCCCGACATGCTTATGTAGGGAATCGATAATGCCATTTACAAGCCCCCTCCATCCACAATGTAATATGCCAGCTAACTTTCCATGCTGGTCACAAAACATGAGCGGAAGACAATCTGCCGTGAGCACTACGCAGGGATTATCTTTTTGTAAAGTAAACGATCCATCTGCCTCTGGAAAAAAGTCTTTCGACGGCGACTGAATTATATTGATACCATGTACCTGCTTGATAAATGTGGAATCATCTACCAGAGGAAGTGCTTTATATAGTCCATTGGAACTAACTGAGCAATTAGGAGTGCCCTCTGGGGCCCTCGAAAGATCAAGATCAATGTGCTGAAGATGATTTGTTTTTCTTGATATGAATGCTTTGATATTACTTGGCCTATTCCAATCTTCGTATCCGATTTCCTCAAGTATCGTATTCATTCAAAGTGCTCAATAAGTGAACCATCTCTTTAGGTACATCAGCTTGCAATTGCAAATCTTCTTCAAGTCGTGGATGAGAAAAAATTATTTGATGCGCATGTAACATTTGTGATCTCAAGGAACTGAGAACCTCAATAAATTTAGCATCAGCATTTTTAGGCAGTCTAAGTCTTCCTCCATAAATTTTATCTCCCAATAAAGGAAAGCCTAATTGAGCCAAATGAACTCTTATCTGATGCGTTCTACCTGTAATGATATTTACATCTAATAAAGCATAGTTATTAAATTTCTCTTTAACAGTAAACTGGGTAATAGCCTCTTTCCCATCATCTCTAACTTGCATTTTTTTTCTATCTTTATGGTGTCTACCAATTGGTAAATTAACTTGCTCACCAGCAATGGGCACCCCTTGTACAACAGCAAGATATTTCTTTTGAATGTGTCTATTTTTCATTTGCAGGATCAAATGTTGATGTGCAATTAAAGTCTTAGCAATCATTAAAATTCCAGAGGTATCCTTATCTAGACGATGAACAATCCCAGCCCTTGGAATTTGCTCAAGACTCGAATCGTAAGCTAAGAGTGCATTTTGAAGTGTATTGTCTACGTTACCTGCACCTGGATGAACAACTAACCCTACTGGCTTGTTAATTGCTAATAAATCATCATCCTCAAAAATAATCTCTAGAGGCATAGGCATTGGCTTAATCTCATTGCTTGGATGACTTACTTCAGCATTAATGGTGATGATGTCATTGTTCTGCAGGCTGTAGTCTGAGTCTATAGCACTATCATTAACAAGAATTTGGCCTAGCTTGATCCACTGTTGTATTCGATTCCTTGATAGCTCCTCGATAGATTTTGCAAGATACTGGTCAATTCTAGTACCCACATTTTCAGACTGAACCTTAATGGTTGATGTAAATAAATGCTTTTTTTGATTATTCATAGAAATTTATGTTTTCAGTATGTAATATTACACACATGCATCGAGCCGTAAAAAATATCTGTCTCATAATCAGTATAATTCTCTTCTTAAGCGCTTGCGCAACAAGGCGAGACTTTATATTGCCGGGTGAAGGACCAGAGGTTCTCTATCAAATGGGTTATGACGCGATGATTGAGGGCGATTTTCAAGATGCCATAGCTTATTATCGTGCACTGCAGGGAAGATTCCCATTCAGCGCTGCCGCAAGGCAGTCGCAACTAGATACCATATATATTCATTTTCGATCAGGTGATCGCGAACTTGCAATCAGCTCGGCTGAAGGATTTGAGTCAGAAAATCCAACACATCCACGAGTTGATTATGCACTTTATATGCGAGGTATCTCTTATTTTGATCGAGAGAGGGACTGGCTAGAGAGGCGATTCAATGTTGATTTAAATGTTCGGCCCCCTAGGGATACGATGCTTGCATTTAGTACCTTTCAAGAATTACTCAGACGATATCCAGACAGTACTTATGCATCAGATAGCAGAAATAGAATGATTTTCCTGAGGGATAGATTAGCCGCCTATGAAAAAAGTATCGCAGACTTTTATTATGATCGTGGGGCTTATGTGGGCGCTATCAATAGAGCCAATGCTTTAATAGAACGCTATCCTGGAGCACCCGTCATAGAAGATAGTCTGATACTAATTCAAAATTCATACTTAGCGCTTGGCTTAAATGATGATGCCAATGCAGTAAACAGGATATTAAATTTAAATTTCTAGTTAGTATCCTGAGGTAATAGGATATCGCCAGTCCTTCCCAAAAGCCCTTGATGTAATCTTGACTCCTGGAGGTGCCTGCCTTCTTTTATATTCGTTACGTTTGACTAAATTTAAGACCTTAATGACCGTATTTCTATCAAATCCATTGTTCTCAATTTGATCGACACTGCAATCATGCTCAATAAATAGCTCAAGTATTGGATCAAGTACATCGTAAGGAGGTAGACTGTCAGTATCCTTTTGCTCTGGAGCTAGTTCTGCCGAAGGTTCCCGCTCGATGACCCTCTTAGGAATAATCGATGCAATTGAGTTTACGTATCTCGCAAGCTCGTATACCAATGTTTTGCTGCAGTCCTTAATAGGTGCAAAACCACCCGCCATATCTCCATAAAGCGTAGAGTATCCTACCGCCATCTCGCTTTTATTTCCCGTCGTCAGAAGCAGTGAATGAAATTTATTTGATAGTGACATTAAAATGAGTCCTCTTATTCTGCTTTGGATATTTTCCTCTGTAACATCTTTTGCGTATCCATGAAATACATCTCTTAGCGTATGATCAAAAGTATTCATAGCATCAGAGATGTCAATCACATCAAGTTTAACCTTCAATAAATCTGCTTGGCTTTTAGCATCCTCCACTGACATATTGGAGGTAAACTTCGAAGGCATCATTACTGCCCTTACTCCCTCGGCTCCAATAGCATCGCAGGCAATAGCTAAAGTTAATGCCGAATCAATACCCCCGGATAATCCCAGGAGAACCGAAGAAAAATTATTTTTTTGAATATAATCCCTTGTGCCTAAGACCAATGCATTATAAATAAGCTCAATATTATTAATATCTAAAATTTCTTCCTTCTTGCACAAATTTTGAGAGGAAAACTCAAAGCTGACCGATCCTTCCTCAAAGGGTTTAGCTCTAATGATTTCTTCTCCGCCTGAATTTAATATAAATGAACTTCCATCAAAAATTAATTCATCTTGACCGCCTACTAGGTTTACATAAATAACTGGAAGTTCCGTCTCTTTTGATCTTTTTATGGCAAGGGCTCTCCTACTTTCTATTTTGTTACAATCAAAAGGTGAGCCGTTAATGACGATAATACAGTCTGTTTTTTCTGAAAAAGATTTAGAAAAAATATTATCATCCCAAAAATCCTCGCAAATAAGTAATGCAAAATTTACTCCTTCATGATTAATGAAGTTGGGTTCAATTCCCTCGCTGAAATATCTTTTTTCATCAAACACTGAATAATTGGGAAGGCTTCTTTTTTTATAGATCGATTCGATTTTTCCATTATGAATATATAGGGCAGCATTAAAAATTTTTCCCTCTTCATAGTAGGGGGTACCCAGAATAAGAGAGACTCCTTCTCTGGTTTTATTTTTTATAATGTCTATGGCATTACTTATTCTTTTTTGAATACCCGAATGAAACAATAGATCCTCTGGAGGATATCCGGATAAAGCCAGCTCAGGGAAAATACATAATTGACCTTTAGATGCCTCTAAATGGCTTATGATTAAATCACAATTTTTCTCAATATTGCCTACGATTGGATTCAGCTGAATTAAATTGATCCTCAATCCAAGGCCTTTTTAATAGCATCGCCCAACTCGGCTGGAGATCGCACAGTGATCACACCAGCATGTTCGAGGGCCTTATATTTCTCGTCTGCGGTACCCTTTCCTCCAGAAACTATGGCGCCTGCATGACCCATTCTTTTTCCAGGGGGAGCGGTTACACCAGCAATATAAGCCACTACAGGCTTACTTACGTGATGTTTAATATAGTCTGCTGCGGCTTCCTCATCCGTGCCACCAATCTCGCCAACCATAATAATTCCTCTAGTCTTTGGATCTTGCTCAAAAAGCTCAAGGCAATCAATAAAATTCATTCCTCGCACTGGATCTCCACCAATGCCGACGCAAGTCGTCTGGCCAAGCCCTACATTGGTTGTTTGATGTACAGCTTCATAGGTTAAGGTCCCAGAACGAGAGACAATTCCAATAGAGCCTGGCTGATGAATAAATCCTGGCATGATACCGATTTTTGCCTCCCCAGGCGTGATAATGCCTGGGCAATTAGGCCCAATCAATCTGCAGTTATACCTTTGTAAAGCAGACTTTACTTTTACCATGTCAAGCACAGGTACACCCTCTGTGATACATACAATTAACTCTATGCCTGCATCAGCTGCTTCCAAAATAGCATCAGCTGTAAACGGTGCTGGCACATAAATCATTGAAACATCTGCGCCGGTTGCATCAACAGCATCTTTGGTTGTATTAAATACTGGGACCCCAAGGTGCTCTGTTCCACCTTTACCGGGCGTCACACCTCCAACAATATTTGTTCCATATTTAATACACTGTTCTGTGTGAAAGCTACCTTGCTTGCCAGTAATTCCCTGACAGATAATTTTAGAATCTTTATTTACAAGAATACTCATTTGTCCCCCTTAGCAAGCCTGATTGCATCCTCTGCAGCTTTTGTTAAATCTGTGGCAGCAACAATTGAGAGACCGCTGTTGGCAAGCAATTGCCTTCCTTGGTCAACATTGGTTCCCTCAAGCCTTACAACAACTGGAATAGAAACGCCAACTTGTTCGACCGCAGCAATGATGCCCTCTGCAATGAGATCGCATCTAACGATCCCACCAAAAATGTTAACCAGAACAGCCTCAACTTTTTCATTACTTAATATAATTTTAAAGGCCTCAGCAACTCTTTCAGCCGTAGCACCTCCGCCTACATCCAAGAAATTTGCCGGTTTACCACCTTTGAGCTGGATAAGATCCATGGTTGCCATTGCTAGGCCAGCACCATTAACCATGCATGCAATGTTTCCATCTAAGGTTACATAGTTTAGATCATACTTGGCAGCTTCAATCTCATTAGCATCCTCTTGGGTTAAATCTCTTAATTCTGAGATAGACTTTTGTCGAAAGAGTGCATTGTCTTCAATATTTATTTTTGCATCCAAAGCAATTAAATTACCCTGCTTGGTGACAATTAATGGGTTAATTTCAATCAAGCTGGCATCTATATCAACAAATAATTTATGTAAATTTTTTAAAATATTAGCGAGCTCTTTTGACCCAGCATTATCTAACCCAAGCGTATAAGAAATGTTTCTTACTTGATAACCAGATACACCGACAGCAGGATCAATAAGAACTGTGCAAATTTTTTCTGGCTCCTTTTCTGCAACTTCCTCGATATCCATACCGCCAGCCGCAGAGGCCATAACAATAATTTTTTCTGAGGCTCTATCGACAACTAAACTTAAATAAAATTCTTTATCGATATCAGAGCCTTTCTCAATATAAACCTGATTGATAGGCAATCCTTCTGAGGATGATTGATGGGTAACAAGCCTTTTGCCTAACATGTCATCACTGTACTGACGGACTTCATTTAAATTTTTAGCTAGTTTTACCCCACCGGCTTTACCTCTGCCGCCAGCATGTACTTGCGCCTTTACCACGCATATGCCATCGCCTAATTTTTCTGCAGCACTGACTGCTTCATCTGCAGAACCTGCAACAATTCCCTTCGGGACAGGAATATCATATTTAGCAAAAATTTCTTTGGATTGGTATTCGTGAAGATTCAATTTGTGTGCCTATTAGTTATTTAAAGACAGTATTTTCGCTGAATCTTATCAATTAGGCAAAAATTAGTGTAATGTAATTTTATTGCCGAATGACTGATTAGTATTTTTGATGCTCAAAATTGGATTAACGGGTGGTATAGCCACTGGAAAAAGCTATGTAGCTCAAGCATTTAAAGATTTAGGTGCTAATTTTATCAGTGCTGATGAAATATCTCATGAAATATCAAAATATCCCAATAAAGGCTTTGATATTTTTGTAAGCCTAATGGGAAAAGATATTCTTCTTAATGAAAAATCAATAAATAGAACTGCTGTTAGGGAGCGCATCTTTGCAGATGAGCATTTAAGAAAAAGTCTCGAGCAGCAACTCCATCCAATTATCCTTGAGCAAATCTTCATTGAAATAAATAATTTTAAAGGGAAGTATGTTCTCATCGAGATTCCCCTTTTGTATGAATGCAAGATTGAAGATGATATGGACATAATTATTGTTGCCTACTGTAGCCGCAAAACTCAATTGGATCGACTCACAAAAAGGGATAACATAGGCGATAGCCTGGCAAATAAGATGATTGATGCACAATTGGAGATTGAGTCAAAAAAAGTAAGAGCTGATTATATTATCGATACAGAGCAAGAAACTATCTTAATTAACAAGCAAATAAAAGAATTACATAATCATTTTAGTCATTAATGGATAATCATTTCTTCTTTGAGCACCCTCTTACCGAACGAATGAGATTACTATTGCGCTATGAGTTTCTCTGGAACCAAATTTTATTTCATCTTGATCAAGAACATGAATTCAGCTATCGATCTGGAATATCACTACTGGTTGAAATTATAGAGCTGATTGAAAGGGGTGATATTAAAAATGAAGTGCTTAAAGAGCTTGATACAAAATCAATCATATTAAGTCATATATTAAAATATCCAGATACTGATGTTGAGCAAACAAATGAATTACTCAATAAGATAAGAGCGCTCAAAGATGAGCTTAATGATATAGATAATAACTTTGTTGCTACCCTTAAAAGTTCTCAGCTATTAAATAACATTCGACATAGAATTAGCGCTCCTGGAGGGCTGCTCTCTTTTGATTTGCCAGAATTTCATAATTGGTTAAGATTTCCTCAAGATAAAAAAACGAGAAGATTATCGAAATGGCTTTCAAATCTTCAGGTGCTTGCTGATGCAGTTATTTTTATACTTTGGCTCAATAGAGAATGGATTGAACTTGAGCCAGTCTATGCTGATGATGGCGTCTATAATCATCAATTAAATCAAAACTCCAATGTAAGCTTGGTACGAATTGGACTTGATAAAAATAATCTTTACTTTCCTGAGGTAAGCGCAGGTAGGCATAGAATTATTATTAGATTTTGCTCTACTAATGATGAAGACAAACCAATACAGATTGATCAGGAGCTTGAATTTTTAATTGGAATGATTTGATAGTTTATCCAATATTTTCTTATCCCCCTCTAGATAAGGAATATCATAAATCTCCTTAACATCAACCCATCTTAATTCCTGGCCCTCATTTGCATATACATTTCCCTCAAATTCTTTTACCAACCAAACATACAAATGGACAAATAGATCCTTATAGGAAAAAAAATATTGCATCAAAAATTCTGAGGATTTTATTTTTATAGAAAGCTCCTCTCGAGCCTCTCTTAATAAGGCCTGATAGGGTCCTTCATGCCTCTCAACCTTTCCACCAGGAAACTCCCATTGATTCGGTAGTTCCTTTTGGCTATCTCTTAAAGATAGCAAAATCTGGCCATGCTTATTTTGTAAAATGAAAATTGATACTTGAATAAAATTAGGCACTATAGCTTGCCATGGCAATGCTTAAATTTTTTCCCAGAACCACATGGGCATGGTTGATTTCTCCCTACCTTCTCCTCATCTCTTACAAAAGTCTCAGGCTTTGGCTGCTGAGACCTCCTTGAAATTTGTTGCTTTGGCTGATTTGCAATGCCAGAAAATTCAGGTTTTACAGAATTCAAAGTCTCAGTTTGTGAGGGCTTATTCAGGATAGATTGTTCAGCATCATTAAATCTAAATTGCACCTTAGACAGCATAGTAATCGTAGATTTTTTAAAGCTCTCTAGCATCTCAGTGAACATTTCAAAAGATTCTCTTTTATACTCTTGCTTCGGATTTTTTTGAGCATAACCCCTTAGGTGTATGCCTTGTCTTAGTGCATCAAGAGCCGCAATATGTTCTCGCCAATGAAGATCTAGCTGTTGAATCATAATGCTTCTTTCAAGTGATTCGATAAATTCTTTGCTCAACTCCGCACATTTTCGAATATAGCTAAGTTCTACCTCCTCAATGATTTCTTCTTTAATTTCAATTAACTTTTTGTTTTGAGAGGAAAAATACTCATCTAACGATAGGCTTAAATTAAATTCATTATTAATCACTTGCTCTAAAGATGGGAGATCCCAATCTGCTTCAATTTTATCCTCAGGTATGTATTCATCGAAGATATTCGAAACTACCTCCTCTCTAATTCCAACAACAATTTCACTGATATTATCAAAAGAGAGAATATCTTCTCTTTGCTGGTAAATGACTTTTCGCTGTTCATTTGCAACGTCATCAAACTCCAAAAGCTGTTTTCTGATATCAAAGTTATGAGCTTCAACTTTTCTTTGGGCTCGCTCGATTTGCTTGGTCAAAAGCTTACTTTCAATTGCTTCATCCTCGCGCATACCGGCCCCTGATAATAGTCTCTTAGTCCGATCAGGGTCACCAAAAATTCTCATAAGGCTATCTTCTAAAGAGAGGTAAAAGCGACTTGATCCTGGGTCACCCTGCCTTCCAGATCTTCCTCTTAGTTGGTTATCAATACGTCTTGATTCGTGCCTCTCAGTCCCAATTATATGCAGTCCTCCTGCATCAATTACTTGGTTATGAATATTCTTCCAGTCCGCATCCTCTGTATCATCAACTTTACCACCAAGAACAATATCTGTACCTCGACCTGCCATGTTAGTGGCAATAGTCACGCTTGAGGGTCTGCCAGCCTCAGCAATAATGGTTGCCTCTTTCTCATGCTGTTTAGCATTTAAAACGTTATGCCTAATTCCTTCTTTGGTTAAAATTGAGGATAAAAATTCAGATGACTCAATTGAGGTGGTGCCCACAAGTACAGGCTGCTTTCTCTCTATGCAACTCTTGATATCATCAATAATCGCCTTAAATTTGCCAGATTGAGTAAGGTACATTAGATCTGGCTGATCCTTTCTTACCATGGGGTTATGAGTAGGAATCACTATGACTTCCAGGCCATAAATTTGTTGGAATTCAAATGCCTCAGTATCAGCAGTTCCTGTCATGCCTGAAAGCTTGGAATACATTCTGAAATAATTTTGAAAAGTAATCGAAGCTACCGTTTGACTCTCTTCCTTGATACGAACCTTTTCCTTAGCCTCGATAGCTTGATGTAGGCCATCAGACCATCTCCTTCCCGGCATCGTTCTACCTGTGAATTCATCAACAATGACTACTTCGCCCTCCGAAACAATGTAGTCAATTTCCTTCTTGAATAAATGATGAGCTCTCAAAGAGGCAGCCAAGTAATGCATGAGTCTTATATTTTGATAGTCATAAAGGGTCTCATTTTCTTTAATGAGCCCCTCGCTCTTGAAAATTTCCTCTGCTAATAGGTGTCCTTCCTCGGTCAGATAGGCTTGTTTAGTTTTTTCATCAATTGTGAAGTCTCCAGCATTGACCAAGGTACAAAGTGGGAGGCCTTTTTGTTTTCCTGTCTCAATTAAATGTTGGTTATTATTTTGAGCCAGTCCAACAGCTGATTCCAAATTCATCGATCCTTCCTGTCCAACAACATAGACCTTTCCTGCTTGAATATCCATGTCTTGTTTTCCCTCAGGAGGGCTATACATTTTAAGCTTTCCAGAGATTGAATTAATTTTTTGATATAAATCTACCTGGGTATTTGATCGACCTGAGATGATTAATGGAGTCCTTGCCTCATCAATCAGAATTGAATCTACTTCATCAATAATGGCAAAGTTTAAATTTCCTTGAACCTGGTCCTGAGACCTTTGAGCTAGATTGTCTCTAAGATAATCGAAACCGAATTCGTTATTTGTTCCATAAATAATATCTGCCTGATAGGCTATTCTTTTTTCTTCGAGGGTCATTCCTGCCTTGATCACCGAGACGGTAAGCCCAAGCGCTTGATAGACCTCGCCCATCCAGGATGCATCTCTTGAGGCAAGATAGTCATTCACAGTAACAATATGAACAGCATTTCCAGCTAGGGCATTTAGGTATGCTGGCATGGTTGCGACTAATGTTTTACCTTCCCCCGTTCGCATTTCAGAGATATTACCTTCATGCAATGCAATAGCACCCATAATTTGGACATCAAAATGTCTTAGTCCTAGCTTTCTTTTTGAGGACTCTCTTACTAATGCAAATGCCTCAGGCAAAAGATCATCTAAATTTTTCTCTGCTGCTTGCGATCTTAGGTGATTAGATTTATTGACTAGCTCATCGTCGGATAGGGACTCTAAAGTTGCCTCCATCTTATTGATGATAGCTACAATTTTTTGGTATCTCTTTAAATTTCTGCTATTTCTACTTCCAAATACAGAGGAAAATAATTTGATCAAAGTTTCCAAAGGTAATTCCTAAATTTATGTAGATATTATATATAAAAGTAATTTATATTCTTGGGTATATGAGTATTTCTTATGAATGAAAAAAGAGTAAATGAATTCTTAAGTAAAGGTATTTTAGCTGAAATACTAAACAAAGCATCCAGACAAACTGAAGTTTCTTCCGTAATCAAAAATCAATTGCCCCTTGCCTATCAAAAGTATTTTCTCTCAGCGCATTATGATAAGGATGAATGTTTATGTATTACCCTTAATTCATCAGCAGTCGCCGCAAAACTGAAATATGAAATTGAAGATTTAATTAAATCTGAAAAAGTAAAAATAATTGTGGGTTTTAACAGCTAACCTAATACGACCCACTCGAAATTCTTCTCATCTGCTAAGATTTTCTTTGCAAGCTCTGTATTTAAGGAGTGACCGGTTTTTTTTCCATAAAAAGAACCTAGGATTGGCGCGCCAACTAAATGTAAGTCGCCCATAACATCAAGGATCTTATGGCGAATGAATTCATCTTTATATCTTAGCCCCTCAATATTAATTACATTATTTTCATCTAGTACGATGGCGTTATCGACACTGCCCCCAAGGGTAAGTTTTTTTTCTCTTAAAGATTCAATATCCTTTAGAAATCCAAAGGTTCTGGCATAAGCAATTTTTGATAAAAAAGAGTCAGTTGAAAATTCATATTCATAATCCTTATTTTCTTCATCGACAGCCGGATGGTTAAATGAAAGCTCCAATCTAATACGGTATCCATCGTAAGGAATGATTGATGCATACTTATCTCCTTCCATAACCTCTACTTTTTGTTTAATTTTTAAATATTTTCTTGGCTCTTTCTGTAGTTGAATGCCTGCTTCTTGTATTAAAAAAACAAAGCTTGCAGCACTCCCATCAAAAATAGGCACTTCATCATTATTTAGCTCAATAAATAAGTTATCTATCCCCATTCCTAGAAGTGAGGCTAATAAATGCTCGACTGTCGCAACTGTAAATCCTGATTCTCCAAGAGTCGTGCCTAGCATAGTGCTCGACACTGCATCAATATTGGCTTTGGTTGTGGGTTTACTCTCAATATCGACTCGTCTGAAGCAAATGCCTGTATTTGGAGGAGCAGGCATTAGCTTCATGTCTATATAGTTTCCTGAGTGAAGTCCTACGCCTGAAGCCTTCACCTCACCATTAATAGTTTGTTGATAGATCATTCTAAATCAGTCGGCTTGTCTCCTTAGAAAAGCTGGCACATCAAGTGGCTCCTCAGAAGATTCAAACTCGACTGCAACATCCTCACCAGAAACTCTTTTACGATTCCTATTTACAGTGGGCTGATCAAGATCTCTGTAATCTTTTCGATCTCTTGAGACTTCTTGTATTTTTCTGTTAGTTGACATGGATTTTAAGCCAGTGGCAACAACCGTCACTCTTATGTCATCACCCATCTCGGTATCAATTACGGTACCGATTACATGAGTCGCATCCTCAGACGAGAATTGCTTAATGATCTCTCCTACTTCTTGGAACTCTCCAATGGATAAATTTTCGCTCGCAGAGACATTAACGAGTATTCCTTTAGCACCATTTAGATCAATATCCTCAAGTAGTGGTGAGTAGACTGCAGATTCAGTGGCTTTTCTTGCCCTATCCTCTCCATTAGCAACACCAGATCCCATCATCGCCATCCCCATCTCAGCCATAACAGTTCTCACATCAGCAAAGTCAACATTGATTAATCCAGGTCTTGTAATCAATTCTGCGATTCCTTGTACTGCGCCTTGCAACACTTTATTAGCAGCACCAAATGCATCTAATAGCGATGTATCGGACCCAAGAACCTGTCTTAGTTTTTCGTTAGGGATAGTAATTAAAGAATCCACATGCTTCTCAAGCTCTGCAATTCCATTATCTGCTATTTGCATCCTTCTGCTACCCTCCATAGCAAATGGTTTTGTAACGACCGCGACAGTCAGTATTCCCATTTCCTTGGCTAGTTGAGCCACGACAGGTGCGGCTCCAGTTCCCGTTCCGCCTCCTAGTCCTGCAGTGATAAATAACATATCTGACCCTGAAATCACCTCTTGTATTCTATCTCTATCCTCCAATGCAGCTTGTCTGCCTATTTCAGGATTCGCACCAGCACCTAATCCCTTTGTGATTCCGCAGCCAATTTGCAATCCTGTCTTTCCCTCTACCTGCTTTAGAGCCTGGGCATCGGTATTGGCACAAATGAAACCAACTCCATCTATACCAGACTTTCTCATATGTGATACTGCATTACCGCCACCGCCGCCAACGCCTATCACTTTAATTACAGCACTTTCACTGTATCTATCCATAAGTTCAAACATATACTCCTCCGTTTTATGTTAAAAATTACCTTTAAACCAACTCTTTATTTTAAATAAAGCAGTTGATGTTTCTTTTGCTTCTTCTCTTTTGTTCGTATCATCCAGTTCCGCTTTTCCATATAAAAGTAAACCAACTGCAGTTGCATAAGTTGGGTTACTCACGACTTCTTTTAAGCCTTGCACCTTTTGTGGCTTTCCGACCCTTACTGGTAAATGGAAGACCTCCTCCGCTAGCTCTACTGAGCCTCGAATCTTTGAGCTACCCCCAGTGAGAACTACGCCTCCTGCAATGATTTCCTCCAGCCCAGATCTATTTAATTCCTCCCTAATCAAACCAAATAATTCCTCATATCTTGGCTCTATAACCTCAGCCAAAGTCTGACTTGCCATCCGTTTAGAGGGCCTGTCTCCTACGCCTTGCACTTCAATATAATCATCTGGAGGTGCCAATTGTGCCAGAGCATAACCGTATCTAACTTTAATCTCCTCTGCGCTAGGGGTTGGGGTTCTTAAAGAGATTGCAATGTCGTTTGTAACTTGGTCTCCTGCGATGGGAATAACTGACGTGTGTTGAATAGCTCCCTCCTTAAATATAGCGATATCTGACGTACCAGCGCCAATATCAACAAGACAGACCCCAAGCTCCCTCTCGTCTTCAGTTAAAACTGCATAGCTTGATGCCAGTTGTTCGAGTACAACCTCCTCTGCAATCAGTCCACATCGCTCAATACACTTCACAATATTTTGTGCGGCACTCACTGCGCCGGTCACTAGATGAACTCTGGTCTCGAGCCTTACTCCTGACATACCAATTGGCTCTTTAATGCCTTCCTGACTATCAATTACAAATTCTTTTGGTAATACATGTAAAATTCTTTGGTCTGCTGGTATAGCAATTGCTCTAGCTGCATCTAGAACGCGATCTATATCCTCTATACTTACCTCATCATCCTTAATTGCAACTACACCATGAGAATTAATACTTCTTATATGGCTACCCGCTATGCCGGCATAGACAGAGTTTATTTCACAACCAGCCATGAGTTCTGCTTCCTCAACTGATTTTTGAATTGAATTTACGGTTGCTTCAATATTAACAACTACTCCTTTTTTGAGACCTCTTGAAGGCTGTATACCAAACCCAATAATTTCCATAGAGTTATTTGGATTAACCTCCGCAACAAGAGTTACAACTTTAGAAGTACCAATATCTAAGCCAGCAATTATTTTCTTATCGTCTCGCATTTATGTTTCCTAATCTCCTAAGTATCTAAGTCCTCATGATTTAAATTATCTTTATAGCGAACTGAGAAACCATTGTTATATCTCAGATCTACTCTCTCGATGCTATTAATAGTTTCAAATATTTCTTCATATACATCTGAGAAAAAAAATTCTGTTGCATTATTAATATCAGAAATACCAAAATTTACTTGTAAGCTATCATCAATCACCATTGACCAAGCGCCCCTATCATTCTTGCTAAGCTCAGTTATAGTGAAACCCCTATCAGCTGCTTTATGATTAAGTGAGGAGTAGATATCATAAATCTGCTCTACCTCATTAGAGTCACCAAAGATCATCGGCAGTAACGAAAAATCCTCAGCATTGGTGACTGGAAAGATTTCAGAATTTTGATTAATTAATGCATTAGTTCCCCACCTTGCCTGAGGAACCTGTTCAGTAAACTCAATTTTTAATGTGGTTGGCCATTGCTTTGTGATTTGTAATTTATCGACCCAGCCTATTGCTATCACTTTTTGATGTAATTCCTCAAGGTTTATCCCAAAAAAGCTTAAATTATTTTCTTCAGTAACTATTTGTTCTATTTCGGATGGAGTGACAAAATTAAAATCCCCTATGATCACTACTTCTTCAATTTCCCTATCAATATAATTTAAGAAGTCTGGGCCATAGAAAAGAAATCCAGACAAGAAGATAATTGGCAGCGAGACACCAAGATAACTAATCTCAATATCAAGAAATTGTGGCTTAATCTTTTTATTTGCTTTTCTATTTTTCATGATAATGTTCTCAACTATCCTAGAATTCTTACTTCTTTTTCCAGCTGTACTTTAAATTTAGCCTCAACTTCTTTAATTACTTTGTTGATTAATTCTTCAATATCTCTCGAAGATGCGTCTTCAAGGTTATTAATAAAATTAGCATGCTTATTTGAAATTTCAGCGCCACCAATTCTCAACCCTTTTAGTCCAGCTTTTTCAATAAGCTCACCCGCAAAATAATCCTTGGTATTTTTAAAGACAGACCCACAGTTTTTTTCGCCAATAGGTTGCTTTTCTTTTCTTACTGAGACTATTTTTCTTAATTCGTCTTTGGAATGGGCTTGGTTTTTAAATATAAAGCAGGCCTCGAGGAAGAATTCTTGATCGCTAAAGGATACCTCCCTATAGCCTATTTCAAATTGCTCTCGTGATCTTATTTCTATTTGCCCAGATGAATTAATTAGTTTAACGCTCTCCACATAGTCCCAGGTTTCAAATCCAAAGGCACCAGCATTCATCGCTAAAGCACCACCTATTGTTCCTGGTATCCCAGAAAAAAATACTGTTGGACTTAGTTTATGTTCAATACCAAACCTTGTAAGTTCTCCACATTTTATTGAGCATGGTACAAAGACTTTATTATTTATTAGCTTTATCTTTTCCTTCATATCCTTGGTGCAGATAACAAGACCTCTTATTCCTGAGTCTTTGACTAGAATATTTGAGCCCAAACCAATCATATAGATTGGTATTTTGTCATTTAAGTTAGATAAGACTTCTTGGATTTCATCAAAATTTTTAGGTTGAAAGAAATAGTCAGCATTCCCTCCAATTCTCCATGATGTATGTTTTGACATACTCTCATTTTTAAGAATTTTTAAGTGCTTTTGATGCAAAATCATATCCTCTAAGCTATGCATTTTCTCTCAAGTTCCAATTTAAAATTTAATGCTTGCTGATGGATATCTCCAGCTCCCATAAATACTAAAATGCTCTCCCCGGCAATTACTTCTTCTAAATCCTGATAAATATATTTATTTGTAGTTAATCTCGCCTTATTTTTTTCTGAAATACTATTTATTTGGTCTCTAAGATCTTCTGATTGAACATTAAACAAATTATTTTCACCGGCAGGGTAAATATCCACTAGACATATACTGTCAAATTTTGATAATTCTTTCGCAAACTCATCTAATAGTAAGTGCGTTCTTGAATACCTATGAGGCTGGAAAATCGAAATAATTTTTTTATCAGGGAAATTTTCTCTTAACGCTTTCAGAGTCACCTTGATTTCCGTTGGATGGTGGGCATAATCACTGTATATCATTATGTCCTTATCTTTAATTTTTGATGCAGTAATAAATTCCAGCCTTCTATCAACTCCTTCAAATAAAGCTAGCCCTTTTGAAGCCTCGTCCAGGGGTTGATTGAGTGTCTCAGTAATAATTATTGCAGGCAGCGCATTAAAAATATTATGTTTACCCAGTAGCTTTGTTTGCAAGGTTTTAATGAAGTCGCCCCCTTTGGATAGATCAAAGTGGGTTATGCCATTGTTAATCTTAATATTACTTACGGTATAGTCATTAATTTTGTTCTCGCCAAAGTAGATGACTTTTCTTGAAATTTCTTTAAGGGCAATTCTTACATTATCTGAATCTCCATTTGCAAGAATTAGACCATCGAATGGGGTTAATAAAGCAAATTCTCTAAATGCTGTTCTTAAGTTATCGATAGAACCATCGAAATGATCTAGATGGTCATTATCAATGTTTGTTATAACAATATTCTTTGGCTTCATGTGTAAGAAAGAGCCGTCACTCTCGTCTGCTTCAACGACCAGTATGTCTGACTTCCCCAAGTTCGCATTAGAGGAAAACTGACTGACCTTACCTCCAATAACAAAAGTTGGATCTAGCTTCATATGTGACAATACAAAAGCAATGATTGAGGTGGTTGTAGTTTTACCGTGGGAGCCAGAAACTGCTATGCCATATTTATTATTAAGTAACTCGGCTAGCATCTCGGCTCTCCTCAGTAGCGGGACATTTCTCTCCTTGCATGTTAAAAGTTCAATATTATTTTCTGGTATTGCTCCAGAATAGACTGCGATGTCTACATCTTGAATATTTTTAGGGTCATGATTATCAAAGCACTTTATACCCATTGATTCAAAAAGTGATTTTTTATTGCCAAATGCTAAATCTGAACCTTGCACAGAATAGCCCTGAGAATTAAGCACTTGAGCAATTCCGCTCATGCCCTCTCCTGCCATGCCAATCATATGAATTTTTTTGGTTATATTTATCATTTGACCTCTGCTAAACAAATATTCATAATTGTTTCATTCGCATCTGCATAAAACATAGTTCGCGCCTTTCTACGCATACCTTCAATATTGATTTTATGTTTGAAAATATCACTTAGGAGTAATTGAATTTGTGATTTAAAATCATTACCTTCCTCCACTAGAAACGCTGCACCGTCATCAACTAATTTTTTTGCATTATAAAATTGATGATTTTCAATGGCATGAGGATATGGAATAAAGATTGCTAAATTTGAGGTAGCCATTATTTCTGTAATAGTCATGGCTCCTGCCCTACAGATGACGATGTCTGCCCATTCATAAAATATTGCTGGATTATGCATGTATGGATAAATTTTGGCAGAGGTTACATTTGCCAGACCCTCATATGAAACTTCATGCTGCTTATTTGCTCCTGACTGATGCACAATGTCAAATTTCATTTGATGATCTAAATCCTCAATCACTTTTGGCAAGTTTTTATTTAGATATGATGCTCCCTGGCTGCCACCAAGAACTAAAAGCTTAAATGGATTTGATAGATCAGAGTTAGGTTTTTTAAAATTTAATAATTCATTCCTAATTGGGTTTCCGGTAATTTTATAATTATTTGAATGATTTTGGTTTTTATCTAATGGAATGCCAAAACATACTTTCGAGGCTAATTTTAATAAAATTTTATTTGTGCCCCCTAAAATAGCATTCTGTTCATGAAGGACTAATGGAATTCTAAATATTCTAGATATAATTCCACCGAATAGAGTTACATAACCGCCCATACCAATAGTAACGTCGGGCTTGACTTGCTTAACTATCAAAAGCGCTTTAATTAGCCGAACAGGGAAAGTTAGGAGAAAAATCATTTTGCTCAGTAATCTCTTACCCCTATATCCTTTTGATGAGATGGAATAAAAATTTATATTTTTTTTATTGATCACTGATTCCTCTAAGTCATTGCCAGTCCCAATCCAGCTTACTGTGTGGTTGTGCTCTATAAAGGTATTGGCTAAAGCTATTGCAGGATATATATGCCCCCCTGTTCCTCCAGCAAGAATAAGTATATGCTTAGCACTCATTAAACTTTACCCATTAAAGTCTGTCTGTATTCTTTTTGTGTTCTTTGTATGAATACATGTCTCTCAACCTCATGAAAAATACGAAATACTACAAAAATAATTAAAACTGAAACTATATAGCTTGATCTTCCATAGCTGAAAAATGGCAGTGTCAGGCCTTTAGTAGGCACAAGACCAATAGTCACAGATATGTTTAGTAAGATGCTTGATGCTAAATAAATACCCAAAAAGAAGCTTAATAATCCATGAAAATATTGTCCTTGTTTGATAGCCTTTGAAGATAAAAATAATATTCTTGTAATCAGACTGAAAAATAATAGCAATAGCAATACTGTTCCAATAAAGCCAAACTCTTCTGCAAATACTGCAAAAACAAAATCAGTATGTGCCTCGGGTAAATAATAAAGTTTTTGCACACTATTGCCCAAACCAAGACCAAATAAGCCACCGCTTCCCACTGCCATTAAAGACTGTGTCAGCTGGAACCCAGTGTCAAAAGGATCTGACCAAGGATCCAAGAAACTCGTTATACGATCAATTCTGTAACCTTCGGAGAATGCAAGAAAATAAGATAGTGACAGTAATCCGATAAAAAGTAATGACATATGAAGATATCTAGCTCCGCCAACATATAGCACAGCCAATAAAATGCTAGATAAGACTAAAAAGGATCCGAAATCAGGTTCTTTTAATAACAAACCACCTGCGATGATTAAAATACCGAGTGGCCTCAGCAATCCTGTAAAAGTTGTCCTCAACTTTTCCTGGTGTCTGTATGCATAACTACAAAAATAAATTCCTATGAATAGCTTAGCGACCTCTGAAGGCTGCACAGTTATGATTCCTAGATCAATCCATCTTGTGCTCCCGTTTCTTGTTTGTCCCAATCCAGGTACAAAAACTAGCACCAAAAGAATAATGCCGACGATAAGAAGAATTAAACTGGATTTTTCATAATTTTTTATAGGCGTTAATGCAACAATTGGAAATAAAATTAAAGCTATAACTAATGCAATCATTTGGTTTTTAAGATAATAGTAAGCATCTGCAAACTCATTAACCCCAACGGCAAACGAAGCACTTGCAAGCGCAATTAGGCCCAAGCCAGTGATAGCAAGAAATATGGTCAATAAGATCCAATCAAAATTAAATGTTTTTAACTCTTCAAAAATTTTCAAGCTACTTTTTCCAAAATTAAATCTTTAAAATTCTCTCCTCGCTCTTCAAAGTCTTTGAACATATCTTGGCTGGGACATCCAGGAGAAAAAAGAATCGTGTAATGAGCCTCCAAATTAATGACAGCATTTTCGACAGCATTATTTAGCGTATTGGCAACATGTATCTCAAAATACTTGCCTAATTTTTGCTTTATCTCCTCAGACGTACTTCCAAACGCAATTATCTTAATAATTTCCTTCTCTCTTAAGGGTATTAAGGAGTTGAAATCTTGCCCCTTGCTTTTGCCACCAATCATCAAGACAATCGGACCGCTTGTTGCGTTTAAAGCAGCAATTGTTGCCTCAAGATTTGTAGACTTTGAATCATTAATTACTGTTAACTTTGAACTAGTGAAAATTTCCTGGTACCTGTAATTAAGCGGATGCCAATCTTGAAGACAGTTCTTAGGTAATAAAAGTTGATTTTTTTCATGGCTGACAATAAATGCAGCCAATAAATTTACCAAATCATGGTCTTTAATCTTTGAATTCCGATCAATTAATTGAACTAGATTTTTATTATAGAAAATAGATATTTGCTCATTTTGATTCTTAATAAAGTAACCATTTTCAATATTTTCTGAGATAGAAAATGCTACAGCATTAGGATGTTCACTTCCAATATCCCTAACCGTTCTATCATCATAAAAGTAGATCCCCCTTTTTGATCTTAAGAAAATCTTTCGCTTGAGATCAATGTACTCTTGTTTAGTTTTATGACGATCAAGATGATTATCATAAATATTTAAAAGCACTGAAATTTCAGCATTAAATGTGCTTAGGAATTCTGCTTGAAAACTTGAAATCTCTATAACAGCACCACCTGAGAAGTCATATGGAAGTTCTAGCGCAGGGATTCCATAATTTCCACCAAGAAGAGTTTTTATCCCCTTCTTTAAATCTAGAAATTGTATTAATTTTAATGTGGTGCTTTTTCCATTTGAGCCAGTAACACTTGTAATGTGTCCAATATAAATAGAGTAAAAAATATCCAGATCGGTCACAATAGGAATATGATGCTTCATTGCTAATTGGAGTATAGGTGCATCCACTTGCATGCCTGGGGATGTGACCAGCAATTCAAAAGAGCCTATCTCTAATTCAATATCTTTTTTTGATATTAATGCTTTATTTGTAAGCTCATGATCCTTCATTCCTTCGTCATAAATTCTGTAATTAATCGAGTGTTGATTAAAAAGTTTTACAACACTAATGCCTGTCTTTCCTCTACCTATGACTAAGCATTTTTTATTTTTCAAAGAATTTATATAATCTTTTTTCATTTATCTTATTTTTAAACTTGCTAGTCCAATCAGTACAAGGATCACAGTAATAATCCAGAATCGCACAATGATCTTGGGTTCTGGCCATCCCTTTAGCTCAAAATGATGATGAATAGGTGCCATTCTAAATACTCTCTTACCAGTTAGCTTATAGGATGAAACCTGAATAATGACTGAGAGGGCTTCTAAAACAAATATTCCAGCCATGATCATGAAGACAATTTCTTGATTAATGACCAATGCAATATAACCAAGACCCGCACCCAAACCCAATGATCCAACATCACCCATAAAAATTTGGGCAGGATAAGTGTTAAACCATAAAAATCCGAGGCAGGCGCCTGCGATAGCTAGACTAATAATTAATACCTCACCGGACCCAGCGACATAAGGGATCTGAAGGTATGATGAAAAAATTATATTGCCAGATACATAACAGAGAACAGATAGCCCTGTAGCTACAAGAATAACTGGCATGGTTGCGAGTCCATCGAGGCCATCAGTTAAGTTGACAGCGTTTGAACTCCCAACTAATACTAGAATGACCAAAATTAAATATAAAAAGGAATTTAAAAATATACTTGTGTCTTTTAAATAAGGAATGAGCAACGCTTGTTGGACCTCAGGCTGAGTCATCGCACTGAGTAATGCAAAACCTAGTATCAAAGATAGTGTAATTTGTAGAAGAAATTTCTGCCTTGCTTTTAGTCCTCTTGAAATCTGAGTTTTAGTCTTAATTTTTTTTATATCGTCATAAAAACCTATAAGGCTGAAACTTAAGATAGTAAATAAACCTATCCAAATATAGAGATTCTCTAAATCTGCCCAGAGTATAGTACTTAGCACTGTGGAGAGAAGAATTAATAGGCCACCCATCGTTGGAGTTCCTGATTTCTCGAAATGCCTCTGCGGCCCATCTTCTCGAATTTTTTCACCAAAGCTCCTAAGTGTTAAATATCTTATTACCTTGGGCCCAAAAAAGAGAGCGAGCAACAGTGCAGTAAGCATTGCTAAAACACCTCTTAGGGTTAGGTAAGAAAAAACACTAAAAGCTGAATCATAATTCTCTAAAAACTCAAAAAGATTTATCAACATTTTTTTACCGCCTTAATAATTTTCTCCATGCATCTTGCTCTTGAACCTTTCAGCAAGTAAGCAGTATTTTTATTTAGGTGAGTACTTATGTACTCTGATATTTCTTGATGACTCTCAAAGCTCAATTTTTTTCCTTTAAATTTTGATAAGGATTGCTTAGCTAAATCGCCATAGGCGATCATTAAAGTGCATTTTTCTGATGCGTACTCACCAATCTGTTCATGAAAAACTCTGCTTTGATCTCCAAGCTCCTCCATACCACCAAAAATAAATACCTTATTTAAATTTTTTTGACTATCAAGGGTATCTAGCGCATAGCGTGTTGAGGCTGGATTAGCATTATAGGTATCATCAATAAGTAAGTCTGAATTTGTAATATTGATGAAATTTAATCTTTGATTAACTGAGGTGAGCTTCTGAGCAGCTTGGCAGATATTCATATCTGACTGGCCTAGATATTTTGCGATACCAACTGAAATAAGCAAATTCAATAAGTTATGCTCCCCTTGAATGGGTACTCGATCTATCGAAAGTGAATCTCTTTTGATTTTTATTTTTAAGTCATAGCTCTGATTTTCATATTTTATTTTTTCATAATACATATCAGCATCGCTGTTATTTAAGCTAAAACTTAATATTTCTCGTGGTGAGGATAATTTACTAAACTCATCAAAGTAACGATTATCTTTATTTAGGACAATGAGGCCATCCGCCATTACATTTGGGATGATTTCACCTTTAGTTTTTGCAATATTGTCCTCACTCAGAAATGTTTTTATGTGTGTTGCATTAATATTAGTAATAACTCCAACCTTTGGTTTAATTAACTTTGCAAGATAATCTATATCTCCTAGTTTCTTTGCCCCAATTTCGAAAATTGAATATTGATATGAATTATCTAAATGAGATACAGATAAAGGGGTTCCTACTTCGTTATTGAGATTGCCGGGACTCATGTAAGTACTATAAGAATCCGATAAAATTTGATTGAGATAATTTTTAACGGTGGTTTTCCCATTGCTTCCGGTAATTGCAATAATGGGATGTAAGATTTTATTTCTATGAAATTCGGCAATCTTATAGATGGCTTTATGGGGGTTATCCACGAGAACTTGAGATATATTTGAGCTTATTTTTTTTGAGACAATGGCTGCTGCCGCACCCATCGAGCTTGCCTCCTCTACAAAATCATGACCATCATGCTTTTGCCCTCTAAAGGCAACAAATAGATTGCCCTTCTTAACCTTCTTGCTGTCTATCGACATTCCAAAGAAATTGCAATCATCACCGATAAGCTTGCCTTGAATTGAATCACTTAATACTGAAACTCTCTCTAGCACTGTCTACTCACTATTTCTAGATCAGAGAGGCTTATGGAGATGCCATCACTGATTTGTTGCGCCTCATGTCCTTTGCCAAGAACTAAAATTATGGAGTCATCTTCTGCTTCAATTTCTCTTAAAATTGCCTCTTCACGGTCAAGGTGGATTTGGTACTTACTTTGATCAATACTTGATGCTATATCTAATGCTATTTTTTCAGGATTCTCATCTCTAGGATTATCACTTGTCAGTATTATTTTTTCTGAATATTTTGATGCGATTGATCCCATCATAGGTCTTTTTGCATGATCTCTATTGCCGCCACAACCAAAGATGGTTGTTATATTTTTTTTAGTCATTTTTGCGATATCGGATAAAACTTTTTCCATAGCATCCGGAGTGTGGGCGTAATCGACAATCACTGTCTTACTATTTTTGGTCTTGAAGATAGACATTCGTCCTGGGATGTTCGAAATTGACTCTAATGCATCAATTGCATCTTTAATATCAATTCCTAGTAGTATTATTGCTGCGAGAGCGTTTAGGAGATTCGGCACATTTAAACTTCCAACGAGCTGGCTTGTCATAAAGTATTGAATTCCTCTAAAGGAAATTGAAAGCTGTATACCTTCAAGATTACTGCTTATGATTGTCGCGCTAAGATCAGCCTCTTTATTTACGGCTATAGAAAATACTTCTTTCTTTGATACTTGATACTCATTGAGGTCATCATATGAAATGATAACTTTTGATGCATCATCTTCTTTAATAAAACGAAGCTTTGTATTTTGATAGTTCTCAATGCTTCCATGGTAATCGATATGATCATAGGTAATATTAGTAAGTATCTTAATTGAAAAAGAGAGTCCGCCGATCCTATTTTGATCTATACCATGTGAAGAAACTTCAAGTACTCCATAAGCTACTTTTGAATCCTCTAAAAGCTTGTAGATAGTAAAAATATCTGGGGTTGTATTGCTAGTTTTAATTTTTTTATTCTCAGATAAAGCACCTAGAGTCCCTATATATAGAGTTGATTTATTTAGCTTGCTGAGAGCCTTATAAATTAAATAAGCGACTGTTGTCTTGCCATTCGTACCGGTAATACCGATAAGCTCCTGTGATCTATTTTTATAAACCTCTTTTGCAATATTTGGTAAGTTTGTTTTTAGATCTGGATATTTATAAATATTATATTTTTTACTCAACAATGGTTGGTAGGTATCTTCTTTATCCATTAGTATGAGTGCAGCTCCATTTGCTAAAGCCTGTGGAATAAATTCAGCGCCATGAGTTTTGCTTCCCTGAAGTGCTACATATATTGAGTTTTTACAAACATCCTGAGCATTTAAATAGCACCCAGAAAAATTACTTAAGGGTAACTCTGAGATAGATTGAAATTTAGAATGCATTTTCATTAATTCCTAATGGCGAAATATTTCTGTTTGCAATCAACTCATTCGTGAATACATCTTCATGGAAACTATCAGGGGGGATATCATATATCCTCAATACCTCCTCCATTACATTAGAAAAAACAGGAGCTGCGACTGCGCCGCCATAGTATTGTCCATTATTTGGCTCATCTATGACGACTATAACCACAAACTTTGGATTAGAGATAGGGGCTATTCCTGCAAAAGATGCAACATATAAATTTTCATCGTAGCTCCCATTTGAAAACTTCCAAGCCGTACCTGTTTTACCACCAACCCTATAGTTCTCTACCTGTGCATTGCTACCGGTTCCAAAAATTACAACGTTCTCAAGCATTGTTTGAATTTTTATTGCATTTTCGGAGTGAATAACTTGATTTTGAAGTGAGGTATCCACATTCTGACTGAGAATGGTAAGAGGTACATAGAGCCCATCATTTGCAATTACTTGATAGGCTTGCCCAAGCTGAATTAGATTAGTATTTAAGCCATATCCATAGGATATAGTGGCTTGATCAATTTGTTGCCAACTATCCGGTAGCCTCAAGGTGCCTCTTGATTCTCCTGGCAATCCCAGAGAAATACTTCTTCCAAACCCAAAGCGACTCAAAATATTATACGTAAACTCAGGATCCAATGATAAAGATAGCAAGCCAGCACCCACATTGCTTGATCTCTCGAGTATATTAGATAAGCTCATTAATCCATGATCAATAGAATCCTCGGTAAGCTTTCTTCCGCTTACGTATAAATTTCCTGGACTTGTGTCAATTAGGCTCATTTCATCATATAAACCCGACTCAAGTGCAGCAGCTACAATAAAAGGCTTAATTGCCGAACCAGGCTCGTAGACATCCGAAATAGTTCTGTTTCTATAATTTTCTGCATTAAATGTTTGTCTGTTGTTTGGATTAAAAAATGGTTGGCTCGCCATGGCCAAAATTTCTCCAGATTCAGAGTTAATTACAATTATCGATCCTGATTTTGCATTATTTAATGTGACCGCATTCTTTAGTTCTTGATAAGCTATATACTGAATTCTCATGTCTATGGATGTTATTAAATCTCGTCCATAGGTTGGCTCTTCGACAAGCTTAATATCTTCAATGACCCTTCCTAAGCGATCTCTTAAGACTTGTTTTCTTCCAGGTGCTGAACCAAGCCAATGCTCAAATGAGAGCTCTAACCCTTCTTGACCATGCTCATCAATATCAGTAAATCCAATTAGATGTGCAAGGTTCTCTCCAGCGGGATAATAACGTTTATATTCACGCATTGAATAAATGCCTGGTATCTGTAATTGTAAAATTTGGGCAGCATGCTCAGGCGAAAGATGTCTTTTTAAATAAATAAACTCTCTGTTTGCATTGCTTTCAATTCTTGATAAAAGAGAATCAAATTCAATGTCAATTAAGTTTGCAAGCCGAATCATATCCTCATTCGAAGTGTCAATGATTTTAGGATTTGCCCAAATCGTATTTACAGGCAGGCTGATAGCAATGAGCTCCTGATTTCTATCTCGAATTGTCCCCCTGGTTGCTGTAATTGGTACAGTTCTTAGTTGTCTATTGTCAGCCTGATAGGATAAAAAGCTTTGATCGGTAATTTGAACGCTATAGAGTCGATTGATACTTAAGAGGAATATACTAAACAGAATAAAATAAATTACATAAAATCTATAATTAATAGCTTTAAATAAATACCGCTTACTGGCTTTCATTCAATACCACCAAGACTAAATCCTCACTATCTATTTCAACCAGACCAATTTGATTTTTTGCAATCTCCTCAATTCTTGGCAAAAGCATTTGCACATCTCTTTCGATTAATAGCCTATTTTTCTCAACTTCGAGTCGGTCTCTCTCTCGAATTATATTTTGCTGCTCTGCAAAAAGAGTTCTCTTCTCATACCTCATATGTGAGAGGAATGTTATAGATACAACCACCAATAGAAAAAGAATAAATATTTTTACAAAGTCAGAGATGAATAATTTCTTGATCATGCGACTTTCTCGAAAACTCTTAATCTTGCACTACGAGATCTTGGATTACTTTTTATTTCAATGTCGCTTGGTCTTATTAGATTAGAAACTTTTTTAACTTTGGGTTGAAAATTTTTAGGTAGCTCTCTCAATTGCAGGAGTTCTTTATTTATAGTTGAATGCTCAGAAATAAACTTCTTAACAATCCTATCCTCTAATGAATGAAAGGAAATAACACAGATCCTTCCCCCAATACTGACAATTTCAAGCGCTTCCTTAAGAAATTTAGTTAGATTATTTAGTTCATCGTTTACTTCGATTCTTAAAGCCTGAAAGACTTTAGTTGCAGGATGAATTTTTAGCTTAAGGCGGTTGGTAGATAAAATATTGGATAATTCTTTGGTGGTTCTAATTTGAGATTTCTCCCTATGTAAAATAATCTTCTCTGCTATCCTTCGAGGAGATTCAACCTCTCCATATTCTTTAAATATTTTTATAAGCTGCTCTATTGAGTAGTAGTTCAGTACATCGAATGCACTTTTTCCCTGCGTATTATCAAATCGCATATCCAACTCCCCATCCTTTTGAAAGCTAAAGCCTCTGCAAGCATTATCAATTTGTGGAGATGAGATTCCTAAGTCAACTAAGATACCAATTAAATTTGAGCTGTATTTTTCATTATTTTTTTTATCATTAATATTTTCAAAACCCGCTCTTATAAAATTAAATCGAATATCGCTAAGATGTTTTTTTTGAATATTTTTTTCGGCATCAGGATCTTTATCAAATGCAAATAAAGAACCATTTTTCCCAAGCTTATTCAGAATCAGATCAGAGTGGCCACCTCTTCCATAAGTTCCATCAATATATGTTCCATTGATATCTGTAACGAGATAATCAATGCTTTCCTCTAGTAGTACCGGTATGTGTTGATTTGATGCTTTGACTTTTGTCATATCGTTAAATTTTTCAAATCCTCAGGAATTTCATTTACTGACTTTTCAAGCCAGTTATTCATCTTCTGATCCCATAAAGCATCGTCCCAAAGCTCAAATTTTCTTCCTTGACCTGTAAGGACTACTTTTTTGGATATTGAAGCAAAATCTCTTAGTTCCTTACTAATAAGAATCCTATTGTTTTTATCTAACTCAACTTCATGTGCATACCCAAGGATAAGTCTTTGGTATTGACGTATCTCTGGGTTTAGGTTCGGTAGATTTTCAATTCTCTTTTCTACGAGTTCCCAATTTCTTAGTGGATATATAAGAAGACATCTCTCCTTATCAACCGTTATGACAAATGTATGTTGCTCGTCTTCTGCGAACAAAGATTTATAGCGAGCCGGCAAAGACAGCCTTCCTTTTGCATCAACAGTTAATTTACTCGTGCCTCTTAGCATATAAAACCCACAATTTCCCACTTTGTGTCACTATAATTTCATTTGTGGCGTTTTGTGTCAATAAAAAATCCCAATTTTTTTAATAGAAACAGTAGGTTACGTTATTTTTTTCAATAAAAAAACGCTGTTTCTGAGAACCTTTTCAATAAGTTACAGTGTAAATTTGAATTAATTATTAAGTATTGTGGATAAGCTAATAATTAGGGAGTTAACCTATAAGCCGGATTCTGTCTTGTATAGTTATTAATCTAGGCCAGATATCACTATCTGGCTCATGCGGTCTACCCAAGGACGATAAAGGGGCATATCATAATCCTTCTATTTGACCTTGCTTCAGACGGGGTTTACCTTGCCATAACTATTGCTAATTATGCGGTGTGCTCTTACCACACCTTTTCACCCTTACTATTTTAGCGGTATATTTTCTGTGGCACTTTCCATAGGCTCTCGCCCCCCAGGCATTACCTGGCGTCCTCCCCTTAGAAGTCCGGACTTTCCTCTGCGTGAGCAGCAACTATACAGTTAACTCCCAAAGCGATTCTAACAATTTTTTTTAATATATTCTCGATAAATTTTATTTTTTGAGATTCCGGTTATTCTTGAAAATTCTTTAATTGATTGGCTATCTAATTTCTCAAAATCTATAAACTTTAGAAGCTCTAGGTAATCATTATTAATTTCCTCAGAATCAATTGAAGTTTTTTGGATAATGAAAATATACTCTCCTTTCAATGCGCCTGGTGACTTATTTAAATGAATATTCAGATCTCCCAAGCTTCCCATAAAATATTCCTCAAACTTCTTGGTTAGCTCTCTACCCATAAAACATTCATGATCAAAATGAATATTAAGCATCAAAAAATCAATGGCCTCTCTGACTCGATGCACTGATTCAAAAAATATAATTGGCTTATTACTTTTTTTTATATTAGCAATCAAGGCCTCTCTTTGAATTTTCTTTTTTGGGAAAAAACCCTCAAATATGAAGCCATTAGCCCCCATTCCTGAAATTGAAATTGCAGTTGTAACAGCACTCGGTCCCGGGATACCAATAATATTTATTTTATTTTCATGACAAAGCTTGATTAGCTCGTACCCTGGATCTGAAATCACCGGACAGCCTGCATCGGATACTATTGCGACATCGTTACCTTCCATTAAAAAATTAATAATTTTTTTCGCTTGAGAAGACTCATTAAAGTTATGATAACTTATCAACCTTGTATGTATTCCTAGGTAACTGAGAAGTTTTTTAGTATGTCTTGTATCCTCACAGGCTATAAGATTCACTTTGCCTAACGTAGCCTTAAGTCTTAAACTTATATCTTCAAGATTTCCAATAGGAGTAGATACTACATATACAGTACCTCTATCTATCATGATATATAGATCTCCCAGAGTATTTTGTATTTTTCAAATTTTTTGGATTCTCTTCGCATGCACTCCTACAAATTATATCGAGGAACCCATAAGTAGCAATGCTGAAGAAGTAATACCTGAGCAAAACTTTGCTCTACAACCTCCAAGTAGAATTGCTATCATCCTTCCCTTTTCAACGGCGCCACAAATTTCAAATTCTTTGTTAGATGGTTTTTTATCTAGTTATTTTAACTTTGAACAAGAAAACACCTTAAGCATCCTATCCGTTGATAGCTCTTCTGAAATTGAAGATATTTTTAACGATTTAGATAATTTTCAGCCTGATTTCATAATTGGCCCTTTTGCAGAAAATAGGATTACTGTACTCCTGCAGCAATATAACTCCTTACCTTTTTTAGTATTAAATCAGGCATCTGATGATTATAGAAACATGAATGGAAATGCTTACTTCTTTAGAAATGACCTAAGCAATGAGCTCAGCGCTCTTAAACCAATTATGAATTCTGGTCAAAATGGAATTCTTTTTGTTCCAAATAACGCCTATGGTGATCGAATTTCAAGCTTATTAGAGATAAATAATTATCTTACTGAATCGAGTAAATTGATTTCTTTTGAATATGAGTCAGATTCAATCAATCAGTTAGATATGATAAATGATGCATTATTGATTGAACAAAGCAATGCTAGATTGCAAAGATTAAATGCAAACCTAGCCAGAAATATATCTTTCGTGCCCAGACGAAGGAATGATATTGATTTTCTGATGGTTTTCGGCCAACGTAGAGATCTTACAAATCTAATTCCCCAAATAAAATATTCCTTTGCTAATGATCTTCAAATATTTACTTTATCTGAATCCAATCAATCTAGCCTCGAGATAGAAACTTTAGATGATTTTGATAGAGTAATTTTTCCTGACTATGCCTATTTCGCTAACAATTTCGAATTTCCATTTAAAGAGAGTTTTTCAAATATTCAAATTGCAGACATAGAGGCAGTAGATAATATAAATCTACAAAGATTTTATGCCTTTGGAAAAGATCTATTTAATATTTTAAGCTTAATGCAATCTGGCTATTTTATTGAAAATAGCTATGAGGGATTTAGTGGCTTAATTCATTTAGAAAACAATGTTTTCATCAGGGATTTAAATTTATATCAAATCAATGGTAATGCATTAATTGAATACGAAAACTAGAAATAAGCCTTAATAAAAATTAGTCTTCAATAATAAAGTCAATCTGATTCAGGCTTGCCTTAAAAGAATCTCTATCTGAGACACGCTTTAAATAATCTTTAACCGCATTACCTGATCTAGGAAGCTCAATCTCTAATTCATTTAATTTATGCAGTAAGGGGGCGATGATACAGTCGAGCATCGAAAAATCTTCACTCAAGAAATATGGATAGGACTTAAATATATCTGTTGTTGAGAGAATAGCACTTACTAAGTCATCCTTTGACTTTTTTGCAACCTTTGTATCTGAAGAATAGATATTATCTAAAAGAGGGAACCAATCCTGATTAATTCGATACAGAGCAATTCTAAATTGGGCTCTTACAACTGGATCTACTGGCATCAATGGTGGGTGAGGAAATCTTTCATCAAGATAATCAATGATTAACTTATAGTCATAAACTATTAATTCTCTATCTACCAATGTAGGAATGGTTCCATAAGGATTAATTTCTTGAAAATCCTCAGGAATATCATTGGCATCAACATCACAAATATTGATCGCGATTCCCTTCTCAAAAAGCACTAAGCGCACCATATGAGAGAAAATAGACTCTGGATCATTAAATAAAGTCATTACAGATTTTCTGTTACTTATTTGTTCTAACGCTGAATCTTCTCTCGTGAGCATTACTTGACCTCTTTCCAAATTTCTTTTTTCAATGCATAAGCAATAAACAAAAACAGCAACAAGAATCCAATTACCTTAACTCCTAAGTCTTGTCTGTATACCTGGATAGGCTCTCCAACAATATCAAGAAAATTAACAAGATCAGTTGCTACCATCTCTATGGAAGGTCCTTCAGAACCATCCTCATAGTATTGCCATAGTACATTTGGCATGCTCGTATTTTCTAGGTAGTGATTATTGACTCCACTGGGTCTGCTAGAGTCAGCATAAAAACCCGTTAGAAAACTGTAAAGATAATCATTGCCAAGGCTTCTTGATACCAATGAAAGATCCGGAGGGGCTACCCCAAACCATCGAGCAGCATCAACATCCTCCATTGAGTTAATCATAGGATTAAGTATTGATGATCCTAAAGGCATTAAAGATCCTAATTGATATTCCTCAACGCCTATTGCATCTGCCATCTGACTGTAACGCATATATTGCAAATCATGACAACCGGCACACATATTCATGAAATATCCTGCACCTCTTTGTAGAGATTCTAGATCTCTAATATTCCCATGATAAATATGTAACTCTGAAGTGGAATGTTGTGCATAAGCATTTAAACCAGTCATGGCTACAATTAGAAAACATAAAAATCGCTTGATGATTTTCATGTAACCCTCTCAGGGACTGGTTTAGTTTTTTCATGTTTCGTATAGAAAGGCATGAAAACAAAAAAAGCAATATAGATTGCAGAAAATACCCTAGCTAATAAGGTAAAAACACCTGTGGCAGGTTGTAAACCCAGATATCCAAGGACAATAAAACTTATGGTAAATAATGCTAATGCAATTTTAAATGTCACCCCTCTGTACCTAATCGATTTAACTTTGCACTTATCAAGCCATGGAAGAAAAATTGGAAGTAGGATCGCTAAACCCATTAACAAGACACCACCTAACTTGCTAGGGACGGCTCTCAGCATGGCATAGAAAGGAGTAAAGTACCATACGGGTGCAATATGCTCTGGTGTCTGCAGTGAGTCGGCCGGCTCAAAATTTGCATGCTCTAAAAAATATCCTCCCATTTCAGGCGCAAAGAATACAACCGCAGAGAATAAAATTAGAAACACGATGATAATTACTAAATCCTTAGAAGTATGGAATGGATGAAATGCAACTCCATCCAATGGAACTCCATCTGAATCTTTGAGCTCTTTTATTTCAATACCATCAGGATTATTCGAGCCAACCTCATGAAGAGCCATAATATGCACAACTACTAACAATAAAAGCATAATCGGAACGGCTATTACATGGAAGGCAAAGAACCTATTAAGGGTAACATCTGAAATATAAAAATCACCTCTGATCCACTCTGCAAGTCCCTCGCCAAAATATGGAACTGCCCCAAAGAGAGAGACTATCACTTGAGCTCCCCAGTAAGACATATTTCCCCAGGGAAGTAGGTATCCAAAGAATCCCTCCGCCATCAAGCAAATGTATATGACCATACCAATCAGCCAAACCAATTCTCTTGGTTTTTTATAAGAGCCATACATTAGGGCTCTGAACATATGTAGGTAAATCACAATAAAAAATGCAGAAGCACCGGTTGAGTGGAGGTATCTCATGAGCCAGCCCCACTCTACATCCCTCATAATGTATTCAACAGAAGCAAATGCATCTGCGGCCGAGGGCTTATAATTCATGGTCAAAAAAATTCCGGTAAAGATCTGTAAAGCTAAAACAACAAAAGCGAGGACACCAAAACCATACCAAAAATTAAAGTTTTTGGAGGCATAGTACTCAGTAGCATGCTCTTTGATTAGTTTTGCAAGAGGGAATCTTTTATTGATCCAGGTGTTAAGCTTTTCCATAATAATTTTTAAGTCTCTACTGTGTCTTCACCGATAATCACTCGGTTATCATCTAAAAAGGCATATGGAGGTACCGTTAAATTAGTAGGTGCTGGGACCCCACTGTAAACTCGACCAGATAAATCAAATTTGGATCCATGACAAGGACAATAAAATCCACCTCGCCAATCATCGCCTAGATCTTCTGGCGCAACATCAAATCTTGGGAGTGGCGCACATCCGAGATGGGTACAGACTCCCTCAACAACGAGGATTTCTGGCTTTAGACTGCGGTGTGAGTTAGAGGCATAGTTTGGCTGAACTGAGGCCTGAGATTCTGGATCTGATAACTGATTAGCAACATTGGACAATGAATCAAGCATTTCAATAGTTCGATGCACGATCATAATGGCTCGTCCTCTCCATTCGACTTTAACTATCGAGCCTGGCTCAAGCAAACTAATATCTACCTCCACAGGAGCTCCAATCGCTAATGCTCTTGTGCTTGGTTGAAATGAAGAGACAAAAGGTGTCGCAAAGCTAGCTATTCCAACTCCACCATAAAGCGTGGTAGCAGCAATTAGTAATTTTCTTCGATCATTATTCATAAAATATGATGTGATAGGGTATGAATAGTTGCATGAATTATACACAGAGAAGTTGCAAATTAGTACCTTAATTTCTTAAATAAAAAAATTAATTGACGGCAATATCAGCACCTAATGAGCTTAATTTTTCTATAAAGTTCTCATACCCTCTAAGAATATGAAAATAGTCATTAATTTGGCTTTTGCCTTGTGCTGAAATTGCACCGATTACTAGGGCTGCGCCAGCACGTAAGTCGGTCACATTTAGTGTTGTCCCAGTAAATGCGCTGCCGCCCTCAAAACGAACTTCATTGCCTTGAATCTCATATTTTGAACCCAGTCTGGCAAGTTCCGGTAGATGCTGCAATCTATTCTCAAAAATTTGCTCCTTGATGATGCTTGGTCCATTTGCAATTGAGTTTGTAACACATAATAAGGGTTGCATATCCGTTGCAATGCCAGGATATACATTAGTAGCAAACGATACCGGATTAATCTTTGCGTTTGAAAAATCTATCTTAACCTTGTTTGATAAAATATCGGCTGTACCTACAGCCGACAACTGATTCAAGGTATGCTTAATATACGAATCGGAGTTAACATTGATCTCTATTTTTCCCTTGGTCGCTGCGGCAGCTAAATAATATGTTGCTAATTCAATCCGATCCGGTCCAAGTCGAAAGCTCGTACCATGAAGCTTTGTTACTCCTTGTACATATATAGTGGTCCCTGCAAGTTTTATTTGGGCACCCATACTGCTAAGCAGCTCAATAAGGGTAATCACCTCAGGCTCTATGGCTGCATTTAAAATCTTGGTCTCGCCTCTCCCTATTACAGCGGCCATGAGCACATTTTGTGTGCCTGTAACAGTCACTTTATTAAATAAAACTTCGGATCCATTTAGGCTTTCACATTGTCCCTCTATATTTCCTTTATCTTGTGATATATCTGCACCCATTTGACGTAAAGCCTTTATATGTAGGTCAACAGGTCTCAAACCTATCTTGCAACCTCCTGGCAGTGAAACGATAGCTTTATGATATTTTGTCAGCAGCGGTCCTAAAACAAGAATGGAGGCTCTCATTGCACTGACGTATTCATAAGGCGCAATAATAGAGCTTAAAGAACCTTCAATTGAAATACAATTCTTCGCATCGATAGAAATTTTTTTTCCCAGTGAAGCTAGCAATTTAAGAAAAATAGAAACGTCTTCAAGGTCAGGAATATTTGATAGAGTAACTTTATCGTCAGTTAGAATTGTTGCAGCTAGGGCAGGCAAAGAGGCATTTTTTGAGCCACTTATATCAACACATCCTCTTAAAGGGTTGCCACCAATTACAGAGAGAAATTTAGTCAAATTATATTTCCTCTTCAGTCTCTGCTTTTATGGCGAGGGCATGAATTTCATTACCCACCAGAGTTCCTAACGACTGATAGACCATCTGATGTCTTTGAATCCTGCTCTTCCCCTGAAATAAGTCTGAGACTACATGCGCTTGGTAGTGCCCAAGGCCATCAGTTGTAACTGAAACTTTGCAACCTTCGATTGATTCTCTAATTAATTTTTCAATATCTGGTGGATTCATAAATTTTGATACCTATTGTTGTTGATCATTTTAAATTGGATAATGATTTGATGTTATCTGGAATAATAAATTATATCTACAAGCCTCAAATTTTAGGCATAGCAATAATTTTATTTCTCTCAATTATTTCTATATTTAATCTTAATAATACTCAAAATATTACTCCTACCAATTTTTTAAATCAGGAAATAGGTCATTATCTTAGGAATAGTACAACCAAGGTCATGGATGAGGCGGGTCAACTTTTTTATTCAATCAGGGCTGAAAGCATTCAAGTTCCCCCACAGGGTAGCATGATACTTGAAAGCTTAACTCTCGAATATCTTGATTCAAATTTGTATGCCCTAAGAGGAATGTTGAACAATGACAGTCGATTAACTCTAAGCGATATAACTTCCCAAAATAGTAGTCAGGCTCAATTCATCGCAGATAATTTAGAGATTGATCTAGTTGATGGCAGCGCTAATACTTCCAGTGAAGTTAGGATAAATTTTGAAAATGGTTATTTTATAGCAAATGGCCTGATTACTAATTTAGGTTCTAATACAATAGAGCTTATAAATGGATTGTATGGTGAATTTGGCCCTTAAAATATTTTTGTTATTACTCTCTACTTCCTCTTTTGCTCAAGAAAATATTATCTTGGAGGCTGAGAAATCAATACTGGATAGAGAGAGTAACTCTGCGAGCTTTGAGCAAATTAGAATTACTAGGGATCCTTTAATAGTTACTGCTGATCTTGCACAGGTTGATAATTTGGATTTTAGCCAGACGCTATGGACGCTCTCCGGGAATATCAATTTAGAAAATGAATTTGGGTCTTTAATGGCAGATAGCGGTCAAATAAATTTTAATAATTATCAGTTTAGTAACGCAATATTTTTTGGAACGCCATCTAGATTTGATCTCTTACAAAGTGAACAAGAGACTTTTGGTGAGGCGAATAGAATTGAACTTAATTTAGATGAAAGAAATATTCGTTTTTTTGATGATGCATTAATTCAAGTAAATAATACACAATTTAGAGGATGTGATCTCATCTTTGATTTAAATACCAATAGAGTCACAGCAGGTTATTCTGAGTGCGGTGAGAATATACAAATCACAATCGTCGTAGATTAAAAATGGTTAAACTTTTAGCATCTAATATAAATAAAACAATCAAACAAAATACTATTCTTAGCGAGGTAAGTATTGAAGTTCAACAAGGGGAAATTATGGGCTTGCTCGGACCCAATGGAGCAGGAAAAACAACTCTTTTTTATATCATTGCTGGCTTAATACCGCCTACTAAGGGCACTATTCTTCTTGAGAATAAAGATGTCACTAGTTTTTCATTATCACAAAGAGCATCATTGGGACTGGGTTATCTCCCCCAAGAATCATCAATTTTTAGAAGGCTCTCTGTTTACGACAACTTATACGGAGTCATTGAGCTTAATCAAAATATTAAGAGCAATCTTAGGCATGCTAAAACAATGGAGCTACTTGAGCAGTTTAAAATCGAGAACATAAGAAAAACAAAAGGTTACGAGCTTTCAGGCGGAGAAAGAAGAAGAGTTGAGATTGCGAGAGCACTAGCATCGGAACCTAGTTTTCTTCTTCTTGATGAGCCCTTTTCTGGCATAGACCCAATCTCAGTCATGGAGCTTCAAGAGACTATTTTAAATTTGAAGAAAATCGGTATAGGAATTCTCATAACAGACCATAACGTCAGAGAAACGCTTAAAATATGTGACCGATCCTCAATTATTTACAATGGCCAAGTACTTGCAGAGGGCCTGCCTCAGGAGATTCTTCAAAATCCAAAGGTAAAAGAAGTGTATTTAGGTAACTCTTTTATTTCACAATGAGTCTTAAGCCAACTCTATCTACTAGTTTCAAGACTTCTCTAAACCTATCGGCACAATTAAAGAATTCAATTGAACTATTAAAGTTAACTGGTATAGAGATCGAACAACTCATTCGAGATGAAATAAGCAAAAATCTGATGCTTGAAACTAAAGATGGGAATGAGATTGATTTTAAAAGGTACGCTAATATTAATAAGAATTCTAATATTCAAACAATTAATATTAACGATGAAAGCTTTGATGAATTAAATTTCATAGAAAATATCAGTAATAATAACGAACAAACATTAGATTCATTTCTTGAAAAAAATATATACCTAGAATTTTCAGATACAAAAATTTCTGATTTTATGACAGAGCTCATAGTTAATATCGATGAGAAAGGATATTTAGACTTAGAGGAAGATGAATTTAATAAACTTATCAAGAAATATAAATTAGATGAGCATACAGCTCTTAAGGCAATTGAAAAGTTAAAGAGCATTGAGTGGCTTGGTATTGGGTGCAAGGATTTTTATGAATTTTCTATCTTTCAGGCTGAGCATAGTATTTCTAATGAAAATAATAAAAAAATAATTTCAGGATATTTTAAGAATATACAAATCTCTCAAGATTTAATGTCCTTAGAGTCCTATTTAAATAAACTCGGTAAAAATAATTCCAATTTAGAGGATTTAAAAAAAATTATTCAGAAATTTAGGCCCTTTCCATCATCCTCATTAGATTTTGATTCTGTAAGCTACATCAATCCTGATGCCATAGTAAAAAAAATAGAGGGTCAATGGGAAATATTTTTAGGTAGTTACCACCAAGCATTAGAGATCAATGATGTCTATAAAACTGCTATCCGAGGAAAAGAGTATGAGGCTTTAAAGTCGCAACTTAGAGATGCTCAAGCGCTATTATATGGCTTAGAAATTAGAGAGAGCAACTTCTCCAAGATTCTAAATATTCTGCTCGTTGAACAAAAAGATTTTTTTGAATTTGGACATCAAAGTATCAAACCTTTGAATGCAAAAGAGGTTGCCTCACTAGCCGATATTTCTGAATCAAGCGTGTCTAGGATTGTTAACCAAAAGTACATTCAAACACCACACGGAACCATAGCTCTTAGACAATTATTTGCAAAAGGCTTTTCTGATTCGAGGTCTGGTGAAGTTTTATCTGTAGATCAAATCAAAAATGAAATAAAAAAAATTATCGAGGCAGAAGATAAATCTAAGCCTTTATCAGATCAAAAGATTTCAGATATATTAAATAATTCTGGATTAAATATTGCCAGAAGAACAACTACAAAATACAGAGAGGGAATGGGAATTCCTAAAACTAAAGATAGAAGAAATTAATTAATAATAAATATTCTTAAGTTATTTGTGCCACCTGCTTTCCCAGGTAAGTCACCAAAGGTAAAAATGACTCTATCCCCCTTGTTCAGTTTTTGTTGCTCTCTTAGTTTCTCAATAACTAATTCAAGTGAGATATCTTGTTTATCGCTTAATTCAATGCCAAGAGGAATTACCCCTCTAAACATTGAGACCCTTCTTAATGTTTTTATATTACTTGAAACGGCATAGATCGGTATTTTATTTAATTGTCGTGACATCCAATGGGCGGTATCACCTGACTCTGTAAGGGCTATCATTGCTTTTAAGTCATAGTGATTAGCTATATAGGTTGAGGCCATAGCAATAGACTCTTGTGTCGTAAAAAAATCTTCACCTAATCTTATATTCTGAGTAGTTGCAAAAATATCATGCTTCTCAGAGCCAAGACATAACTCCTGCATTGTCTCAACAGCTTGAATGGGGTACTCTCCTACTGCAGTTTCTGCAGATAACATCACAGCATCAGTTCCATCCATCACGGCATTTGCAACATCAGAAACCTCAGCCCGGGTAGGCGTCTTGCTATGTATCATAGACTCAAGCATTTGTGTGGCAGTAATAGAAATTTTATGCGCTTGTTTAGCCTTTTTAATTAATGTTTTTTGGATGGCTGTTAACTCTGCATAGCCAATCTCAATTCCTAAATCGCCTCTGGCAATCATTATCCCGTCACTTTCATAGAGAATCTCTTCAATAGCTTCGACTGCCTCAGCGCGTTCAATTTTTGAGATTACACCTAAAGAAGCTCCTAACTCATTTAGATGATTCTTAACTTTTTTGACATCTTTGCCAGATTTGACGAAAGATATTGCAATATAGTCAGCGTCATATCTAGAGGCAGTATCAATGGCCTTCATATCGTCATCACTAAGAGCTTCGGTGGAGAGGCCCCCGCCTCTTTTGTTGATACCCTTTCGGTTTGAAAGCAAGCCACCATCAATGACCAAACAGTAAATTCTGCTGCCTTCAATACTCTGAACCTCAAGTTTTATCTTGCCATCGTCTAATAGCAATATATCTTTTGACTTTAAATCTTTCTCAAGACCCTGAAATGATGTGCCGACGCCATTTTTATCTCCATTATTTGGATCAAATGAGGCATCAATAAAAAACGGATCTCCTTCTTTAATCTCAACCGACCCGTCTGAGAAGTTTTGTATTCTGATCTTAGGGCCTTGCAAATCTGCCAATATTGCTATGTATGGAAATTTTTCTCTTACACGACTAGAGATTTCAAATAACCTTTCAATATCGCTTGGCGATCCATGGGAAAAATTTATTCTCAGAATGCTAGCACCAGCCTGAACAATGTGGGATATATGGTCTTCGGAGTTTAGGGATGGACCTAAGGTCGCTATAATTTTAGTCTTGGCTCTCATACTTCAAAAAAAATTAATCGAATATCACTTACATTAACCCCGGTGAGACCGGATTTAAATAGAAGACCAAGCTCTTCAAAAACATTATAACTTGCTGAATTAACTAAAGCACGATTAATCATCCTGCTAGTCGGCTGTGATAAAATTTTATTGTTTGATATAAATCCTCCCGCATGATCACCATTCCCATCAATGCCATCGGTATCAAATGAGAATGCAAAAAACTCTCTCCTTTTGCCAATTTCTAAATAGAGTTTTAGTAGATAGTCCAAATTTCTACCCCCTCGATGCTCTTTATTTTTACTTTTTGTTGAATGGATTTCTCCTGATGTGATAAGGACATGCGAGCCTTTATCAGTGACTCGTAATAGTAAATCAGTGTGAAGCTTTGCTAATTCTGAGCTATTAAGTTTATAGCATTCTGGAAGTATCAAAGTTTTGTATTTAGTGTCTCTGAAAAATAACTCTAAATTCCTTATGATTTTTTTTGCATCGTAGATCACATGATTTTGTATCGTGTTGGATTTCGCTAACTGAAGTCTTGATAGCTTTTCCTTAAGGTATTTTTTCTGGTCCTCATTAAAAAAATCTTCCAGAAACGACAACTCTGTGCCCTGATTGATTAAATTTGCAGTGGGGCCAGAGGCAACAAGATCATATCTATCTTCTGGAACATCTGTCATAAAAAAATTGATGATTTCTGCATCTCCCAAGTAGTCAATTAATTGACCACCCTTAACAGAGGACAATAAAGTTCTTATCGTATTGAGCGACTCTATATCAGCGCCATGGTCAATGAATTCTTGGATTAATCGTGTTTTTATTCCTGTCGAAAAAAATGAATCGGCTTGAGCAAATAAGGCTGAACCTCCGCCACTTAGCAAACAAAATACCTGTTCATAATTATGCTCAGATAAATGATTTAAAACTTTCTGGGTATTCTCAAAGTTATTTGGGGAAATATAGGGGTGATCCCCTTCTAGTTTAATTATTCTTTTACTAATCAATTCCTTGCTATTGTATTGCCTAGGAATAAGGGCAAATCCATCAATCTCTCCCTCAAAAGCCTCCAGGAATGCCATAGTCATTTTGATAGAAGACTTGCCTAGTGCTAATAAAAATGACTTTTTGGTGGTATCAATATTAAAGGGAATAAAGTCCTCAGCCTTTGGCATAATTGAATGAATCGATAATCTAAATACTTTCTCAATAAAATCTGAGAAAGTTTTTTGGTCTGAAAACATATTATTTTAGGACTTCAATACCAGGTAGTTTTTTACCGCTGAGATATTCAAGACTCGCACCACCGCCGGTAGAAATATAGCTCATGCCTTCAGAGAGATTAAATTTATTGATTGCTGCTACTGTATCTCCGCCACCTGCAAAGGAGTATGCATCAGAGCGCTTGATAGCTTCACCGATGAGTTTTGTTCCCATGCTGAATGCTTCAACCTCAAAAACACCCAAAGGGCCATTCCATATAATCGTTTTTGCATGAGCAATGAAATTTGAAAATTCTTTTGCAGAATTTTTACCAATATCTAAAATCAATTGGTCTTTGGGAATTTGATCGACAGAAATATCCGTAAAAATTTCTTTGGGGTTATTGATAGAATCCGCGGTCGTAACATCGGTAGGTAGAAGGACCTTGGCATCACCAAATTCACCATTAAGCAAACTATTTGAGAAATCTAACATTGAACTTTCAACTAAAGACCTTTCTGTATTAATGCCCTTAGCCATCAATAAAGTGTTTGCAATACCACCACCAGGTATTAAATAATCCACTTTGGATGAGAGCTTTTTCAAGATCTCAATCTTTGTAGATACTTTTGAGCCTCCCACAATTGCAACGTAAGGATGCTCTCGGGAGGCAGAGACACGCTCAAGAGCATCAACTTCACTTTCTAATAAAAAACCAGCAAATGAGTTTTTGATTTTTTTTGCAATTCCATAGGTCGTCGCATGAGCTCTATGCGAAGACCCAAATGCATCCATAATAAAAAAATCTGCATGCTCTAAGTATTTTTCGATTAATTCTTCTTTATTCTCCTTTTCACCCTCATGAAATCTAACATTCTCAAATAATTCAAATTGACTGGAGCTTTTTTTAAGATCCCTAAACTCACTGATCAGTGGAACTTCAGTATTAAGATATGCTGACAAAGATTCCGCAACAGGTTTTAGACTAAAACAAGGGTCAAACTCACCCTCAATCGGCCTTCCCAAATGAGAGAGAATTATGACCTTGCTGCAATATTTTCCTAAATACTCTAGGGTTGGTAATGATGCCTTAATTCTTGAGTCATCAGTAATTTCTTGATTTTCATTTAGTGGAACATTAAGGTCACACCGAATAATAACGTCTTGATTAGAAACATCAGCACTCTTGAGCGTTCTAAGTAAGTTAGGCATTTATTAGTGCGAGAGTGGTATCAAGCATTCGGTTTGAAAATCCCCATTCGTTATCATACCAAGAGCAAATTTTGACCAAATTTCCCTCTATTACCTTTGTGAGACTTGTATCAAAAATTGAAGATGCAGGATTGTGATTAAAATCAATAGACACTAAAGGCTTATCACAAATAGCCAGCACCCCACTCATTTCTCCACTCACAGCTTTAGCAATCATCTCGTTAATCTCGACTTCAGTCGTATTGCGCGAGGCTATAAAGGATAAGTCTACTACCGAAACATTAATCGTTGGCACTCTCATAGCAAAACCATCAAGCTTGCCATTTAATTCAGGCAATACCAGGCCTACAGCTGCTGCTGCTCCTGTTTTTGTTGGGATCATGGATTGAGTCGCTGAACGAGCACGCCTTAGGTCAGAGTGATAGACATCAGTCAATACTTGATCGTTTGTGTATGCATGGATCGTTGTCATGACCCCACTCTCTATACCAATTCCATCATTGAGGACCTTGGCGACGGGCGCCAAACAGTTTGTTGTACATGAGGCATTCGAAATCACCTGGTCGGATGACTTTAAGCTTGAATGGTTAACACCGTACACAATGGTAGCATCGACATCTTTACCTGCAGGAGCAGAGATGATAACTTTTTTTGCTCCAGCTTGAAGGTGCGCGCCTGCCTTCTCCTTAGATGCAAAAAATCCAGTGCATTCAAGGACGACGTCTATTGCTAATTCTTTCCAGGGAAGTTTACTCGGATCTCTCTCAGCAAAGACTTTAATTGTGTCATTATCAACAATAATTGAGTCTTCATTTGCCTGAACATCAAAGGGAAAAATTCCATGTGCCGTATCATATTTTGCAAGGTGTGCATTTGTGTTTGCATCACCGAGATCATTAATAGCAACAATTTCTATCGATCCCCTATGAGGGCCTTCATACAAAGCACGTAAAATATTTCTTCCAATTCTGCCAAATCCATTTATCGCTATCTTCACTGCCATTCTAATCTCCTATATTGGCCAACACCGAGTTCACAACCTCGTCAGTAGTAATATTATATTTTTTAAATAAATCTGAAGCCGGTGCAGAGGCACCAAACTCATCGATTGATATTGCATGCCCATGGTTACCGATAATTTTCCACCATGGCATCGAGTGTGCGGCTTCAATTGTAACCTTGTAGGTATGGTCAGGCAATACATGATCACGGTAAGTTTGCTCTTGCTCAAAAAAAGCCTCCATACACGGCATTGATACCACTCTGCATGAAATACCTTTTTCCTCTAGCTTTAATGCTGCCTCATAACCGATATGTACCTCTGAACCTGATGCCACCAAAACTACCCTTGCATTATCAGGTGAGTTATAAAGTATGTAGCCACCCTTTGAAATATGTTCGATTTGCTCTTGGGTACGGCTCATAAAAGGAATCTTTTGCCTAGTTAATGCGAGTGCCGATGGGCCATGGCATTTGTCTAGTGAACAAAGCCAAGCGACGATTGTCTCAACACTGTCACAAGGTCTCCAAACGTGCACATTAGGAATTGATCGTAACGAAGTTAAATGCTCAATTGGTTGATGGGTGGGCCCATCTTCACCAAGCCCAATGGAATCATGCGTTAAGACATGTATCGTTCTGATTTTCATCAGGGCTGACATTCTAATTGCATTTTTTGAGTAATCCGAAAACACTAAAAACGTTCCACTGTAAGGAATATGCGAACCGTACAATGACAGGCCATTCATAATACCTGCCATACCAAATTCTCTAACCCCATAATGCATGTAATTGCCTAACTCGTTATCTTTACTAAAAACGGTTGAGGCATTAACTTTAGTATTATTTGAGCCAGTTAAGTCAGCGGATCCTCCAAAAAGCATTGGGAGATGTGGATATATCTTTTCTAACGCATCTTGTGAGCATTGCCTGGTTGCCTTAGACTCTTCCTTGCTCGCAGTCGAAGCAATCATGTCTCTTTTTAGGTCATCCCAGTTATGCGGAAACTTTGTTGAGATTAAATCTATAAAATCTTCAATGCCTATCTCAGAGCTATTTTGTTTAAACTTTTCGCTCCACTCAGACTCAGATTTCATGCCTTGGTCTTGGTGGCTCCATTGGTCAAGTATGTTTTGAGGAATATGAAAAGGATCCTTATCCCAATCAGTTTCAAGTTTTAAGTGATCTATCTCCTCTTTCCCAAGGGGCGCTCCATGTGATGATGCCTTGCCTGCTTTATTGGGAGAGCCTTTTCCTATAATTGTTTTAAAACAAATAATGCTTGGCTGTCCTTGGTTTGACTTAGCACACTGAATCGCTTCATCTATGGCTTCCATGTTATGGCCGTCAATATCTTCAAGAACCTGCCAGCCATAACTCTTAAATCTTTCAGGCGTATTATCGCTAAACCATCCTTTTGTCTCTCCATCGATGGATATGCTGTTGTCATCATAGAGCATTATAAGCTTGCCTAGTCCTAATGTGCCTGCCAAAGAGCAGGCCTCATGAGATATCCCCTCCATCAAGCATCCGTCTCCAAGTAAAACAAAAGTAAAATGATCAATAGGAGAAAAATCATTAAATTTATATTTCTTATTGAGTTGTTTTTCTGCTATGGCCATTCCCACAGCATTAGAAACCCCCTGTCCCAATGGCCCTGTCGTCGTCTCGATGCCATAATCGATCTCATACTCTGGATGGCCAGCAGTAACCGAACCTAATTGGCGAAATGCCTTGATATCTTCTAAAGAAATTTTGTATCCGGTTAGATAATTAACAGAATAAAGGAGCATTGATCCATGCCCATTCGAGACAATAACTCTATCTCGGTTAGCCCATTTGGGGTTTTTAGGATTGTAACTTAGATGTTTTTTCCAAAGGACCGTTGCAATCTCAGCCATCCCCATTGGCATGCCCGGGTGTCCAGATTGTGCCGCCTCAACCGCATCAGCAGTTAAGACTCTTATTGCGTGCGGCAAATCGTTTTGTATTTTCAATGAATTTCCTTAAATTGCTGAATCTAAAGTGTATGCAATAAGAAAAAAATTGTCTACGTGGGAAGCGATTATTGCAACGTTTTATGAGACTGCTCAGCATGCTCAACATACTGAAAGATCCCATCATAAATTTTTTCCAGCCTCTTTATAGGGTTGTCCGTTTGCAATATATCCTGCTTTAGATCAATTGATAAATTGACCAGCTCCCCAAGACGATAGCTTAGCCATGATGCATTATCCAATTGAAAGTTATAGTACTCTTTATCACCCTCAATCTTTTCATAAATTTCTTCCAAAAGCTTGGATAAGCATTGGAATCGTTCTGGAACTTTTATCTCATCCTTTTCGCTCATCACATGGACTCTTGAGAGGCGCAGATTATCATCCTCAAGATAACTATCTCCAAGTATCACCCTCTCTGTGCCCTTGATAAGAATATTGAGGCCACCTTGCTGATCGGATTCCCATGAAACTATATTGGCAAGTGTGCCAGTAATTTCTTTATAATTCTTATCTTTCCTTGACTTGACAATGACAAACGGAGTCTTATTTTTAATTGATTCACCGACCATCCTTAAATATCTGGGCTCAAAAATTTTCAAAAAGGCTCTACTTTCAGGAAAAAGAACGATATTAAGTGGAAATATTGGTAAGTATTTTTGATGCATTTATTTTTCTATCTCTCTAGACTTTAAATTCTGCGAGAGTATTCTCGTTAATCCTCCAAAATCTCCATTAGACATTATTAATATATAGTCATTTATTTCTGAATTACAAGCTAAAGCATTTGATATTTCCTCGACACTGTCAAAGATGTAAATCTTACTTTTGATTGACTCTAAGCTCTTTTCAATGTCCCATGATACATTGCCTCTCAGGACATAGACCTTATCAGCCAAGCCTAAGGACTGAGCCAGATCCCCAGCATGGGTTCCAATGCGCATGGTATTAGAGCGAAACTCTACTGCGCAAATTAATTTCCCCTCAGTCACATGCGGCTTGATAGCTTGAATCGTTTTTTTAAATGCTGTGGGGTGGTGGGCAAAATCATCATAAATATGGACCCCATTAAAAATGCCTTTCCTCTCAAGCCTTCTTCGGACGCCTAAAAACTCCTCGAGAGCCTTAATAGAATCTTTGGGATGAACACCAATGCTATTCGCGGCAGCTATAGCTGAAACAGCATTCTCAAGATTATGCTCCCCCATCAGTGACCAACTGCCAGTACCGATAGCTTGATCATCCTTAAAGACAGTAAATGTGGAGTTTGCACCAATCATGTCGTATTTTGCATACCAATCTGGAGCAATATCGGCACAGGAGAAGGTCTCAACATTACTCCAGTAGCCATGAGAGAGTACTTTACTTATGTTTTGATCTTCCTTATTGATTACAACTGTGCCACGACTTGGTACTGTGCGAATTAGGTGTGTAAATTGTTTTACAATTTCGTCCAAATCTTTGTAGATATCTGCATGATCAAACTCAAGATTGCTAATGACAAGCGTCTTAGGCCTGTAATGGACAAACTTAGCTCGCTTATCAAAAAATGCAGTATCGTATTCATCTGACTCGATCACAAAGTATTCTGAACTTCCTAGGCGTGCAGATAATTTAAAATTCTCAGGGACGCCCCCCACAAGATAGCCAGGGTTTAGTCCTGCTGACTCTAATATCCAAGCAATCATGCTTGTCGTGGTCGTTTTTCCATGGGTTCCAGCAACCCCAATAACCCATCGATCTCGTAAAACATAATTAGCTAGCCACTCAGGACCGGAGACAAAAGGCAAATTCTCATTCAGTAGCCATTCAATAACTTCATGCCCTCGGCTCATGACATTACCGATAACATAAAGATCTATGTCATCAGCAAAGTTTTTTGGATCATAGTTTTGAAAATAATTGATTCCTAATTTTTTTAGCTGTGTACTCATTGGTGGATAAATATTTTTATCCGATCCTGAAACCTTATGACCAAGCTCTTTTGCGAGCGCAGCAACGCCACCCATAAAGGTTCCACCCACGCCTAAAATATGAATATGCATTTAAACCACAAGCCCACTTAAAAACATCCAAATCCCAGTATAACCCAACATGATAAACACCCCTGTTGCGTAAAAATTAGATATTGCTTGGCCGATGATCCATCCAGAAATATGAATTGAAGCAATGAAAATTAATAAGTACATAATGAGTATTAGCAGGTGGTTGGGGCCAAAAAAAATAGACAATAAATGCACCGCTACGTAGGCAAGATTCAAAAGACCACCAATCGCTATGAGTGAACCAAATAACTGAATAAACCTATTGGTAAATCCATTAATAAATAAAATGAGATACGTATATGCTGCAAGGCAAATGCATTCAAATATAACCAGGATAATGACTTGATTCAGCGTGAGGCTTAACAATGAATCATTGATAAGAGAAATAAATCCTGTAATTAAATAAACTAGAACATAGAATAAGAAAAGATTTATCGATCTAGGAAATTGACTTGGATGAACTCTTTGAGAGATAAGTCCAATAGGTAATTCAAAAAAATACATTTCAAGGTCTATTTTAACTTTTGAACTATATTACTAAAACAAGCGAACTAAAAAAATTTCTTGTAGACATTCGTCATGCCGCATTTGTAGGTATGGATTGTGAATTTATGCGAAGGAATACTTATTATGCAGTTCCCTCATTAATTCAATTAGCAACAAAAGAACAATCTGCAGTAATAGATCTTATGACACTGGAAGATACTTCAGCATTATTTGAATATCTCAATAGCTCGGAATCAATTTTTATACTGCATGGAGCGGAGCAAGACTTTGAGATCTTTGCTGATTTAAATATCAAACTCAAAAAATTTATTGATACTCAAATAGCTTTGACGATTTCTGGTCACACAATGCAAACCGCGCTTGAAAAGGCATTAGAGAGCGAACTTGCAATCATGATTGATAAAAGACTTCAGACAACTGACTGGTCAATTAGACCGCTCTCAAGCGAAAAAATAAACTATGCACTTAGCGATACTCTTCATCTGATTGACTTATATGAATGCTTAGAAAAAAAACTAAAAAACTTAGGCAAGTTTAACTGGCTCATTGAAGATTCAATGCTTTTACAGGGCAACCACCTTAATGGATACATCTATAAATTTTTTTGTAAGGCATTAACATCAAAAAAGTCGAGTGAAATAAATTTTGAAAATTTAATTACACTTTTATGTGCCCGCGAGCTAAAAGCGATGGAGACAAATAAGCCGCGCCAATGGATTATGTCTGATAAAGAGCTTAGATTAAATAGTAATAATGATGTACTTGCAATCACGGCAGACAGCAAAGAACTCCTTGAGTTACAAAATTTTTATCTAAGTCAATTTAAAAAAATCAAAACTAATGCAATAGTTCCAACTCGTAAGCTTGAGAAAAAGGAAGAAAAGTTGAATGCACTGATAAAGGATTTTGCTTTAAAGCATAATATTGCAAAAGAATTTATAGCCTCAAATTTTGAGGTGAAAGCATTCTTATTAAATATACCCACCTCGAGAGTGCAGGCAAGTTGGAGAATTGGACTGTTATCTGATTTGGCGTTAAGGGCTCAATGATTTTAATGTAGATTCAAATACACTCTTAACATCACCCTCAGAGAGGACAGCAATGAGCTTTCCGTTACTGAGATAATAATTAGAAACTGGCAAGGTCTCCGATCTGTAAACAACAAGGCGGTTCCTAATGGTATCCTCTTGATCATCATCCCTCTGAATAAGCTCACCGCCATTATTAATACACCTGTCAATCTTCTCTTTTGGGGAATAATAAATATTTAAGATCTCATTGGTAATTGAGCAAGTCCTTCTTCCTGAGAGCCTTTTTATAAGAGTTTCTTCGTCTAGTTGGTAGTCCAGCACAAAATTAATTTCTGTACCTAAATTAGCTAAGACCTTTTCTAGGTACTCCGCCTGCATAACATTTCTTGGATATCCGTCAAGAATAAAGCCCTTTTCTGTATCAATCGTTTGAATGTATTCATCCACAATCTGATTGACCAATTCATCTGAAACCAATTCTCCAGCATCCATCTTAGCTTTTGCTTCAATGCCTAAAGATGTTTGATTTTTCACGGCCTCCCTGAGCACATCGCCAGTTGAGATAGTGGGGATTGAGAAATAATCGCTCAGAAGTTTAGCTTGCGTTCCCTTTCCAACGCCTGGTGGACCGAGTAATATTAATCTCATAAAAATACCTTAAAATGTGTATCTTACACGATCTATATTTGGAGACATTAGGAGAATTATGAAAAAAAATGCCTTTTATGCACAATCGGGAGGTGTCACTTCTGTGATTAATGCAAGCGCATGTGGGGTCATCGAAGCATGCAGAGATAATAAAAATAAAATAAATAAATTATATGCAGGAAATAATGGCATTCTGGGTGCACTACATGAAGATTTAATTGATACCTCCAGAGAATCAAAAAAAGATATTCAAATGCTCATGCAGACTCCTGGAGGGGTGTTCGGTTCTGCAAGATATAAATTGAAAAGCATTGCGGAAAATAAAAGAGAATACGAGAGACTCATTGAGGTTTTTAAGGCTCATAACATTGGCTATTTTTTTTATAACGGAGGTGGTGACTCTATGGATACAGCTCATAAGGTCTCTCAAATAGGAAAAAAACTTGGCTATGAAATTACTTGCATTGGGGTTCCAAAAACGGTTGATAACGACCTACCCTTCACCGACGTATGTCCAGGTTTTGGTTCTGTTGCAAAATATACTGCAGTTTCAACAATGGAGGCTGCCCTGGATGTTGCATCCATGTCACGAACCTCAACCAAGGTTTTTATTTCTGAGGTTATGGGAAGGCATGCTGGTTGGATAGCAGCGTCTTCAGCACTTGCATCAGCAAACGGAGTCAAAGCTCCCCACATCATACTTCTGCCTGAGGTTCCTTTTGATAAAAAAAGATTTCTTCAAAAGGTCAAGGAGAGCGTAGCTCAAGATGGTTACTGTGTGATAGTAGTATCTGAAGGAGTCAAAGATAGTAAGGGTAAATTCTTGTCTGAAGTGTCATCAAAAGATGCATTTGGTCATGCTCAGCTTGGTGGCGTTGCTCAAGTCATTGCACAGGTAGTAAATGAAAATCTTGGCTTGAAATACCATTATGCCATTTCAGATTATTTGCAAAGGGCAGCGCGTCATATTGCCTCTAAAGTGGATCTTGAGCAGGCATATGCAGTAGGAAAACATGCAGTAAAACTAGCACTCGAAGGCAAGAATGCTGTCATGCCAATTATCAAACGAACCAGTAATAAGCCTTACAGATGGGCACTCTCCGATATCCCGCTATCAAAGGTTGCCAATAAAGAGAAAAAACTACCAAAAGCCTATATATCAAAGGACGGAATGCAAGTGACTAATCAATGCATAAACTACCTAAGCCCACTCATACAAGGCGAATCTCACCCAAAATTTGTAAATGGGATTCCTGAGCATGCAAAGCTTAAATTAATCCCTGTTCCAAAAATATTAAATAAAGACTTTGTGATAAAATAATCGCAATTTTATAGATCCTAAAATTTTCTTGGGGAGAAACTTATGACATTTGAAAACGCTATACTTTTTTGTATCGTCACATCCATAGCTGCTGTTCTTTATGGTCTCTTTAGCAGTCGTTGGATTCTTGGGCAATCTGCAGGAAATGAAAAAATGCAAGAAATTGCCGCTGCAGTTCAAGAAGGAGCTAAAGCATATATGGATAGGCAATATAAGACGATTGCTTTGGTTGGTATTATTCTATTTGCTCTTATTTATATTCTATTGGATGCTCTTACCGCAGTAGGGTTTTTAATAGGTGCACTATTCTCCGCACTTGCAGGTTACATAGGAATGTTTGTTTCTGTTCGGGCTAATGTTAGAACGGCACATGCAGCAACTACTGGTCTTGCTCCGGCTCTTAAGATTGCCTTCAGGGGTGGTGCTATCACTGGATTGCTCGTAGTCGGTCTAGGTCTTTTGGGTGTTGCTGGTTATCTTCAGGTTTTACTAAGTTTAGGAGTAAGCACAGATGATTCGCTTCATGCACTTGTGGGGTTGGCATTTGGAGGATCATTAATTTCAATCTTCGCCAGACTTGGTGGTGGAATTTTTACTAAGGGTGCTGATGTTGGCGCTGACCTTGTTGGTAAGGTCGAAGCTGGAATTCCAGAGGATGATCCAAGAAATCCTGCTGTGATTGCTGATAATGTTGGTGACAATGTGGGTGACTGTGCTGGAATGGCAGCTGATCTTTTTGAAACCTATGCGGTCACTCTGATTGCGACAATGCTTCTAGGTGGACTGACTGCTGTTGAGTATGGTGTTGCAGCAATTTCTTATCCCATGGCCTTGGGCGGTGTCTCTATCATCGCTTCAATTATAGGAACGTTCTTTGTAAGTACCAAAACGGGAAAAATCATGCAAGCCCTATACAAGGGAGTCATTGTTTCAGGTGTGTTAGCTGCAATATTCTTCTATCCCTTAACAACCATGGTTATGGGTGCTGACAGCATTAATCTCTACTATGCCGCTATCATAGGCCTTGCCCTAACAGCTGCTATGGTAGTTATTACCGAATATTATACCGGGACTGAATATGCGCCTGTAAAAACAGTCGCGGCAGCCTCAAGCACAGGTGATGCAACCAACATTATTGCTGGTTTAGGAATATCAATGAAGTCGACTGCACTGCCGGTTATTGCTGTATGTTTGGCAATCTGGGGTTCTTATGAGCTTGCAGGATTATATGGCGTTGCTATCGCAGCGACGAGTATGCTTTCCATGACAGGAATGATCGTAGCGCTTGATGCATTTGGGCCTATTACTGATAATGCAGGCGGTATTGCCGAAATGTCAGAACTCCCTTCCGAGGTTCGTGAGGTGACCGATGCTTTAGATGCTGTCGGAAATACAACTAAAGCGGTCACAAAAGGTTACGCAATAGGTTCAGCTGGGCTAGCGGCATTGGTATTATTTGCAGATTACACCCATAGCCTAGAATTAGAAGGGTTTATGAATATGACATTTGATTTATCAAATCCTAGCGTAATCATCGGGCTTTTTATTGGTGGGCTCGTTCCTTATCTATTTGGTGCAATGGCCATGGAAGCTGTTGGAAGAGCAGCGGGTGCTGTTGTAGAGGAAGTGCGAAGACAATTTAGAGAGATATCTGGGATTATGGAGGGTACGACAAAACCAAATTACTCTTCAGCGGTGGATCTTCTCACTAAAGCTGCTATCAAAGAAATGATTATTCCTTCATTGCTTCCTATTTTGGTACCTATTATTGTTGGATTTTTACTGGGACCTCAGGGGGTTGGTGGACTGCTAATGGGAACCATTGTGACCGGTCTTTTTGTTGCCATTTCTATGACTACAGGTGGTGGCGCTTGGGATAATGCTAAAAAATATATTGAGGATGGAAATCATGGCGGTAAGGGCTCAGTGGCTCATAAAGCAGCTGTGACAGGTGACACCGTTGGTGATCCATACAAAGATACAGCTGGTCCTGCTATTAATCCGCTGATCAAGATCATCAATATAGTAGCCCTTTTGTGTATACCACTTTTGTAAAACTAAACTAATTAATACATGATGTCTGATGCCAGAACACAAATGGTAAAGCAACAGGTTCGTACGAGTTCTGTGGTCAATAATAATGTTCTGAACATTATGAATACGATCCCTAGAGACCTATTTGTGCCTGACGCCTCTAAGCATTTAGCTTATGCAGATAAGATCATTAACTTAGAAGAAAACCAGGTGATGCTTTCACCTAGGGCGCATGGCTTGATCCTGCAACACATCGAACCCTTGAAAAATGATAATGTTTTATTGGTAGGTGTTGGTTCGGGCTATCTTGCATGTTGCCTATCCGGTTTGGTAAAAAAAATAACGGCAATAGATAAATACAGCGGATTAGTTGGAACGGCAAAAAAAAATGCTGAGTCACTTGGAATAACCAATATTGAATTTAATACATATGATTATTTTGATTTCCAAACAACTAAACTTTTTAGCAAAATTATTTTTACTGCATCTATTTCCAATTTTAGGACATCATTTATGCAGTTTCTTGAAGTTAATGGAAAGTGCTTTATAAGCCATGGTACATCGCTGCTAAAAACTTGCAGTATTGTGACCAAGCAGAGTAAAGATGAATTTATCATTGAGGATATATTCGAGGACGATATTCCGCTCATAGAGGGTGATGCCTTTGTAGCAAAGAAAATTCTTTAAGGTACAAATGAAAAATATTCTTAGTTTACTTGGCCTAGGCTTGTCTTTTCTTATTACTCCAATTGCTTGGAGTGAGAACTTAGAAGAAATCTATGCGCTTGCCCTGATCAATGACCCCATTATTAATGAGAGCATTAATACAAATCTCGCAAATGATGAAATTGAGACTCAAGTTAGGAGCCTTATCATTCCTAGATTCACATTAACAGCATCGATGCTTGATCTTGAGAGTGTCGACCCAAACCGACCAAGAAGTTATGCAACCGGTGAGCTTGATCCAAATATAATTTCAACTGAGACAACGACCGAATCTACAGGTTGGTCTCTAAATGTGAATCAAGTCCTTTTTGATTGGAGTAAGATCTATCAATTAAGACAAGCACAAAAGACAGTTGAGTTAGGTGATCTCTATTTATTAATTCAATATCAAAATTTGATATTAAGAGTTACCAATGCTTATTTCTCTGTTTTATCCGCACAAGAAAATTTAGTTTTCAATGAAAGGCGCTTGGCACGTTTTCAGGAGCAACTCGAACAAGCGGAAAGAAGATTTGAATTAGGAGCACTTGCAATCACCGACTTGCAATTGATTCAAAGCCAACAAGATCTAGCAGTGACGGGTGTATTGTTTGCTCAAAGGTCTTTAATAGAGCAAGAAGATTTGCTCGCTGAGATAATAGGTACCAGAGTTGAATATTTAGCACCGCTGGATAATGGTTTTCAATTTAATCTCCCCAGTCCAAGCAATCTTGAAGATTGGATCGAGCTAGGTTTAGAAGCTAACTTTGAACTGAATGCTTCGTTACTAGAAAATCAGATTGCCTATCATAACTATCAAGCCGTTAGATCAACCAGACTGCCAACCTTAAATTTTAGTGCCAGCATGTCTAGCAGTGCGACGGATATCCTCAGATATAATCAGCTAATTGATGATGCTCCTTGCCTTGCTTACGGTGGGAATCCTGCGTGCCCTGCTGAGTATACAGAGTCAGAGAGTGAGCTTGACGATGTCAGATTGAGCCTAAATTTTTCTCTTCCTCTTTTTTCTGGCGGACTGTTAAGCTCTCAAATCAGACAGGCATCTTTTCAGTATGAGGCTACCAACTATGCGATAACACGACAACAGAGGCAGCTTGAGCGCGCTATCCGAAGCTCCTTTCTAGGGGTAGAATTAGGAATCAGTCAAATAAGAGCCTATGAGCAGGCTATACTCTCCGCACAGACAGCGCTGCAAGCCTCAGAGAGGGCTTTTAGTCTCGGGGCGGCGACCACTTCAGATATTCTTTTTGCAGAGGAGAACTTACTCAATGCGCAGGTCAATCTCTCCAATGCTAAGAAAGACTTTATTCTAAATTCATTTAACCTAAAAGCATTGATCGGTAATCTGACTGCCGAAGATATTTCACTGCTGAGCGAGTCCCTAAACTAACTTTTTATTTTTTTAATGGCTTCGCTCGTGGATAACCCCTCGACCAAGTCGATCAGCTCCACTTCCCCCCCATAGGATTTAACAATCTCCTTACCAATAACGTCATCAATCGAATAGTCAGCACCCTTAACAAGTAGGTGTGGTTTAATTGCTGAAATCAATTTTTCAGGTGTATCGTCTGAGAATTCAATCAGATAATCGACAGCACTTAAGCCGCCTAGAACTTGCATTCTGTTATAGAGATTATTAATAGGTCTTGTATCACCTTTAAGGCGCCTCACTGAGTCATCAGAATTAACTCCGATGCACAGAATGTCTCCTCTTCTTTTTGCTTCATTCAAATAGCTCACATGACCAGCATGCAAGAGATCAAAGCAGCCATTAGTGAATACGATTTTTTGCATTGATTCTTTGTGTGACCCTAAAAGACTTATTAGCTCACTTAATTCGGTCTCTTTGAATATCTTCTTTTGCTGCCCCTGATTCGCTTTTGCTTCAGCTAATGAAACAACCGATACGCCTCGCTTTCTTACAGAAACACCGGCGGCCTTATTAGCAAGGCTAGAAGAGTCTAAAAAGGAATTACCATTCATTAATCCAAATGCAAAAAAAGCAATCACCGTGTCCCCTGCACCGGTAACATCATACACATCGTTATTAATTGCTGGAATATGATGATGCTGATCATTGCAAAATAGGGACATACCCTCTGGACCACGAGTAACAAGGAGTGCCTGCAGGTTTAGTTCTTGCAGTAATATAAATCCATTAGAAATAAAACTTTCTTCATTTTCGTAAGGCCCCATGATCTGCTCAAATTCCTTTAAATTTGGAGTAATCACAGAAGCATTTTTGTACTTTTTAAAGTCATTACCCTTAGGGTCAACAATGATCTTAGATCCAGCCTTTCTAAATCTATTGATGATGTCCTCAACCGAACTCAAAGCACCTTTCGCATAATCTGAGAGAACAATTAAATCATGTTGATCTTTCAAAGTGTCTATAGCATCAACCACTAACTTGCCAAGCTTTTGATTGGCTCTTTCTTTGTCAATTCTGATTACTTGTTGGCTTCCAGAAAAAATTCTTAATTTATTTATGGTTTGGTAATCACCGTGTTCAATTGGAATAAATTTAATATTTTGCCTTTCAATAATTTTCTTTAAATGCTCAGCTTCTTTGTCTATGCCAATAAGGCCGACTAAGGTCACATCAATGCCAAGGTAAGCTAGATTAGCAGCCACATTTCCAGCACCGCCAAGTTTAAAATTTTCGTCCGTAATCTTAATGATAGGAACGGGGGCTTCAGGAGAAATTCTATGGGTATCCCCTAGCCAGTACTCATCAAGCATGACATCACCGATGACAAGCGCTTTCATTGCATGTGCCTCATTGAATATTCGTTCTCATTTGCATGGGTTTAAGGATAACCCAAAAGGAGTTTAATGGTGATTATTTATCCACATTTTGAGTAACCACAAGTCAGACAAGTTAGGCAACCATCCATCATGACGGCAGAAACTGAACTGCATTTATCACACATTTTAGCTCCTGGCGGAGTGGCTTCGTTTTGCTCGTTTTGCTTGATAGGCTCTTGTATAAGTGCTTCTTTTTTTTGCTTAATCAATGCTTCCTGCTCTGTGCTTAATTTTTTATCGAGCAAGCCAATACCCATCAAGTGTTTCTCAATGATATGACCAAGCTCAGCAATGATTGAAGGCATAAATGTCCCCCCAACCTGCCAATAACCTCCTCTTGGATCAAAAACTGCCTTTAACTCCTCTACGAGAAAGTTAACATCTCCACCCTTTCTGAAGACTGCTGACATAATTCGCGTTAAAGCAACAATCCATTGGTAATGATCTAGATTCTTTGAATTGATAAATATCTCGAAGGGTCTTCTTTTTTCATGGGCTGTACCCTCATTTAATACAATATCATTGATAGTTACGTACATGGCATGATCGGAGACAGGTGTCTTCACCTTATAGGTTGAACCAACCAGTGTATCTGGCCTCTCAATTTTTTCATGCATTCTGATAACATTTTCTTTGTCATTTTGAATATTTGAATCGGCAGGCTTATCTTTGCCGACACTATAACCAACGATCTTTTTTTCAATTTTTATTTTTTCCATTTCTGCTCTTTAAAATTTTCCGTAGTATCCCTCTTTAAGGGCATCATAAAGGTTTGCAGCTGAGTGTATCTCGCCGTCGTATTCAATCTCCTGGTCCCCTTGCACGGCAACCTCAGAACCATCTTCTAACGTAAATATATACTGAGTGTTCTTTAAGTCCTTTTCTTTTACAAGGACCCCCTGAAACGCCTCAGGATTAAACCTAAAAGTAGTGCACCCCTTCAATCCCTGCTCATAGGCATAGGAATAGATACCTTTAAAGTCTTCATAGGGATATTCCGTTGGAACATTGGCCGTCTTAGAAATTGAAGAATCGATCCATTTTTGTGCTGCAGCCTGGATATCAACATGCTCTCGAGGAGTAATTGACTCTGAGCTTATAAAGTAATCCGGTAACGAGTTCGCATCATCAGGGCTTGCATTTTTATCCACGACCTCTCGATACTTTAATAGCTCATAAGAAAAGACATCGACCTTCTCTTTGGTCTTTTTACCTTCTCTTATGAGGTTTCTAAAATAATGATGCGCAAATGAAGGCTCAATGCCATTGCTAGCATTATTACCCAACGAAAGCGAAATGGTGCCAGTTGGCGCAATAGAGCTGTGATGTGTAAATCTCGCTCCGACCTTCGAGATTTCATCAACCAGTTCAGGCTCTACCTCTGCGATCCTATTCATATAATTACTGTAAAGCGCGTGCAAGACCCTTCCTTTTACCTTTTGCCCAACCTTAAAACCATCTTTCACCATCTGTGGACGCTTACTGAGCATCTCCTCTGTCACTTCGAAGTCCTCTTCGAATATTGGTGCTGCTCCTTTTTCTTTTGCCAGTTCTAGCCCGGCTTTCCATCCAACGACTGCTAATTCCCTGGAGACATCCTCAGTGAATTGTATAGATTCTTTTGATCCATACCTCATGCCAAGAAGCGCAAGTGTCGAACCAAGGCCCAAGAATCCCATCCCATGTCTTCTCTTATTAAGTATTTCCTCTCTTTGTTTGCCTAGAGGGAGGCCGTTAATCTCAACTACATTATCTAGCATCCTGGTAAACACATGAACTACATCTTTGTATTCGTCCCAGTTGAATTTTGCATCCTCTGTAAATGGGTTTTCAACAAAGCGCGTAAGGTTGATTGATCCTAATAAGCAGGCTCCATACTCCGGTAAAGGTTGCTCACCACAAGGATTGGTAGCTCTGATATTTTCACACCACCAGTTATTATTCATCTGATTAACACGATCAATTAAAACAAAGCCTGGCTCAGCAAAATCATAGGTCGAGGACATAATGGCATCCCAGAGTCTTTGGGCAGGCATTGTCTTGTAGATCTTGCATGCAACCAAGCCTGCGTCATTCGTCACGTAACCCTTGTGTATAGGGTGATCACGCCAAATTATCTCATCAGAGCTATCCACATCTAAGCCATCATCTTGCATTTCTTTTTCCGAGATAGGAAAAGCAAGATGCCAGTCTTTATTCGACTTCACTGCATCCATGAACTCATCAGTGATGAGCAGTGATAAATTAAAGTTCCTTAATCGTCCATCTTCACGTTTTGCTCTAATGAAATCAAAGGCGTCAGGATGGCCTACATCAAAAGTTGCCATTTGAGCGCCTCTCCTACCGCCAGCTGAGGAAACGGTAAAGCACATTCTGTCATATATATCCATAAAGGATAACGGTCCTGAAGTGTAAGCCCCTGCACCCGTCACAAATGCTCCTTTAGGCCTTAAAGTTGAAAACTCATAGCCGATTCCACAGCCGGCTTTTAATGTCAGTCCAGCTTCATGAACTTTATTCAAGATACTATCCATAGAGTCACTGATAGAGCCGGAGACGGTACAATTTATAGTCGAAGTAGCTGGCTTATGCTGCTCAGCTCCTGCGTTTGACATGATTCTACCTGCAGGGGTTGCTCCCTTACTTATGGCCCAGTAAAACTTCTCAAACCACTCCTCTTGTTTATCAGGGCTTTCAACTTCAGACAGTGCAAGTGCGACTCGTTTAAATGTATCTTCAAGGGTCTTGTCAACGGCCTCGCCAGTTTTAGCTTTTAAGCGATATTTCATGTCCCAGATATCTAAGGAGGCGGGTTGAAGATCTTGAGATATAGCTGACTTCTCAGCGACTTTTAAAACTGATTTCATTAATTATTTACCAATTTAATACATTTATACTGTGGCGTAACAAACACCCCTAAAAATATAAGGTTTGAAAAAATTAGACACAAGATATTGTGTCTTAAACATAGATTATTCTGATGGATAAATGTTGTCAATAAAAAAACTAATTAATTTAGGTATTTTTAATAAATACTTTATTTTCAATAGCTTAGATAATTTACTAAAAACTTCATAATTATTACGATTTACAATACAGATGTAAAAACCTACAAGTAGCAATCACAATATATAGTATTTAATATAAACTGCTTATCTTCAATTTTTAAACAATTTATCCACAAGGTTATTCTTTATTTCCATCAGGTCTTTATTTTTAATTTTTTATCCCTATTATTATCACTCTGGTAACTATTAACGCTTATTAAGCATCTTTTGCTAAAAATTATGAGGCTTTTATGAGGCATATATTTATTAAATTTTATTTAGTATTAACCGTTTTTTTCTCCCATCAAGTTGGCGCCCAAATTATTGGCAATTCCCTTGCCCCCCTCATTGAAGAGGTAAGCCCTGCAGTGGTGAGCATTGCTGTTACCGGCACTGTTAACGTACAAAACCCTCTCTCAAATGATCCTTTTTTTAGAAGATTTATGCCCCCCAACCAAGAGAGGGAATTTGAAAGTGCTGGGTCAGGGGTCATTGTAGACGCTGAACTTGGCCATATCATTACCAACCATCACGTCATTGATAATGCTGATGAAATTACTATCACCCTTATAGATAACAGAACATTAAGCGCTACGGTTATTGGTTCAGATCCAGGAACAGACATAGCTGTGCTTCAAGTAGACCCTGATAATCTGACTGATCTGAATTTAGGAGATTCATCAAACGTTAGGGTTGGAGATTTTGTTGTAGCTATTGGAAATCCATTTGGACTTCAGCATACCGTTACATCAGGAATTGTCTCTGCGCTTGGAAGGGTTGGTATCAATCCTGATGGTTACGAGGACTTTATACAAACCGATGCCTCAATTAACCCAGGCAATTCTGGCGGAGCCTTAATAGACCTCAATGGAAATTTAATTGGTATTAACTCAGCCATTCTTTCTCAAAGCGGAGGCAATATAGGTATTGGATTTGCAATACCCATTAATCTCGCTAAAAACATTATGGATCAAATAATTGAAAGTGGCTCAGTAAGGAGAGGCCTCCTGGGTGTCAATATTGCTGAAATTACTGAAGAAATTGCAGAAAGTCTATCATTTGAATCTTCTGAGGGTGCACTTATTACAGCCATAAGCCCAGGATCTGCTGCAGAGCTGGCCGGCCTCCAGATTGGTGACGTCGTTGTAGAGGTAAATGGGGAACCAATCTCGGGTCCCTCTGAGCTACGAAACTATATCGGAATGAGAAGACCTGATGAAATGATTGAAATTAATGTATTAAGAGATGGTGAGCTTTTAACATTTGAGGCTACCCTGGGTGAAATGAGTGCAAATGCTCAAACACTACCTACAGAAACCATTGATGAAATTGAACCCGCCTTTGCAGGTGTTGAACTCTCAGTAGAGTCGATCTCAGGACAGACAAATCAATATGCCATTGCAATACAAGCGATTGATAACGATAGTTTTGCCTTTCAAAGAGGCCTAAGACAAGGAGATTTAATCACGCATGTAAATAGAGTCAGGGTTCAGAGCTTTGCAGATCTGGAGAGAATTTTAAATAACAAGCCTGGATCCTTAGTACTGCAAGTCTTACGCGATGATAGAGGGTTACTACTAGTCCTCAAGTAAAAAAATGATCAAAGAAGAAAATAAAAAATCTACCTCAGGAACTGTTGCCATTTTTGGTGGATCAGGTTTTGTTGGAAGTGCGCTTATTAATCTTCTTTTATTAAAAAATTACAGAGTAAAAATTATCTCGAGGCACAGCAAGCGCTCAATTACCGGGGCAAGCCCTGGAGTAGAGTGGATCAGATTAAAAAGTTTTGATATCACTCTCATCAAGAATGCATTGACGGATGTGGATGTCGTTATTAACACAATTGGAATCTTGCATGAAGACAAAAAAAATAGGTTTAAGACAATTCATGTAGATTTAGTTGAAAAAATTTGTCAGTCTGTAGATGACCTCAAAATCAGAAAATTTATTCATCTGAGTGCACTTAAGGCAAGTGCCGCACATGCACCAAGTGACTATCTAAAATCTAAAGGTCTGGCTGAGGATAAAATTAAGCAAATGCTTGGCAAGCACTCTACTTACTGCATTGTCCAGCCATCACTAATATTTGGTGATGGGGCGCAAAGCTTTAACATGTTCCAATATTTAGTATCGTACTTTCCTATCATTCCATTAGCAAAAGCCAGTGCAATGTTTGCGCCAGTTCATGTCAATGATGTTGCTCAGTCTGTCTATCAATGCCTCAATTCAAATGATTATGACAACCAGGTCATTCAGGTTTATGGTTCAGAAAAATTTAATCTCAAACAGATACTTAAACTGATAGCTATGGCAAAGAATAAGAAAAGAGTAATCATTGGGTTACCAGACTTCTTAGGAGTAATGCAGGCATCTTTTCTCGAATTCATCGTTCCAGGAAAGCTCATGACAAGGGATAATTTTAAATCACTCTCTATTCCCAGCATTGGTGAAGAAAATATTCTTGAATCGATGAATATTAAGCCTATTAAACTCTCCAATTGGTTGAATCTTCATTACAATCAATACAAAGACAAAATTTCTCACTACAGAGACATAATCTAATAATGAAATTTTATAAAGTTGGGGGCGCCGTGAGAGATCATCTTATGGGCCTTAAACACAAACAAAGTGATATTGATTGGGTTGTTGTTGGTGGCACTGAAGAGGAACTGCTTAATCTAGGCTTCACTAAGATTAATGCTGACTTTCCAGTTTTTCTGCATCCCAAAACTAAAGAGGAATACGCCCTTGCCCGCAAAGAGCATAAAGCCGGCAGAGGTTACAAAGGCTTTAAGACTGACTTCTCAAGAGATATTACTCTTGAAGATGACCTTTACAGAAGAGACCTTACCATAAACGCAATCGCGGAGGATGAGGATGGTAAGGGCTATATTGACCCTTACGGAGGCATTGATGATATCAATAATAAAATCCTTCGCCATGTATCAAAATATTTTAAGGATGATCCGTTAAGGCTCATCAGGCTTGCTCGATTTTATTCAAACTTTAAGCCCCTCGGATTTGAGGTTGCAGATGAAACATTTACACTCTTAAAAGAAATTATCGACTCAGAAGAATTAGCAATTATTCCAAGGGAGAGAATACTGCTAGAAATAAAAAAACTTGATGCCAAAACCAATAGATATGAATTTTTTTCATTTATACATTCTCTCGAGGCGCTCTCACAAATCTTACCAAGCTTCACTAAGCTGCTTAATGATCAAACAGACAATTTAAGATATATAGATGAGATGTCTGATCAGGACCTACCTATAGATTTTCTTTTAATAAGCCTGATACCTATAAGAAAACAATCTTTTGATTCAGATAAATTTAAAGAATTTTTAGAAGCTCTCAAGATTGACCTTCCAGTGAGCAATAAATTTAAGTTAGCAGGTCAAACTTTGTGCTCACTTGCACAAGCTTGCTATGAGGAAATTTCCACGCAACAGCTGATAAAGCTTTTTGATCAGTATTCTAAGAGTGGAAGAAGTGAAATCTTTGAAGCTGCATTTATCTTGATTAAACAATCTAATCTTGGGGATAGGATGATTACCAAAAGAATCGAATTCCTAGGTAAACTATTGACTGAGGCGGAAAAGGAATTTAATAAGGTTGATAAGTCAAACCTAACGCCTAAAGAAATAATCTCTCTCAAGTCACAAATAGCTGAAAACTTATTAGATAAATAAATAAAGCGTGATCAGTCCTAATCCAATGCGATATAACATAAACCATGAAAAGTCTATTTGTCTTATGAATTGAAGAAATAGCTTAATGGTAAGATAAGAAGCGATAGCACTTAACAAGATAGCGACCACTAATTGATCTGGCCCAATAGATTGAGCTTCAGCCGAATAATTGATTACCTGCCAAGTGAAGCTAGCCAATAGCGTGGGCAGTGCCAATAAAAAGGAAAAACGTACTGCGCTTTCTTTATCCAGCCCGAGTAACCTACCAGCAGTAATGCTGATCCCTGATCTTGAGGTGCCAGGAATTAAGGCCAGGCATTGTGAAATACCAATGATGATGGAGGATCGATAATTCAATCCTTCAATATTGCTAATTTTTTTGCCGAAACGATCTGAAAGCCAGAGCAATACTCCGAAGAATATGGTCGCAAAAGCAACAATGACCGGGCTTCGATTTAATATAAGAATCAGATCCCCAAAAAAGAAACCTACGAGTATTATGGGGACTGTTGCAATGATCAGATTAATCCTTAATCTCATAAAGTTTCGATGTGCATTTAACTGAAGCAACGATATTACTTCTTTGCGAAAATAAATAACCATAGCGACAAGTGACCCAAAGTGAGTGGCAATATCAAAGAGCGCTCCCTGATCATCCCAACCAAGCATGGCAGGAAAAAGAATTAAATGGCCAGAGCTCGAGATAGGCAAGAACTCAAGAACTCCTTGCAAGATAGCAAGCAATATTACCTGTAACCAGTCCATTACTAAATTCTACTTAAGAATGACCTTCCCGTTAGGCTTATTTTTTGATTTAAGTTTTTTGTTGCCAGCAACACTTTAATATACTCTCCCATTTCACCTGGCAACATGAGTGTTTTTATGTTTTGTACTCTCTGAAAATCGCTATTCTCAAATGCCCTATTGAGATACTTATCAATCCCCCCAGAGAGTAAAAATTCAGCTTGTGTTGTATATCCACTTACAAGGAATCCATTGGATTCTAAGACATTTTTTACTCTGGTAAAGTTAACCCAAGAGGTAATATCTTGCTCACCTAACATCAAAAAAGGATTATCTGAAATTTGATGTTGCATAAAACAAGACAAAGTTCCATTTGTCCTATGAGCCGCATAGTAATCCCTTTCACCATAACCATAATCAATAAATAAAGCGCAGACGCTCTTTGCACATTGAAGCTTTTGAATGATTTGAATGAGCTCTGCATAGGCATGTAATTCAGACTGATAGCCCTCAGGGAGGCTTTCGAAGATCTCTTTATTCACACCAAATTGCTTCATCGCATCTGGAGATAAGGGTAGCTCATGCTGTTTCCAAGACAGCTTATTGTCATAGGTGACCATTAATGGATAGATATCATTATTTAGCTTTACAAAACGATCAAAAGGGATGGCATCTAAAAACTCATTAGCAATAACGATGCAGTCTCTATCCTCAAAAGCATCTGAGGGGCTATTCCAAGTTACTAATCCTTTGAAAGGTTCTAGGAGCTTTTTTTGCTTTGCAATCATGCTCCCACTGATTTCAATAATTTCATAATCAAACGAGTGTTTAGCACTGCTCTTTAGAAAACTAATGAGGTTATACGATAGTGTCCCCTTACCCGCACCAACCTCAACAATGATAGGGTCTTTGAGTTCTTCAAGTAAATGTAGAAAATAGTTACCAATAATCTCAGCAAGTTCTTCTCCAAGCTCAGGAGCTGTCACGAAGCTACCCTGCTTTCCGATCACCTCATGACCACCTGTATAAAATCCCTCCTCATGATCGTAAAGACACATGTTCATAAAAACAGAGAATGGAATTTGATTGCATGCACTTTGAGAGATGCTCCGGATAATTTTTTTCTCAAGCGCTTTCATCTTTTACCTATGGCATCATATTATTTTGTCTATGCAATAACAATTGATGTATCCTTGGGATGCAAATGGAGAATTCATGACCAAGAAATGGATATTAGTAACCGGTGGTTCTAAACGTATTGGTGCTGAAATCATCAGTCTTTTCCATAAAAATAACTTTAATACCATTATCCATTGTAATAGTTCTATGGATGATGCTAAACGACTATCAGACAAGCTAAACGCCCAGAGATCAGATTCTTCTTTCTATGTTCAGGCAAATCTAAATTCTATCGAGGGTGTCAATCGCTTGGCAGAAGAAGCTCAAAAAATAACCAGTGAGCTAAATGTACTTGTAAATAATGCCTCCACCTTCTATCCCACGCCAATTGCCGATGTCAATGAAACTGACTGGGACAAGCTGATAAACCCAAATTTTAAAGCTCCACTCTTCTTAACGCAGAAATTAATCAAACTGATGACAGCTCATGATAGCTCTATCATCAATATCGTTGATATCCATAGTCAGAGACCTCTAAAAAATCATTTGATCTATGGTCCCGCGAAGGCTGCATTGGCGATGTTAACGCGTTCAATGGCAAAAGATTTTGCGCCAAAAATTAGAGTTAATGGCATTTCCCCAGGAGCAATTCTATGGCCGGACCAAGATGTGAGCGACAAAACTAAAGAGAGTATTATTAAGCAGATACCAATTGGGAGATGCGGCGAACCCGCAGATATCGCCAAGACTGCTCTCTTCTTGTACGAATCAAGTTATATAACAGGTCAAATTATCGCAGTCGATGGCGGACGAAGTATCGGCTGGTAAGCTAGCTAGTTCTTCTTAGGGGGATTCTCTTAAGAAGAGTCTCTGCATAAGTATTCATTAGTAATCCTGTTAATGGATCAATAAAACCCGAATTAATCTCTAAAATCGGGGTCAAGACAAATGAATAATAATAAAGATCGGGATGCGGTATCCGTTGTTGTGGGTCAATGGAGGCTCCATAAGTAATTAAATCAATATCAAGTGTTCTGCTTTGGAATCCTCGCATCTGCTCATTACGTCCTGCTCGCTTCTCAAGGTTATCAAGCTCAGTCTTTATGTTCGGGATTGGTAAAGCAGTATCAATCTCAACCACTACATTGACAAAATCATCGCCACTGAGTCCCACCGCCTGGCTTGAATACTCACTCGATATATTCTTAATTAAAAATAAACTTTCTAGCGACTCAACCGCACCTCTTATATTTAACTGCGGAGAAATATTGCTTCCAAGGGATAGGTAGCAACTATAGGTCATAATCAGAAAGCGATCTTTCTATCTGAATGCCTACATTTTTTGCATCAGAGAGTGCACCTGGCTTGCATACTTTAACCATAATTTTATTCATTTTATATTTTGCAATGGCAAATTTAGCAATCTCCTCTGCCATCGTCTCGACAAGCTCAAACGGTCTCGACTCACACAACAACTTAATATCTTTAGCCACGTCTTTATAGTTAGTGGTCTCGCTGATATTGTCTTTGGTAATAATACGAGCATCAATTGAAAATTCAATGTCGATCTCAACAATTTGAGTGATCTGTTTTTCCCACTCCCAAATGCCTATTACCGCATTGGCCTTAAGTTTCTCAATGAGTATCCTATCCATCCAAACTGCTCTCTTTACATAGCTGATTTAAATCCCACCTTGGTCTGGGAGAGTAAATATCATCCATAGTCACGTTATTAATAAAATTTAGGTAACCAGCATAGGCAATCATTGCCCCATTGTCAGTACATAATTTAAATTCAGGAAAAATAACATTTAAATTTTTTGATTCAGAAAATAATGCTCTTAGTCTTGTGTTTGCAGCAACACCTCCGGATATGATTAAGTTGTCCACACTAAATTCTTTGCATGCCTTGACACACTTGTGATGCAGAGACTCAATGGCAGCCTCCTGAAACGAGGCACAAATATCATGGATGTAATCTTCAAGAAGGATGCCTTGATCATTAAGTTTTTCAATTTGATATCTAACAGCTGTCTTAAGTCCACTAAAACTAAAATTCAAACCGTCATGTATTAAGGGTCTTGGAAATTTATATTGATCGTTATTGCCCATCTTGGCAAGCCGATCGATTTCTGGGCCACCGGGGTATTCAAGACCAAGCATTCTGGCTACCTTATCAAAACACTCACCCACCGCATCATCGATGGACCGACCAATCACCGTATAATCCTTAAAGCTCTTCACCAGAACGAGAAGGCTATGCCCACCTGACACCAATAAAGCAATAAAGGGATATTCAATATCTTGTTTTATGAATGGAGCGAAGAGGTGTCCCTCCATATGATGAACAGGCAATAGTTTTTTTTCATATTTGAGCGCAAGGGAAGAGGCGAAGCTTGTGCCCACAAGCAGTGCACCGATGAGGCCAGGTCCAAGGGTATACGCGATACCATCAATATCACTCATTTTTAAATCAGCTTGCTCAAGTACCTTTTGGGTCATCCCTGCCAACCGCTGTGCATGGTCCCTTGATGCTAGCTCAGGAATAATACCGCCAAACTCTTTGTGCAAACGTATTTGCGAGTACAAAAGCTCACTCACCAGCCCCTCTGACTCAGAATAAACAGCGACCCCTGTCTCATCGCAACTCGTCTCAATTCCTAAAATTTTCATTAATTTGTATTTAAACTTTGAAGTTAGCCCAATAAATAGGTATGATTTCACCCTTATTGTATATCAGGAGAAAATCCTTTTAAGTATGCCTGGAATAAAAGTTAAAGATAGCGAGTACTTCGACGCTGCGCTTCGCAGATTCAAACGCTCATGTGAGAAGGCAGGTGTCTTAACAGAGCTACGAAAACGTGAGTTCTATGAGAAACCAACTCAAGAGAGAAAGAGGAAGAAAGCCGCTACTCAAAAAAGGTATGGGAAACGCGTAGGATACGCTAAAGCTAAAAGCTATTAAATTTCATGTCAATCAAATCAACCCTGATTGAATTACAAACTCAATCCCTAAAATCTGGTGATAAAGAAACGCTCAGAGTTGTTCGTATGGCTTTAGCTGAGATCAAGCAAATTGAAGTTGATACACGTGAAGAACTTACCGAAGCAAAACAACTCAGCCTGATTGAAAAAATGGTCAAGCAGAGAAATGAATCTGTAAAGGCATTCCAAGAAGGAGGCCGCGAGGATCTGGCAAGTATTGAAATTTCTGAAATAAAATTTTTAGAACAATTTCTTCCTGAAAAACTCTCCCCAGAAGAAACGGATAAGATGATTGCTGATGCCATTGCTGAGCTTGATGCCAAAGTTATGGCGGATATGGGTAAGGTCATGGCTTGCGTAAAAGACAAGGCTGCCGGACAAGTTGACATGGGTTATGTCAGTCAAAAAGTAAAGGAATCACTCTCTTAGCTCTATTTTAATTTTTACTATTTGCTATCCTTTAGAGGATGTCAGCAAATTTTATTCCAAAGTCATTCATAGAAAGCCTCGTGGCAGCGATAAATATCGTTGATCTCATTGGAAGCAGAGTAGAGCTCAAGAAAGCAGGTAAAGATCATAAAGGATTATGTCCATTTCATAATGAAAAAACGCCCTCATTCATTGTTTCTGAGACGAAAGGGTTTTATCACTGCTTTGGCTGTGGAGCGCATGGTACTCCGATCAGCTTTCTTATGGAACATGATAATTTAGACTTTGTAACAGCGATTAAATACTTGGCTGAGAAGGTTGGCATGGAAGTCCCTTTAAATGATAGTACCAATGTAAAAAAAGAAAATGAACAAGCAGCCCTTCTAGAAGAAATAACAAAAATTTATGAATCTCAACTTAATCAATCTTCAGAAGTAAAACAATATCTTACTAGGAGAGGGATCAATGAAAAATCGATCAAGAAATTTCGTATCGGCTACTCGCCTGATTCATGGAATTTCTTATCATCGCCCAAGCTACTAAAACGATTCTCTGAAAAAAAACTTTTTGATGCAGGCCTTATTGTAAAAAATGAGAAGGGAAATATTTATGATCGTTTTAGAGGCAGAATTATTTTCCCAATCAAATCGAGCAGCAATAAAATTATTGCCTTTGGGGGAAGAAATATCGATGAGCAGCTCCCCAAATATATAAACTCTCCTGAAACGATCACTTTTAATAAAAGTCATTGCCTATACGGTCTCTCTGAGACCTATGAGGCTCGAAATAAGAATGCTGCCATGTTTTTGTGTGAAGGTTATCTCGATGTAATAAGCCTCGCGCAAATTGGAATAATGCCCTCAGTCGCGACCTTGGGCACAGCCCTAACTGAGAGCCATGTCAAACAAATTATCCAAAGAACGCCCAAGGTGGTTTTCTGCTTTGATGGTGATGAGGCCGGGAAAAAAGCATCACTGAGAACTGTAGATATTGTCCTAGGGTTTGCCGGTGGGCTCACGGAGTTTTCATTCTTGTTCTTGCCCAAAGGACAGGACCCTGACTCGCTTGTTCAGGCCAAGGGGAAGGATCACTTTTTAGGGTTAGCAAAAAAATCAATTCCGCTCTCAGAGCTGATGATCAAAATTGCCTGCTCTGAAATGAAAAATAACAATGCTGAGTCAAAGTCTAAAGCAATCAGCATGGCCCTCACTTACATTCAAAAAATGAGGAATCAACTATACAAAGATGCGTTCATCACCGATCTTGCAGATCATCTGAAGATTGACAAGGATCTCATAATAAATGCATCTAACAGTGATACCAATACCTTTAAAGCGATGCCAGACAAGGGCCATTCTAAACGATCAGAAAATTTATTTATTAGGGAGGCAATCAGTATCCTGGTTCAGTTTCCCAAGCTTGCTAATAAAGAAATTCCCCTTGATGCATTATCAAAAATTCAAGCACCAGGGACATCACTGCTTGTCATGGTTCTGCGCTATATTCGAACGGCGGATTCAGATATAACAACCTCGATGATTATTGAGCACTTCAGAGACGATGATCTGGGCAAGCATATCTCCAAGCTGGTAAGCGATTATGTTTTTGATGATGAGCCCATTGCAGAAAAAATACTTGAGGACATTATCAAAAAACTCAGCTTTCATGGCTCAAGATCTTCTCTCGCTGAATCCTTAGCCAAAAAGTTTAAAAAGCAATAAATTCAATAAGTTAAGAAATTGTCCATTTAGTCTCGACTGAGAAATACCTTTTGACTATTCTCAAGCATTTTGTACAATATGGGACCTTAATTCCTTTCTACTGCATGGCTAAAAAGACAAAACCAGCTCTTGATACCGAGGAGCAAAAAAATCAAGTTCAAATTCTAATCGCTAAAGGCAAAGATCAGGGCTACCTGACCTACAGTGAGGTTAATGACCACTTACCTACTGATATTCTTGATCCCGAGCAGATCGACGAAATCGTAAATATGATTAATGACATGGGCATAACCGTGTATGAAAAAGCTCCAGACCTTGATTCACTGGTCCTTACCGATAATGCCGTCGTCGAAGATGACGACATAGCCGAGGAAGGGGTAGCTGCTGCATTGGCTAATGTGGATGCTGAGTTTGGTCGTACCACCGATCCAGTCAGAATGTATATGCGTGAGATGGGAAGCGTTGAGCTGCTGACTAGGGAAGGTGAAATAAGCATCGCCAAAAGAATAGAAGAAGGATTAGAGATTGTTAAAAAGACGATGTTCTCTGTGCCTGAGTATACCGACCTTCTTTTAGATGAGTTTCAATCATGCGATGGCGAAGAGAAAAAATTAAGTGATGTGATCTTGGATTTTATCGATCCTACCGATGAGACCATTATGGATGCAAACGCGCCCAGCACTGATGATGATCAAGCAGACGGTCCAGATCCTAAAGAAGCCAAGAAAAGAATGTCCAGAGTTAAAAGATACGCCAAGCCTTACAAGGACTCACTCAAGAGATACTCTATTGGACAAAAAAATGTAATAGATAAATTTGAAAAGTTATACAAAGAGATCTCTGAATTAAAACTTACCCCGGATTTCACCTTAACGGTAAGAAATAAATTCAAAAGCCGCATTGAGAAAATCAGAAAAATTGAAAGAGAGATCATGATCTTATGCGTTAGGGAGTCAGACCTTCCAAGAAAAGACTTTATTAGCACCTTTCCAGAAAACGAAACGAACCTGAAGTGGATAGATAAGTTTATAAGAGCTAAGAGAAAGTACTCCTCAAAATTAGCCAAGGTAAAAGATCAGGTAGTTAAACTTCAAAACCATTTAAAAACAATTGAGACGAACAGCAGTCTAAGTATTAAAGATCTCAAGGCACTTAACAGAGAGCTTACCTTAGGAGAAACTCAAGCCAGAAGAGCAAAAAAAGAAATGGTTGAGGCAAACCTAAGGCTTGTCATTTCAATTGCCAAAAAATATACCAACAGGGGTCTTCAATTCCTGGATCTGATCCAGGAAGGAAACATAGGACTGATGAAGGCAGTCGATAAGTTCGAATACCGTCGTGGTTACAAATTTTCGACCTATGCAACTTGGTGGATCCGCCAGGCAATCACAAGATCAATCGCTGATCAGGCAAGAACGATTAGAATCCCCGTACATATGATTGAAACCATCAACAAACTCAATCGTATAACCAGGCAAATGGTGCAAGAAAAAGGCCGCGAGCCTACACCCGAGGAACTATCCAAAGAGATGGACATGCCCGAGGATAAGGTCAGACGGGTATTAAAAATTGCCAAGGAGCCTATCTCTATGGAAACGCCTGTGGGTGATGACGAGGACTCACACCTAGGAGACTTCATTGAGGATATCGATGCAGACCTCCCAGATGACTCTGCTACGCAAGAAGGCCTTAAGGAAACCACTAGGAACGTGCTCTCTGGCTTAACTCCGAGAGAGTCAAAGGTGCTTAGGATGCGATTTGGTATTGAAATGAACACTGATCATACCCTTGAGGAGGTCGGCAAACAGTTTGATGTGACCCGGGAACGGATCCGACAAATTGAGGCAAAAGCATTGAGAAAATTAAGACATCCCTCAAGATCCGAACAGCTCAAAAGCTTTCTAAAAGACGACTAACTAAGCGATCTTAAGAATTTGCGCCTCATCGAGCGAGAAATAACGCTCAATGGAACTGAAAACCTTTTTTTCCTCATGCGTTAAGAGGGTCTCTTTAAGCCGTTCAATTTCCTCCATGTACTCCTCCCTAAGTGGCCATGGGCCTTTAGATTCCCAGCGGGTATGAGTTAAATTAAGGATGTACTCCTTGATATCACTACCAATTGCTTTGGGTGCTATTTGAAAAAGAATGCGATAAGCAAACTCCTTCGCACGAGAATCATTAAACTGATGCACTAAAATGATTTTTTTCTTTAAGTCTTTCTCCTCGTGAAACTGGCGGAAAAGCTCCTTGTCGCTTTGCGAGAAAAATTTCTGATAGATGGTTTGCTCGATATGCTCACGATAAGGCCATGATTTTCTCTCAATGTCTGATGAAGCAAATAAAATCTTGTTTCTCCATTCAAAATTGCTTAAATAGCTTGTCGCATGACTATTCATTTCAGATGGATCCATGCCAAAGTCAAAGTCAAATTTACTTGCATCAAAAAGACTTTGCGACTGGTTAATTTTAATAATCTTGAATGGAGATTCCGTATAGGGCTTAGAGAGATAGTGAGCGATTTCACTGTACTCTAAGTTAATAACCTCATCTACTGGATAGGACAGGTCAACGCAGATAGCCTCGTTAGGGTTGCTAGGGTTAAAGCCTAGGCAGGTTAATGGATAATTCCAAAAGGTTCCATAGGGCTGGTAACGATAGCCTAAGACCTTTGTTTCAAGTAAAAAATTTTTAAAGCTATCTTTGGTTGATTGTTGAATAAAGTCCTCAAATAAATCTCCTACCTCCTCTTTAAGAAATTTCGTCAGCGCAATTAAAAGCTCCACATCAAATCTGGCGTCATGAGCATTAGCGCTATCTATGCCAATGGCATGCGCGACAGATGATAGGCTACAGATGGGATTACCTTTTTTATTTAACTCAAAAGGAATGAGTGCTGGTTTTAGTTGGCTCACCAGCCGAACCAAATAGAGCAAATCAATCCTACCATTCCCATTGGTATTTGTGACAAAGGGGTCAAGCAGATTCCAGAAAAATTGCTTACGGTAAAGCTCCTCATCAAATCGATGTCCATTATAAGTGATAAAGATCCCTGGGCTCATCTCAGTCCAGAGATTCCATTTTTTATGGATCGACCGCATCATCTCATAGTGGTTGTACCTAGAATCTAGAGTCGCATCTTGTTTATGTATCAAATAGGACTCTGGTGATGGCAAGTTCCAAGGAAGAGGTCGACAAGAGACATTGTGCTCATCCCTTTTGATAAAATCAGTATCGGTGAGTACCGATGAAGACTGTATGATCTGATTAAAGTCTAAATGATCCTTACCAGTGGTTTCTGTATCGCTAAATATTAAGTTCTCTATATTCATAATGTTTCCTAACTAATTGAGAATAGGATAAACTTGAAATACGACATATAGTGTCGCAATAAAAATGAATACAGCAATTAGATACATAGAACTCCTCAGGCTCATTCCCCGATTCCCTCAAAAAAAATCTCTGTCTGACCTTCGTAAATCCCTTGCAGAGCTTGGTTATCAGGTGAGCGATAGAACGATCCAAAGAGACCTAAAAAAACTTGAATCCATCTTTGGATTAATTTGTGATGATCGGAGCATCCCCTATGGATGGTCGTTTGCAAAGGATGCAAGCTACATTGACCTATCTGCTCTTGATGAGTCTGAGGCAATGTTTCTGTCATTGTTCAAAGAACAATTTGATGGAATTATTAATCTTAAGGAGCTTCCAAGAATCAATAACCTTTTTAAAAGATCAGAAGCAATTATTAAAAGCAAAAGTTTAAACAAAGCAAACTGGAATAAAAAGATTAGATTTGTTGATGCTACTCACAGATATCTTCCTCCAGTAATTGATGAGGAATTGGTTGCAAAAATTATTAGAGCAACTCTGGCTAACTTTCAAATTCTGGGAACTTATCAATCAAGAGAGTCAAAAAAAAGTAGTCAGCATATCTATAATCCTCTTGGGATAGTTTCTCAGGGAGCAGTTAAAAGATTGGTCTGTACAAGAGGTAAAGAGGAACTGATTAGGCAACTTCCCATGCATCGATTTAGAGCCATCGAAATTCTTTCAAGCAAAGCAATAGTTCCTAATGATTTTGATCTGGATGATTATATTGCATCAGGATTTCTTGAATACATTCATAAGGCATCGATTAACTTGGTTGCAGAGTTTCATCCAAGGGCCGGCTATCACTTATTTGAGACACCGTTCTCAAAAAATCAACGAGCTACCTTTGATGCTAATAAGAACAAAATTATCCTAGAAGCAGAGGTGGCAGACACTGAGGTACTAAGAAGATGGATTTTAAGCTTTGGCAGTCAAATTAATATTCGATTGCCCAAATATCTTCGTAATATTGTAGCCAATGAATATCAAGAAGCATTAAAATAGACACTCTCGGGCCTGTAGCTCAGTTGGTTAGAGCAGTGGACTCATAATCCATTGGTCGTAGGTTCAAGTCCTACCGGGCCCACCATTTACCATTGTAGAAATTCTTTTTGAAAAAACCTTGAGTAGCAAACAGAACACCATATACTGTCGTCTTCACTAGCAGCTGGATAATAAAGTAATTCTGCTTTGTAAATTAATATGGATCAAAAAAATATCAGGAATATAGCAATTATTGCTCATGTGGACCATGGTAAAACTACCCTGGTTGATAAATTACTGCAGCAGTCTGGGGGTCTAGATCGTAAGAACATAGATGCAGTTTGTATCATGGATTCTAACGATCAGGAAAAAGAGAGAGGCATTACAATTGTTGCAAAAAATACAGCAATCCAGTGGAAAAATCATCATATCAATATAGTAGATACCCCGGGTCATGCTGACTTTGGAGGAGAAGTAGAGCGCATTTTATCAATGGTCGATTCAGTCCTATTATTGGTAGATGCTGTTGATGGACCAATGCCCCAGACAAGGTTTGTAACTCAGAAAGCCTTTGAGAAAGGATTATGCCCAATCCTGATAGTCAATAAAATTGATAGGCCCGAAGCAAGGCCCTATTGGGTGATTGATCAGGTATTTCAATTATTTGATAACCTTGGCGGTACCAACGAACAATTAGATTTTTCAATCATTTATGCATCTGCATTAAAGGGAATGGCTGGGAATAAGCCCGATGCTCTTGCATCGGACATGACGCCTTTGCTTGATATGATTATAGATAAGGTAAAACCTCCAGTAGTCGATAGCAACTCTCCTTTCAGAATGCAAATTAGTGCTCTTGATTACAATTCATACGTGGGAACAATTGGGATAGGAAGAATAATCGGGGGCTCGATTAAACCAAACAATAGAATCGTAGTTGCCAATGAAAATAAAGCACCCAGAAAAGCAAAGGTACTTCAAGTTCTCAGTCATATTGGGCTCGAGAGGGTTGAGGTTCCTGAGGCTCATGCTGGAGATATCGTATGTATTACAGGCATAGATGCCCTAAACATTTCAGATACCTTATGTGATCCTGATCACCCCAATCCGTTGCCATCGCTTAGAGTTGATGAGCCCACAGTTAGCATGATTTTTCAGGTTAATGATTCCCCTTTTTCCGGGAAAGAGGGGAAGTACGTTACTGCAAGAAATATCAAAGATAGGCTTAATCAGGAATTAATTCACAATGTTGCCTTGCGTGTGGAGCAAGGCGAATCTCAAGATAAATTTATAGTATCAGGACGAGGGGAACTTCATTTATCCGTATTGATTGAGTCTATGCGAAGAGAAAATTTTGAGCTTGCTGTTTCTAAGCCGAAGGTTGTTCAAAAAATCATTGATGAAGAAGTGCATGAACCTTATGAGCTTGCTGTTATAAATATTGAGGATATTCATCAAGGACCAATCATGGAACAGATGGGCCTCAGGAAGGGTGATCTAAAAGGTATTCAGGTCACTGAGAAAGGTAGGTTGCGCATGGACTTTATTGTGCCTTCAAGAGGGTTGATTGGTTTTCGTTCAAGTTTCTTAACTTTAACTCAAGGCACTGGAATTCTTACAAGCGTTTTTGATCATTATGGTCCAGCTAAAAAAGGAGAGATAGCCAAGAGACAAAACGGCGTACTGGTATCAATGACCGGTGGTAAAACTTTGGCTTATTCTCTCTTCAATTTGCAAAATAGAGGAAAAATGTTTGTAGGTCATGGAACAGATGTTTACAAGGGACAAATTGTTGGATTGCATTCAAGAGATAACGATCTTCCTGTGAATCCAACAAAAGCCAAACAACTTACCAATATTCGTGCAGCAGGCACTGATGAAAACCTAATTTTGATTCCTCATATACAGCATACTTTAGAGCAAGCTTTAGAATTTATTGAAGATGATGAGCTTGTAGAAGTAACTCCAAAAAGTATTCGTTTAAGAAAAAAGATCATTCGATAGAATTATTTTTTCAAGCATTATTTACTTTAAATAATAGTTCAATTTTGACTGACCTCAGCATAAACATCACTTGTCCCGTCTCGATATAAAATCAAAACCTCATAGGGCATAAAGCGATCTCCTACCTCCATACCGGGCGAACCAATAGGCATGCCAGGAACAGAAAGACCAAGGGCATCAACGTGATTCTCTGATAGAAACTGTGCAATAAATTGACTCGGCACATGTCCCTCAAAAATATAACCCTCTGGTGATACGGCCGTGTGACATGACCTGTATTGGGGCCTAATGTCATGCATATCTTTTATCTCACTTAAATTCTCGTGATCCTGGGTAAATGCGGTGAAGCCATTATCCCTAATATGCTGTACCCAATTAATGCAGCAACCACATGTTGGGGTCTTATGAACTAACAATGTAGTTTCATCATAAGAGCTTTGCTCCTGAGCAAAAGAATAACCAACCATTAATAGGTATAAGTAAATGGGTAACATTAGGCATTTTTTATTCATTGCTATTCATCTCCTGAATAAAAATAATACCAGCTTTTCTAAGTCTTTGAATGAGCACATCTCCAAGACCTGTTGCACTTGT
>JAYPDM010000002.1:0-21009 GCA_038125265.1 Gammaproteobacteria bacterium
TGGGCTAAAGCTCAGGAACTAGGAGTGCCGGTATTTATGCATCCAGGCGGTGCGGATAATGTCATCATGGATGGAAGTTTAGCTGGACGTGGTGAGCTTGGAAATATCATTGGTAATCCACTTGAGACAACCATCTTTTTAACCAAAATGATCTTTGATGGGGTCTTTGATCGATTCCCAGGACTGAGAGTTTGTGGTGCACACGGTGGAGGCTATCTGCCTTCTTATTTAGGTCGTGCCGAGGTGGCGTGTGAAGTAAGAAATAATGCGAATTGTCTCAATCAGAAACTTCCAAGTGATTACCTCAGAACACAGATATATGCTGATTCGATGGTTTTCTCTCACGAAGGATTGCGTCACTTGGTTGCTGAAATGGGTGCAACGCAGGTTGTTTATGGAACGGATCTTCCATTTAACTGGCCAGACACCATGCAACTTATCTTAGAGGCAAGCTACTTAACTGAAGAAGACAAGAGAGCTATCCTTGGGGGTAATCTGAGCGTATTATTAAATATTGCTTAAGGTAAAGTAATAAGCCCCACCCTTTCTGGGGTGGGGCTTTTTTTATGATGGATAAATCTACTGGAAAAATATTTAATCTTGGAGGGCTTGAAGTTAGACGGCTCCTGCCTCGAAAGAAATTTGATTCGATTGGTCCTTTTATTTTTTTTGACCATATGGGCCCAGGACCCATTGAACCGCAAACACCGATTAACATACGTCCTCATCCACACATCGGCCTTGCCACATTAACTTATCTTTTTGATGGTGAGCTCACTCATGAGGACTCCCTAAAAAATTATATTACTCTGCTCCCTGGGGGAACCAATCTTATGGTTTCTGGTTCAGGTATAGTTCATTCAGAGAGGACTAAGAGCGATACTGAATTTACAATTAATGGACTTCAGTTTTGGATCGGTCAACCGATAGAGCTCCAAAATGAGATGGGTCGTTTTAGTCATTGGCCAGAAATTCCTCGTTTTGAGATGGATGGGGTAAATGCTGAACTCATTTTTGGGAGTTATAAAAATTATCATGCGGATCAATTTAATGATGCCTTTGTGCTTTCTCTCCATTTTAGTAATGAAAAAAATCTTAACTTAAAATTTGATGATGAAAATGAAATTGCGCTTTATTCGATGTCAGGAAATTTCAAAGTGAATGAGAGCTCTATTTATTCCAATGAACTTGTTCAATCAAATTCAAAAACTATAAAAATTGTTGCAGAAAATAATTCTAGATTAATTATTTTTGGTGGGAAGCCTCTAGGTTACCAACCGCATCTTAAATGGAATTTTGCTAGCCATGATCCTCAAAAAATTGAGGAGGCAGCAGAGCAATGGCGCAATCAACAATTTCCTAAAATTGAAAATGACCCTGAATACATACCCCTACCGGAAAATTTTTATGAAACTTAAATTTAAACCTATCCTTGTCCTCATTTTTTTTCATCATTCCTTCGCTTATGGACAAGCCCCTGAGCGTTTTGACGTCTCACCTGCATGGGAGGACCTCACTTCGGACTGGAATATGATTTATCCTGGAGACGACACCCAATGTATCTATCAGGATCCCTATGCTTTTTTTGTTAAACCTGATAATCCTGAAAAGGTAGTCATCTCTTTTCCAGGCGGGGGGACTTGCTGGTCTGGGTTAACATGCAGTAACGAGCCAACCGGTAGACTCGATATGGGCCCGAAAACTGTCACGGTAGATGATACACCGATCAATGCAGGCATATTCCTTGACGATCCAAAAAATCCATTTTATGGATACTCTCATTTACATGTAGGTTACTGTACCGGGGATATGCATGTCGGTGATGGGACTCTTAGCAATGATTCTCCCCTTCCAGAAAACCAATATTCTGAGTTTCTTTATTTCAATGGCTATAACAATGCCATGAGCGCCATCGATTGGTTATTTCAAAATAATAATCAAATTAAAACGCTTGTGATCAGTGGCTCTACTTCTGGAAGTTACGGCACACCGTTTTATGTGCACCTCATTAAAGAACGATTCCCAGAACTAGAGATTTTTCATTTAGGTGATGGGATTGGAGCAATTCAAATTCCCGAACATACAAGAGGATGGTTACAAGTATGGAACGCTGAGCAAGTCTTCCTCAATTATCCCGAATTTTTCAATCAGTTGCCCAATAATTATCATCTCAATGACATCATGGTGGCTGCCGGTAAAGCTAATCCAGAATTAACTTTTACGCAAATTATCTCAAGTTATGATCGCGTCTTTGCCGAGATGGCAAGTTATCTGGGTAGAGAAGAGCCTGTGAATGACATCATCCTTGACGGACAAACATACTTAAAAAGTAACCTAGAAAATTTAGATACTTTTACTTTGGGGGGTGACAGTCATGTAAATGCCCTTGGCTACTACTTTTCAGTGAATAATCCGGGTAATAGCAGTAGAGGATTACCCTTTACCTATGACCGTTTTTACGGTCTTGGAATTGAAGATGTTAGCTTTAGTCAGTGGATACAAAGCATTATTGAGGGCACCCCTCTCGGATCCCTATCATGCATTGATTGTTCCGCCCCTGATGCACAAGAATTAGGGCGATATCCTCTCCCTATACAAGCACCATAAATTTATTTATATATGTCTTTTATTAAGTCATTTCTGCATATAAAATAATGTTACTTTACGGTCTTGGGGGCATCATCCGTGCTTAAAGACAATCGTCTTGTTAAAGCAAGATTTTTTAATAACAATTAACCGAGGAGTCGGATATGGCAAATTTTGGAATGTTGGGGATGGACTGGCAGCAAAGGATCAATTGGGATCGTCTGCGCACTTATCGTCTCGAGCGCGCACGCGCAAAAATGAAAGAACACGGTTTAGGTGCTATGTTACTTATGTATGATGAAAACATCAGATACGTGACTAGCACACTGACACCTGGATGGAACAAACTAAAGCCTGGATTAAGATATGCGATGTTATGCGGTGATGATGCACCGGTACTCTTTGAGCAAGGCGACATTGGCATGCAAGTGAGAAGGCATTCTCCATGGCTTCCAAAAGAAAATGTCAGATACTCTTATGCATGGATTAAAGGAGCTGCAGGTCCTGCTTCTGATCAACAAGTTAAGAAGTTCACTAATGCTGTAATTCAAGAAATGAAAAAGAGCAACGTCGATGGTATGAAACTAGGCGTTGACTTTATTGATATCAATCTTATTGATGCATTTAAAGATGCAGGCATTGAATGGACTGACGGCATGACTGCCATGATGGAAGCTCGTGCTATTAAAAATGAGGACGAGCAAGAATGTATACGTATGGTAGGTGCAATCGGTGATGCCGCACACTGGGAGTGTATGAACTTCCTTAAGCCCGGCTTAACCGAAAATCAAGTCACCGCTCATATCATGGAATTTTTATATAACATTCCAGGTATTGAAGACGTAGAAGATGTGATTGTCTCCTCTGGTCCAAACACTTGGCCTAACTGGAGAAACTTCTCTGACCGAATCATTAAGCCTGGTGAGATAGTATTCATGGACTTAGCAGCGCTAACATGGAATGGTTATAAGTCTTGTTACTACAGAACCTATTGCGTTGGTAAAGAACCAACAGAACACCAAAATGAGATTTATGCTGAGGCACTCAAGTGGCTATACGATGCCATTAGAGAGGTAAAGCCTGGTGCTACTACCAAAGACATTGCATCAAAATGGCCTTCAGCTGAAATTTGGGGTTATAAAGAAGAGGATGAGGCTGCAGCAAACCTATGGGGACATGGCCTTGGGCTTGCGCAATATGATCAGCCAGTTATTTCTCGTATCTGGTCATTAGATCATCCTTTAGAAATTAAAGAAGGCATGGTCTTTGCACTTGAAACTCAACATGGTATTCCATTTGAGTGGGGCGTGCGTATTGAGGAAATGCTGATCGTTCACAGTGATCGCACTGAGATCGTATCTAACTTCCCAGTAGAGAAGATAACCACTGTCAAGCCGATTGATGGTTACGCATCTAAATACGCTGCAGACCGTAAGTAGTTAAACCGATTAGGGGAATTGTATGTCTGCCATCGTACTCCCCTTAACGGATTTAAGTACTAATAACCCAGACCATTATGGTCCTAAAGCCGCTAACTTAGCGGCTTTAGTCCATCTGGATATCCCTACCCCTAAAGGCTTTGCAGTACATGCCGATGCCTATAAAGCACAAATGACCCACCTTAATTTATGGGATAGTGCTAAAGGTGTATTTGGAGATGATGATCATGCGGCGCGTCGTCATGCGAACCGTATACGTATTGCTTTGCTCGACAGCCCAATCGAGGGCACGATTAAAGAGCAACTCTTGATTGCTTTTCATGCCATTCTGCAAGATGGAAAAAAATGTGTTGTAAGATCATCCGCCTTGGTTGAGGATAGACATGGTTCAAGCTTCGCTGGTCAATTTGAGAGCTTCCTCGGTATTGAAGATGAAGAAGAGTTTTTAATTGCTGTTAAATCTTGTTGGTGTGCCTTATGGTCAACAAGGGCATTACGCTATATGGCAACGCATGACCTTGATCCCTTTGATACAGCCATGGGATTAATAATTCAGCCGTTAGTCGAAGCTAGCGCTTCAGGGGGTGGCTTAAGCCAAACGGCCGAAGGAGAAATTCTTATTAGTGCGACTTGGGGATTAGGATCTGCAATTGCGCAGGGCGAAGTTGTGCCAGATCGATATGTCGTTACCCAAGATGGGAAGATTATTGATCAGACCATAGGAAAGAAAGCCCATAGTGTCCATTGCGCACATGGTAACAAGTCGACAAAAAAAGAAGATGCTGCAATCGCTTGTCTTAATGAAAAGCAACTTCAAGAGCTTTCAGAATATATTAAAAAGGCCGAGACTGTGGTTAATGGAGCTTCAGAAATTGAATGGGCTATGAACGAAGATGGAATTTTTTTAGTGCAAGCCAGACCTTTGCATATCGAATCCCCGGTGGAGGTTGATGAGGTATGGGAACAGCATCCTAGAATCAAAGGTCATCCTGCCGGCGTTGGTTGGGGAACTGGAAAAGCTTGTGTTGTGAATTGTGAATGCGAGGTGAGTCGAATAGCTCCTGGTGATGTACTCATTACAACAATAGCCGGACCGGCATTAAGTCAAATTCTAGGTAGAGTATCTGCAGTGGTTGCAGAATTAGGTGGAAGTACTTCCCACCTGGCCTCACTGGCACGTGAGAGAGGAATACCCATGGTTTTAGGAGTGCAAGACGCAACGCAATTAATTCCTGAGGGATCAATGGTTGCAGTTGATGGAGTTGCTGGTATTGTAAGATGGATTGAAAACGGGAGTGAAAAACATGTCCAATAAAGCTAAAGTTGTATTAACTGATTATGTCTGGGATAACCTTGATATAGAGCACGAGATCTTAGGTGATCTGGCTAATATTATTCCAATCCAAAAAACCAACCCCGATGAATTCTTTCCTGAGGCAGAAGATTGCGACGCACTCTTGAATACTTATGGCGGTCCAATCACTAAAGAAGTTATGGATAAAATGCCGAATTGCAAAATCATAGCTCGTTATGGCATTGGTGTTGATACGATTGATGTAAAAGCCGCTACTGATGCAGGCATCATAGTAACGAATAATCCAACTTATTGTATTGAAGAGGTTGCTGAACATACTGTCGCAATGCTCTTAACAGCCGCTAGAAAAACAGCATTTTACGATCGATTGGTTCGATCCGGTCGTTGGGAAGTACCGCCAGGAAAACCCATGTTTAGACTTTTTGGAAGTACGGTTGGTCTTGTAGGATTTGGTAATATTGCAAGACATGTCGCCAAAGCTTTAGCGGGTCTCGGTATGAATGTTCAGTATTCTGATCCCTTTGTTGAGCAGGGACAATTTGATGTTCCTGGCAATAAAGTTGAATTTGATCATTTGTTAGAGACCTCTGACTATGTTTGTGTCCATGCACCTTTAATACCTCAGACTAGACATATGTTTGATGCTGAACAATTTAAGGCGATGAAAAAAAATGCAATTCTGGTCAACTGCTCTAGGGGTCCGATTATAAATACAGATGCTCTGGTTGCTGCTCTTGATGCAAAAGAGATAGCAGGTGTAGCCCTCGATACTACCGATCCTGAGCCACTGCCAAATCCACATCCCCTTCGAGATAGAGAAAATGTAATTATCAATCCCCACTCAGCTTGGTACAGCGAAGAGGCAATGATAAAGCTTCAGAAAGGGGCGCCCAATGAGGTGGCGTTAGTATTGCAAGGAAAGGCCCCTATTAACATTGTTAATAAGAACGTCCTGGGAAATACTCGGGCAGGAATTTAAGGCTTCTTGTAGGTCTCAATAATTGCAGCCGTATCATCATCGGGTGATTCAGCTGCAATTGTTTTTAGGTATTGATCATACGTAGCCTTAAATAATGGGGCATCAATTCCTAAGTCACTGCCTAGATGATCGATAAGATCTAAGTCCTTTTTCCAATTACTTAATTTCATTGTCGCAGGTTGATACTCTCTTCTAAGCATCAAGGGAGCTCTTAGATCAAAAACTTTTGACCCTGCAGCACCAGCGCCTAGCAACTCAAGAATAATTTTTTCCTCTATCCCTGATTTGAGTGCAAAATTAATAGCCTCGGCAGTAGCTGCATTATGAATAGCTACCAGCAAATTCGCTGCAAGCTTTAACTTAGTTCCGTGTCCAAATGGACCCACAAATCGATGCATCCTAGAAAACATCGATAAGTAAGGGCTGATATTATGGTAAATTTCCTCTTCACCGCTTACGTATAAAACTAAGTCTGCTTTCTTCGCTTGTTCCCCAGTGCCACTGATTGGACAATCAATGATCTTTAAATTTTTATCCTCAAATAATTTGTATGCATCTAGCTTAGATTTCAGTGATAGGGTACTTAAGTCTACTAAGACATGGTCGCTCTTTGCATGCTCAAGGAAACTTCCAATAACGCTTATAAATGCTTGCTCGCTTGGAAGGCTTGAAAAAACTAATTTAGACTTTAATAGCAGTTGATCAATATTCTGACAAACTACTACTCCATTACTTTTTGCAGAAACACATGCCTCACTGGAAATATCATAACCGTAAACATCTACATCATGATCCCTTAGATGGCGTGCAATAGCACCACCCATTATCCCAAGACCAATGATTCCAATGGCTTGTTTCATGTATTAACCTAAAAAACGATCAGGTAAAAATGAGGCTATACCAGGAAATGCAATGACAATAATTGCAACAAGAATCATCATAATCCAATAAGGGATGGATCCAGTAAAAATATCTTTCAGGCTTACCTCTGGATCAGGCACGGAGGATTTTACAGCGAATATCAAGAGTCCAAGTGGGGGCGTCAATAAGCCAGCCTCGATTATTAAAATCCCATAAATGGCAAAAGCAACTTCATTCATGCCAGCCGCCATAGCGATAGGATAAAAAATTGGAACGGTTAATAAGATATCTGAAATAGAATCAATAATGGTTCCTAACAATAACCAAATGACTGTCATTAAAAATATAATGCCTATAGGCCCTAAGCCAAGACCAAAAAATAGATCTTGGATCATGTTTACCCCTCCACTTACAGCCAATAGCCGAGAGTACATAGATCCAGCAATTAATAAGAACATAATAGGTGCTGTAGAACGTCCAGCATCATAAATTGCTTCCATAAAGCTGGCCTTAGTCATTCCCTTAAGCTTGCCAACGACAAGACTTCCCAGCGCACCGAACCCAGCGGCTTCAGTCGGAGTAAATACTCCCAACCAAATACCACCCAAAACCAAGGCTACAAGGGATAAAATGCCAAGTCCACTTTTCAAGCTATCAGTATTTGAATGATGAAATGATGAAGACTCGCCGAGTGGGGCAACATCAGGCTCTCTCCAAGCTTTATAGGCACAATACAAAATAAATGTGCCCCCTAAAAGTAATCCAGGGAAAACTCCTCCTAGAAATAAAGCCCCAACCGAAGCTTCGGTTAATATGGCCCAAACGATCAGTAGCACGCTTGGTGGAATGAGCATTCCCAAGCTTCCACTTCCAGCAATGACGCCTAATGCATATGATCTCCGATACCCAAGTTTCTTCATCTCTGGGTAAGCAATTCGACTAAATGTTGCGGCTGAGGCTATGGCCACACCTGAAACAGCTGCAAAGGCCGCGTTACCAAGTACTGTAGCCGCCGCGAGCCTACCAGGAATGATTCTCATCACCCTATTGCAAAGTAAGTATAAATCTCTTGCTGCGCCTGATTTGCTTAATACTTCTCCCATCAGCATAAATAAAGGAATGACTGCTAAAGAGCTGTTTCTAATTGATTCGTAGGCGGTCGATCCAAGAATAGATAATGCAATATTAAAATCATCATAGCTAAAGTAAACGCCAATAACACTGGCAAGTCCTAACGCAATACCGACGTGCACACCTAAAAGAACCAGAACTAATAAAATAGCTAAAGATATAAATATGACCTCGGGCCCCATTCCAGTCATACATTCTCCTCGCGCAAGTCTTGTAAAAATAATTTCAAATACACCCAAGCCGCAAAGATAGAAGTAAAAATAATTAGGAATCTAACAGGATAGGTAGGCACTCTGAGGGCGCCCTCACCCTCGTATTCGCTTACTAACAATGCCTCTTGTGCAGGAGCTATTGAGCTAACTACGGTTCCAATGAAAAATAAGAATCCACATATATACATCAGTGCTTTCAAATATTTTTGCACTTTCAAGCCTACTAAATCATAGATGAGCGTGGTGCGAATCATGCCCCCGCGATAAATCGCTAAAGGTAGCTGCAGAAAAGTGATTGAAACAACCGAATTTTTAATAATCTCTGACGCGCCTAAAAGCGGAGTACTAAATAAGTATCTTCCCATCACGTCAATAAAGATAATAGCAGCCAACACTATTACCCACGTAGCAGATACGATATGAACCTTCTCGGCAATACTTGAAGTATACCTATCTTGGATCATCGGTCTATACGTCTTCCCAATTGCCCGATTTTACAGAACGTGCAATGGCCTCTAATACTGCAACATTTTGAATTTTCTGTTCATTGGTAAATCGATACTCCTCTTTACCTTGAACAGCCCTGGCCCAAGCTTCCAAATTGGCTCTTACAGCATTTTTAGGTTCAAAGGTTTTTGTATGTTGCACTCCATCAAGGCCGCATGTGACCAAATGCGTAGTTCCGCCTTTCTCTGGATGAGCATCATCTCGTGCCTCAGCCCACATTTTATCCCCAAAAACTGTAAAACGCCCATAGTAAGGAGTTGCTGAAATCGCTGCAATAAATGCAGTCGCACCGCTTTCAAACTGCATTTGCACATTAACAATATCTCCGGTGGGGAGCTTTAAAACCCTTCTGGCGGTTTGAGCAATTAGCCTCTTAATGGGTCCAAACATTGAAATATATAAATCTGTCAGATGGACGCCCATACCAGTCATTCCGGCTGCGGGGGCCTCTTCTGTCGACCCTCTCCATCCATCTTCCTCAACAGCAGCAAAGATATTATGGGAAAAATTTGACTCTGCATGGAGCTCTGTTCCAAGCTCCCCTGATTTGACCAGTCTGGCTATCTCTTCCATCGTTGACTCAAATCTACGCTCATGACCAAGTCCCATCACGAGTCCAGCATCAGCGGCAGCCTGAACCATTCTTTGAGCGCTATCTTTAGTTAGCGAAAGAGGTTTTTCACAAAAAATTTGCTTGCCCGCTTCTAATGCAGCAAAAAACTGTTCTTCATGTTGGGAATGCGGAGTACAAATAACTACAGCATCGACTTCGGGGTCTTTTAGCACATCTTCAAAGCTATCAAGCAATGGAATGCCGGTCTCCTTCTCAAAATCCCTATGCTTATCAGGATTTCTCGCTGCTAACCTATTAATCACCAAATCTTGACTGTCTTTTACAGAGTTAACCATAACTCTACCCCACCAGCCTAAACCAATCATTGCAGTTCGTAACATAATTTTTCCTTATTTCTATTAAAAATTTAATGCGTATTATAAAGCATTATTCAATTGTGTAGCTAACAGGGAATTGATATCCACTCTCATCAATAAGAGCGATGTAAGTATTTAATATTTCTGAGCCTGGCAAGCCTCGACTGTTTGCCTCCTGAGCCATCGAATTTGGAAAATCTATCAATGATTCGGCCCAGCCTCTCCTCGCTTCTTCGCTTAGAGTTCTAACAAAAGCGCCAGAATTTTGTAAATCTCTTAGTCCTTGAGACTGTCTCTCATCAAGTAGTTCTGACGCCCAGACCTCATACTCTCTTCCCACCTCAGTGATAATTTCCTGAATCTCGGTGGGCAGTCTTTGAAAAGAATTATGATTCATCGTTATCACAGCTGCTCCACCCATAGCACCAAAACCAATTAAAGTGTAATTGGGTGCGGGCTCATGATACTTATAAGCAAAATATGAGGATGGATACATTAACCAACCCGAATAGACTCCTGTTGACATTGCCATATAACCATCTGGCAAAGCCGATTGAACGGGGACCACACCGGCAAACTCTAACCATGGTAGATTTGGACCAGCTCCAGCTATCTTTACCCCCTGAAGATCATCGATGCTCTCCCATGGCTCAACGGTTCCTAAGTGATAATTGTCAAAGCCACCAAGCGCAATAATTGTTTGGTTATAATTTTCAACCATCACGGTATCTAGCCATGGGTGCTGATCATAAACTTGTCTTCCAATCCTTATGGAAAGCTGAGCATCCTGAGGACCAAAAGGAACAAAATATTGAAAATTATGCAAAAACATTTTTGCAGGCTCGAAGCATGTGCAAAAGCCACCAATATCTAAAATACCAATTTGAACAGCTTCTAATGTTTCGGCTACTGAGGCGATTGAACCAGCATACCCTTCGATAATCCTTAGCTCATGCTCTGTTCTCTCTTCAACTCTGCGCTTTAGCTCAGGTACAAGAAAGTCTCTCATAGCAGTAGAGTAGACCGTGGCACCCGCAGGATGACCCGAGCCAACTCTGAGAGTATAAAGCTCTGCCTGCAGTGACTGCGTGACCAGAAATAATATAAAAAATTGAGAGAGCGTTTTTGCCATTTATAAAATAGGCGTTACCAGAGTTCCTATACCCTCAACCTCAATCTCAACAATATCACCGGGCTCTAAATAGATCGATGGATTGCGACCTCGGCCTACACCTTCAGGTGTTCCAGTAGCCAAGACATCCCCTGGCCATAATCTCATTACCCCTGAGGCATATCTGATTAACCGTTCTACATCATGAATTAAATAGGATGTGTCAGAACTTTGCATGACCTGTCCATTAACACGAGTAATCAGGGCTAGCTGGTTATAATTTGGCAAGAATTCTTTCATGACAACATATGGGCCCATGGGTGCCCCTTGGTCCATACTTTTTCCTGGAAACCAATCACGAGCATAGCGGCCATTTTCAGGAATTTGTCTTTCTCTATCACTTACATCAAAGGTAATAGTAAAACCAAAAACATGGTCCATAGCATTTTCAAGTGTTGCATACCTTGTCTCGGAGCCCATCACAATAGAGAATTCACCCTCCCAGTCAATCGTTGCATGATGAGGCTGCATAATGAAGGGTTGAAAAGGATCAATGATGGTCGATCTTGGTGATTTTGCAAAAAAGAAAGGATTGTCCTCATCAGGATCTATTTCTGCATTACCGCCCATCTCAGTTGCGTGTGCTCGGTAATTTTGACCAGCCGCTAAAAGGTTATATGGATATTTAATGGGGGCATGCAGAGTAATTTCAGATAAATTATATACAAAGGAAACTTCATCAAGTTTATCAGAAACGAAGTTTGCAATTTGAAATAATCTTGGCTTTAACTCTGCCTGTCTCTCGATCAAACGAAGCATAGACCTTGGAATACGAACCTCATTAAGCCCGGCTTGCTCTTCAACGTAAGCATTCGCTTGCCTCAAGTCAACCAAGACATCATCAATTACTATGCCTAATCTCTCATTGCCGCCGACAGAATAGTTAGCAAGCTTAAAGGGAGTCTCTGGTAAGGTCGATACCTGAGCATTTAAGCCAAACGATAGGAGTAACGTACTGATTAAAAATATTTTTTTCATAAATTTACCTTTATTGTTGTAGATGGGCATTGAAAAATTCCATGTATTCTGCAAATGCCTGTTCTTGAATTGCATCTGGCCTAAAAGTGCCATCAGAGAGATTTCTTAGGAGGGCATATCCATGCTCATAATGATCGTATGATGACCAGGTAACATCCTTGCCCGCTTCATTTGACCACTCATAAAGCAACGTAAACACTCCCTGCAGATGATCATCATCTCTTCCCATGATGAGCAAAGGAGTATTAATTCTTTGGATTCGTTCCATAGCACCATCTCTATTTGCCAGAGTTCTGACATAATTCACATCTTGTAACTGCAGCTCAGTTCCAGATTCATCTCTTGGTGCCTCTGCATCGTTAATGAGTAAATATTCTCTCACCGCTGCCTCAGCAGGTACTGCCGCTGCAAGCAAATCACTATCAGAAACTGCCTTCATAATGATTTCACCTGAGTGACTGCTCCCTATTGCGCCTACAGCATCGGCATTGATGTAGGATAGCCTTCCAACATGCTCAATAATTGATATAAAGTCATCGGAGTCTAGGCTGGCGCGGGAACGAAGGGTTCTGTTACCCCCACTGACATTATCGAACAATAATGCTGAGCCTTGCACCTCATTGTATAACTCTGGCACTTCATTTCTAAAATTTATAAATGCAGCCGCATAGCCTCGATCTACGAGTCGAGACATCAATCCACGCTGGAGTTCCATTTGGTTTTGAATTTTATCAATTCCCATTCTCCCTTGGCCGCTTCCAATGAGTATGATTGGATAAGGTCCATCGCCAGATGGTCGAACTAGACCAATCGGAACATAAAGTTCATCTTGGGTAGGTAACAAATGAAGCTCCCATGAACCGCCTTGGCTAAATTCTTGCTCTATCCTTACCCATGGTATTTCTGGATCACTTTGTATCTGAGCATTAGAAATGCTAAAGAAGAAAAACAAAGCGACCGACTGAATAAATTTAAACATTTTATACCCCTCTATTTGCACTCTTTAGACTAATTCTTAGCCAAAAGGATTGCAAGAAATACAGACACATAATTAAGAGTCGCATGGTGGCGGAGAGGGAGGGATTCGAACCCCCGGTCCGCGAAACGGACAACGGTTTTCAAGACCGCCGCATTCGACCGCTCTGCCACCTCTCCATAAACTGGTATAATTGATATATGTATTATACCTATAGATCTCAGGGTATCCTATCCAAAATCATTATTGCGAGCATAATAATCTCGTTCTTAATGTTATCTCTATTTTTTGGATTTATTTTTTTTATTGGTCTCGTTGTTTTATTCATTTTAAATCTCCTAATTGGTATGTTTTTGCCGAAAAAAATGAAACAAAAAAAATATAAAGCAAGCTCTAAGGGCACTAAAATTATTGATGTTGAATACACAGTAAATAATGACTATGAAGATGAAATCGAGCAAAAAGAATAAAAAAAGATTCCTGCAACTTTCTGCATACCTTTTAATTATCTTTAGCCTATCTTGGTTCTTTGAGTCACAGGCAACAACAACCTATCTCTTTATTAGGCATGCGGATCTTGGAATTACCTCAGGTGGAAGTAATCCTCCTTTAAGCATGAATGGCTATCAACAATCTCTATCTTTAGCAGATAGGCTTAGGGACATAGATGTCGTTGCTGGCTTAAATCAAATTTATACTGATCAATCTCTTCGGAGCATTGAAACAGCAACTCCATTGGCTCAAGCTCTCAATATTGATATACAAACGGATAATCTAAGCGAGGTTGAGCCTTTTATTTCCAAAACACTAAGAGCGCATAAAGGTGAAATAATCATGATAGTAGGTGATGCTGAGGTGATCCCTCCCTTGGTGGAGGAGTTGCATGGTAGTAAAAATTTACCTCGTAATGATGAGCTTAATTTCAATCAGCTTTACATCGTCACAGTACCTTGGTTTGGAAAAGTAAAAACCCTTAGGATAAACTTATAAGATAAATTTTGGAGTGCTTTGCATGCTTAGATTAATTTTTTCGACGTTTTTAATAAACTTTTTAATAGGTTTCCAATTTCTCTCTGCTCAAGAAAATGAACAACCTTTTGTAGTCACTTATATTGAGGTACTGCCTGGTTATGAAGATGATGTCAGCACTCTCTTATCCCAGATCTCCTATTTCGCCAGAGAACATGCCGGTAACCTTAGGTACCAGGCGCTTCAAAGAATTGGCAGGCCGAATCATTTTGCAATTATTGAAACGTGGGCGGATTTAGATTCAATGAATGATTTTAAATCACAAGGTGATTATGAAAGTTACCGGTCCACTCTTGGGTATATTATTTATAGTCCATACGATGAGCGCCCTAGCACAGCGGTATTTGATACTCAAAATACCGGTTATGAGGGGGAAATCTATGCAGTGACTCATATTGACATCATTCCTACGGCACTTGAGGAAGGTAGAGTGATAATTAATGATCTTGTGCAACAAACAAGATTAGAAAATGGATCACTAGAGGTTGCTATTATGGAGCAAAATAATCGAAGGAATCACTTTACACTAGTCGAAACATGGCTTGATGAACCTGCAAGAATACTGCATCAAGGAACAGAGCATGTATCAATTTTCCGAGAAGCATTACTTCCTAGAAGCGGAAGTCTTTATGACGAAAGACTTTACCGTCTAATAAATTAACCGATGAAAACGCTCAAGGATCTCAATGCTGACGAGAGTGGCATCATTACCGGTATATCTGAAATTAATGATGACGTTTTAAGATTAATGAGTATGGGCTTGGTCGTAGGTGCAGAAATAAAGTGCGAGGGTCTATCCTTGGGTGGTGATCCGAAATTTTTTAGCCTTTACGGAAGTCAAATTACCGCGAGAAATAATACGCTTCATTTTTTTAAAATTTCCTAACCTTGTCTTTAGATCATACAACACATCCGATTCATATCATGCCTCGTGCAAAAAGTGTCGTGGTTATTGGTAATCCAAATTCAGGGAAGAGTACTCTGTTTAATCATTTAACAGGATTGAATCAAAAAACAGCCAACTACCCTGGTGTCACGGTTGAAAAACGAAGTGGAACAGTTTTTTTTGATAATAAGAAAATGGATCTTATCGATCTCCCAGGTTGCTATTCAATCTATCCTTTTTCTGAAGATGAAAGAATTTCTATTGATGTCATCAAAGGAAATTTAGCAGATCTCAGATCCCCAGATAAAATCATTTATGTTTTAGATGCGACACAAATATATCAGGGGCTTACTTTTTTACAGCAACTCTCTGAATTAAATATTCCAGTCGTAGTGGCATTAACTATGAATGACATCGCAACTAAAAAAGGCATAAAAATCAATCATAGTCTTTTATCAAATAAATTAAAGCTACCGGTCATTCCTATTAATGCAAAAACTGGAAGTGGTCTTAATTATCTGATTGAGACTATTTTCTCAATCGAAACACCCGCTGAACCCATTTTCTCTATTGATAAAGATTCAAATCATGCCGAAGAATTTAGTCAACGATTTGCGTACAACCAAAATTTACTTAGAGAATTAGCCCCTTTTGAGAAAAGCGAGAAAGTCCATAGAAGCTATGCAATTATAAAAAGGCTTGTCGACAAACCCTTGTCATCCACCATCCTCTTTTTATGCGCAATGTTTATTGTGTTTCAAGCCGTTTTTGCTTGGGCAACTCCACTTATGGATCTGATTGATAATGGTGCAACTGCTTTATCGGCATTAGTCAGCTCAAATTTAGAGGATGGCGCCCTTAATAGTTTTGTTTCGGATGGAATTATTGCTGGCGTAGGTAGTGTTATTATTTTTCTTCCTCAAATATTGATTTTATTTTTATTCATAATCCTAATGGAAGACACGGGCTATCTTTCCAGGGCTGCTTTTTTGTCTGATCGCCTAATGCGATCGCTTGGGTTATCCGGTCAATCTATCATCCCGTTGTTATCAAGCTTTGCATGTGCTGTCCCATCCATTATGGCCACGAGAGTGATTCCAAATAACAGAGACAGAATTGTTACAATCCTGACTGCACCGTTTATGACTTGTTCAGCCAGATTACCAATTTATGCCCTTTTGATTGGTGCGTTCGTCCCTCAAATTAATTATGGGTTTCTTAATTTGCAGGGGCTTGTACTCTTTGGATTATACCTCTTAGGAATTTTTGGCGGTTCTTTAACTGCAGTTCTGCTTCGAAAATCACTCTTAAAAGGTCCGAAGCCAAATTTTATACAGACCATTCCTGAATTTAGGGTACCAGATTTAACAAGCGTACTCTATAAACTTTATGACCGAGCAATTGTGTTTTTAAAAAGAGCTGGAACCGTCATTTTGTTGGCAAGTATTTTTGTATGGTTCTTATCATATTTCCCAAGAAGTGAAATAATTCAAGAAAACCTAGAGATTCAATTATCTGAAACTACCGATTCAGCCTCGCGTGAAATATTTTTAAATAATGCGGCGGCGGACCAACTTCAACAAAGTTGGCTGGGTAGAACTGGCCGAACCTTAGAGCCTTTCTTTGCCCCACTTGGGTGGGATTGGAGAGTAACCTCTGCCGTCATTGCTGGCTTCCCTGCAAGAGAGGTTGTGGTTGCTGTTATGGGAACCATATATGCAGTTGGAGAAGAGGCTGAAAACGAGACACTTGCTAATAGGCTCACAAATGCTGTTGATCAAGAGGGTAATCAAATATTTACGCTACCAATGGTGATTGGTATGTTAATTTTCTATGCTTGGTGCCTTCAATGCGTTGCCACTATTGCAATAATTCGAAGAGAAACAAACTCCTGGAAGTGGCCAGTCATATCATGGGTTTATATGACCACTATCGGATACCTTGGAGCCTTTACTGCCTTCCAAGTTGGTAGTATGTTATAACTTCAAGGATTCAAGGGGGTAGCTTAATGAATTCTAATCTAGATTCACGAAACACTTATTGGCTCAGAAATAAACGACTTGTGATTGGCTGCCTCATTGTTTGGTTCTTTGTCTCTTTGGGCTGTTCTGTTATTTTTGCAGATTACTTAAATCAATTTGTATACAGAGGCATACCCTTTGGATTTTGGATTGCTCAGCAAGGCTCAATCATAACTTTCGTAGTGATTATTTTTTTCTATGCATGGCGCATGCAAAAACTTGATAAAGCTTTCAAAAATGGAAATCAACATGGCTCTTAAAACATTAACATACCTGGTGGTTGGCTTTACTTTTGTTGTCTATATTGCAATAGCGATCTGGTCCAAAGCAAAATCAACAGGTGAATTCTATGTTGCCGGTAAAGGCGTACATCCAATTGCTAATGGAATGGCTACCGCAGCCGATTGGATGTCAGCTGCATCATTTATTTCTATGGCGGGAATTATAGCTTTTGCTGGCTATGATGGATCTAGATTTCTAATGGGGTGGACCGGGGGTTTTGTACTGTTAGCGCTATTATTAGCACCGTATCTTAGAAAGTATGGGAAATTTACGGTTCCTGAATTTATTGGTGACCGATACTATTCAAAAACTGCGAGAATTGTTGCAGTCATATGTCTTTTATTTATCTCGTTTACATATATCGCGGGCCAGATGCGAGGTGTTGGAATCGTATTTTCAAGATTCCTTGAGGTACCGATTGGTACTGGCTTGATTGTTGGTATGGGTATTGTATTTATATATGCCGTTCTTGGGGGTATGAAAGGAATCACTTATACACAAATTGCCCAATATTGCGTACTTATCTTTGCTTTTACAGTTCCTGCGATATTTATTGCTTTCCAATTAACGGGAAATTTTATTCCACAAGCTGCCTTTGCGAGTAAGGTCATTGGTACAGATTTATATTTAATAGAGAGGCTCAATCAGGTCATTGTGGATTTGGGATTTCCAAACTATACCGAAAGCCAAAGATCAACACTCGATATGTTTTGTATTACTGCAGCGTTAATGATCGGAACAGCTGGCCTCCCACATGTCATCGTGAGGTTTTTTACCGTACCTAATGTAAGTGATGCGAGATATTCTGCAGGATGGGCTTTATTTTTTATTGGCATACTATATCTTACTGCTCCAGCTATAGGATCAATGGCACGTCTTAATCTAACCGATACCGTTCAAATTGGTGTGGTCGGTGATGCAGAAGGAAATCTAGTTTATGAAGAGCGTCCAGAGTGGTTTCGTACCTGGGAAACCACAGGATTGCTTACTTTTGAAGATAAAAATAACGATGGCCGAGTGCAATACTATGATGACTCTAACCCAGACTTTGAAGCACAGGCGAATGCATACGGATGGGAAGGCAATGAGCTAGTTATTGATAGGGATATCATGGTACTCGCCAATCCTGAGATTGCCAATTTGCCCGCATGGGTTATTGCGCTGATCGCTGCGGGTGGTGTAGCAGCCGCTCTATCGACTGCTGCCGGTTTATTATTAGTGATCTCGTCTTCTATTTCACACGACTTATTAAAAGGTGTTATAGCTCCGTCAATTACGGAGTCTCAAGAATTATTTGCGGGCCGAATATCCGCAGCCGTTGCGATAGGAATTGCAGGATTGCTTGGTTATTATCCACCTGCGTTTGTTGCCCAAGTCGTTGCTTTTGCATTTGGACTTGCCGCTGCATCATTATTTCCAGTATTAATGCTTGGGATCTTTACAAAAACAATAAATAAAGAAGGTGCCATAGCAGGTATGCTGACGGGATTAATTTTTACCTATGGCTATATTGAATTTTTTAAAGGTTTATTCCTGCAATGGGCTGGAACACCTTTCGCCGCTGATACACCGGATAATTGGCTCTTCGGTATTTCTCCAGAGGGCATTGGAATTGTCGGAATGATTTTAAATATAACGGTGGCAGTTATCGTTTCAAAACTTACTAATCCACCTCCAGAGGAGGTTCAGAATCTTGTTGAGGAAATTAGACATCCTCAATAATTCACTTCTTGATATCTGAGGCGCCGCTTAATAGTACAGCAATGGGTTTTGTTTTTTCACTGTAACTGCAAGCAATTTTTGCTGTCATTGTGAGGGGTACTGATAATAGCATTCCTACTGGTCCAAATATCCAACCCCAAAAAACTAAAGATAAAAATACTACCAAGGTAGACAAACCAAGCCCCTTCCCCATAATTCTTGGTTCAAGAATTCCTCCAATGAAAAAGTTAATGGCAAAATATCCAATTGCAATAATGATTGCATCACTAATACCTAACTGAACAATAGCAAGAGCAACTGCAGGAACAGCAGCTATCAGAGAACCAATAGTAGGCACATAATTTAACAAGAAGGCCGTAAGACCCCAAAGCATTGGAAAATCCAGTCCGATTAAAAAGGTAAAAGCAGCAACAATCAAGCCGGTAATAGCACTAATAATGGTTTTAATTCCTAGGTAGCGTTGGACACCATGTGTAAATTGATTTAAAAACTCTGGATCAGAATCATTTACAGAGAATATGATTCCAATTTTCTTAGGCAGCGTTGATGCTTCTAACAATAAAAAAATAATGGTAAAAATAATCAAAATAAAATTGGATAAAAAGCCTCTTATTTGGGCAAACAAGTTTCCAATTAAAGTAAGGGGCGAAAAGTTACTTACTTGCTCATTGATAAAAGCGATATACGCCTGCTGGGAAGAGTCTTGTATTAAACTGCTAAGCCTTATTCTTAATTGACTTTCATAAAATGGTAACCGATCTGAAAAATCATTAATCGATCCCCCTACCGTTGCACCTAAAACTACAAGAATACCGATAATCGTTAGTATAACTATTACGATAGAGATCCCGTATGGCACACGGTGATCTACCAACCATCGCATGAATGGCCAAACAATAATTGAAAGAAAGACAGCAAAAATAAATGGAATTAGTATTGAAGAGGCTGCTTGCAGTCCTAATACGATGATTACAAATGCAGCTGTTGCATATAGCGAAGAGAGGCCTAGTTGTCTATTACTCATTCGTTAACTCTAAAATCCATCTAAAGTAATAGCTTAATAGTCTTTAGCGGTCTCTTCAATCGAATCAGTGTTGATTGCCGAAAAATATAAGGTTTCAACTTCAAAATGTTGAGATAACTTCTTCATCATAGCTTGTAAGTTAGGTTTTTTCTCTGAAGGTTCTATTCCTTTTCCAATACCACCGCCAAATTCAACCACTCTGCTTGCTCCTTGATTTAACGCATATGAAATACAGTCTACCCAACGAACAGGCGAAAATAACTGACAGTATAAATTATTAATAATACTCTCACGATCATTCTCATGGGGAAGACCTGTGTAATTTGATAGTACTGGAATCGATGGACTTTTAAATTCTTCATTTTGTAATTCGACTAAAAATTTTGCTGCAGCATCTTTCATAAGATAGGAATGAAAAGCTCCTTCAGTTTTTAGAGGGATTGCTCTTTTTTTTGGAAACTCTCTTTGAATTAAATTGATAGCTTTCTCAAGATCTGCATCGAGACCCGCAAGAACGATTTGTTCAGGAAGGTTTATGCCAGCAATCGAACAATTAACCTCTCTAGCAATTCTATTTGCATCATCCAAAGTTAGTGTAGTTGCCATCATTGATCCGGTTCCAAGCTCTGACATCAATGCGCCACGCTTTGCAACAAGCCTAATAGCTTGCTCAGGAGCAAGACTCCCCCCAATGACAAGTGCGGTATACTCGCCCAAACTATGCCCTGCTGTAATGCTTGGTCTTAAATCGGTATTTAGCTCTTCACACAAAGCATAAAAACATGCCAGCTGATGTGTCACTAATACTGGCTGAGTAAATTTTGTTAAATTAATCTGATCTTCAGGACCACTGAAGGAAAGTTCACTGACATTAAAATGCAATAAGTCATTAGCGAGTTCGTACAATTGAGAAACACTCTTATATTTTTTAACAATGTCGCTACCTATTCCAACGTATTG
>JAYPDM010000002.1:21109-45310 GCA_038125265.1 Gammaproteobacteria bacterium
GCTAATTTAACCACATAGGCTCTGCTCATGCATTGATTAGGTCCTGCAAAAAATCCAATAATTGCACCAGCTACCCATAAGGTTGATTGACTCTGAGCAAGCATCGCAATAACCAATGCGAATGAGAGCCCCGCAATAGTAATTATGATAGATTTCTTGCTACCAATAGCATCATCAAGTCTCGATAGCGTTAGACTGCCAATGAGAGCGAAAACATTTAAATAGATTCCAAAATATAAGACTTGAGTAAAGCTAAAATCAAAAGTACCCATCGCATAAATTCCACCAAAAGCAAATATAGTGATCAGTGCGTCATTATAAAAAAGTCTCGCTAAGAAGAATCTCCAGAGATCAGGATAATCTGATATCAGTTTTTTTAGAGGAAGGGCCTCTCTGAAACTTGATGAAGAAACTTGGTAGTTAAGATTAGATTTAAAATGGATCACGGTTGGTACGGTAAAAATAATGTACCAAATGCCAACGAGCAAGGTAAGAGCGAGAATATGTTCATTTGAGCTTTTATCCAGATTGAATACAGGGGCATCCGGCAAAACAAAAAATAATAGAGCAATAATTAGTGCCAAAAGTCCAGATGCATAGCCTGCCGCCCAGCCATAAGCAGAAACCCTTCCAATCTTATCTTTATCCGGTGATTGCCCAATCAGTGCGTTATAAACAACGAGTGATAACTCAAAAAAGATATTTGAAAAAAATACAAAAAAACCTGCCCAAATATAATCTCCATCAGAAAATAGAAACAAAGCCATACACGTGAATGAGCAGAGCAAGGTATTTGTAATTAACCATTTCAATTGGCTCTGTTTCGCATCAATTCGCCTACCCATGATGGGCGCCATGATAGCTATAAAGATAGCTGATCCGCTAATAATCCAAGACCATACTTGGGTTCCATATATTGTCTCACCAACAATAACCTCAACAAAAAAGGTGGAATAAATAAATGTGATGATGATTGTAGTAAAGGGAGAGTTGGCAAAATCAAATGATAGCCAAGCAAACATAAACCCTTTGGGTGATTTGAGATATTGATACAATTCTTTGCCTAAAAAATTGATTGATTCTGGTATTTATATTGCCACAACTTTATGGCTTCGGGATTAACAATATGATCCGGCAACTCACCTTTAGCACTATTTAAAACGGCATCAGTGACCATTTGTATAGATGCTGAGAGTGCCGCAGGCGTATTAGCCGCAGTCATATGTGGAAAAAATAATGCTCTGTGGCCAAATTTTCTTAATTTTGAATTCCTTGGTAAAGGCTCAATTTCAAAAACATCAAGTGCCACGGAAGCTATATAGTTTTTTTCAAGGGCATCCGAAAGAGCCTCTTCATCAACAATTTTTCCTCTCGCTGTATTTATGAGTATGGACTGAGGCTTCATTAATTGAAAACTTTCATGGCTTAGAAGATGCTCAGTCTCCTTGGTCAGAGTGCAATGAATACTAATTACATCTGACTGAACAAGTAAATCTTTAAGGTCTACACGTCTTACGCCTGCTGCTAAGAAAACTTCATCGGCAAGATAGGGGTCACAGGCAATAATTTTTACTTTCCATGGTCTGAAGAGCTCAGCTACTCTTTGACCAATACGGCCTAAACCTATAATTCCTAAAGTAATGCCCTCATAATCATCCCTCGCTCCCAGATAGGTTCCCAATAGGTCTTCAGACCTCCAATTATTCTGTGTCACCGCTAAGTGTCTTTCTCTTACTTTTTTTAATAGCGCGAGAATCATGGCAACCGTCGACTCTGCAACTCCACCCCAGCTCGACTCTGTGGGGCTATTCGTCAGAATAACCCCTCTATTAGAAAGGCAATCAAGATCAATATCATCATAACCAATAGTGTACTTAGCGATCGATCTAAGGTTATCAAATTTTTCAATGATCTCCTTTGTGAGTCCAGGAGGTGGAAAAGTATTCCCCACAAAACACATGACCTCCTCAGGTTTATTTATTTGCTTCAGAAATGCTAGGGGATCAATACTTTCTTTATTAATGACTACATTAAAGCCAAGAGACTCTAATTTTTTATATGAGTCAAAACTTTTATCAGTGGGTGTATAAGCAACGATAGTTTTAGCTAATATCGCTTGATTCATATTAGGCAAATTAGGCAAACCATTGCAGCCAGCCATCCCAAATCATAATAACTGCAACGTAGAGAATGACTAACAAGCCTAGCCAAGCAATCCAGATATGTCGCTCAAGAAGCTTTGCAATACCTTGCGCCGCTAGACCCATAAATGCAATTGATAAAATTAGGCCAATCGTCAAGACTAAGATACTCTCACGCGCAATACCGGCCACTGCGAGTACATTATCCAAAGACATTGAGACATCTGCGAGAATGATCTGAAAGACAGCTTGGGCTTTCGTTTTAGGCTCCTTATTAGTATCCTTATCTTTGGTATCTTCTAGAGATGCATGATGAAGGATCTCCTTTCCAAGGTTAAAACATACCCACAATAGTAATAGACCGCCGAATAAGATCAGGCCAGGTATTTGAAGCAAATAAACGGTTAGGATCGCAAAAATAATCCTAAGGACAGTGGCAAGGATTATGCCATAGACCATTACCCGCGCCCTCTCTTCCTTGGGAAGTCCAGCAACTGCTAAAGCGATAATAATAGCGTTATCCCCTGCTAAGACAAGGTCGACAAGGATAACTTGAGAAAGATCGATTAAAAAATTCATATCATACTGTTTGAATTAATCAATAATGATATCATGCAATGTTCAAATAATATGTACATGGAGAGTCAATGATTAAGCAGCTCTATACTTTTTTCTTACTATTGTTTTTTCTTCTTATTGCCGGCCTATCCATCGAGGCGCAAGAAGAAATAAATGAAGATGATGCCGTAGAAATTGAAACTGCAACTGATGAGGAGTCATCCAATGATAATTCCGATCAAGCTGAGACTGAGGAAGAAGAGGAAACCATTACCTCGATTGTTGAAGGTCTAACTAATTATCAAGGCGCGTTTGACCTTTACCACGATGAGGAAAGTGGAGATGTCATGATGGTCCTAAGAGGTGATCAATTAGATCAGGAATACATCTATTTTTCTTATGCTGTCAACGGACTGGTTCAAACCCCCTTCTTTAGGGGAGGCTATGGCAGTAATCGAATAATCTCATTTAGAGAAAGCTATGGCCAGATTGAATTTGTTTTTCAAAACCCTAGTTACTACTTTGACCCAGAGAGCCCACTCTCAAGAGCATCCAATGCTAATATAGGATACGGAATCTTGGGCTCAGTTAGCATTGTCTTGCATGACGAGGAAGAGGATCTATATCTATTAGATATCACAAATCTTCTAAAATCAGAGAGTCTCTCTCAGCTAAGTTATATTAATGATGATGACTCATTTAGTATCGGTGGCATGAGCCCATCTAAGACTAAAGTTACTTCTGTGAGAAGCTATCCTGAAAACAGCGATATCAGACTTGAATATACTTTTGATAATCCTGTGCCTAGAAATGGTGGCGGATCTCCAGTAGCTGATGATAGGTACGTAAGTATTTTTATTCAGCATAGCTTTATACAGATGCCCAATGATGAATTTATTCCAAGATTGACTGATCACCGGATGGGTTATTTTGCCAATGAGATTACTGACTTGACTCAGGATGATCCGACTCCTTATCGCGATCTTGTTGAAAGATGGGATCTACAAAAAGTGAATCCACTTTCGGAGCTCTCGCCACCTGTCGAGCCAATTGTTTGGTGGATAGAAAATACTACGCCTTATGAGTTTAGAGAAGCAGTGGCCGAGGGGGTCCTCGCCTGGAATACTGCTTTTGAGAAAATTGGTTTTGAAAATGCCATTGAAGTGAGGGTACAGCCCGATGATGCAGATTGGGATGCAGGAGATATCAGATATAATGTTTTAAGTTGGTCATCCTCACCCTTCCCGCCCTTTTCCGGATACGGTCCAAGTTTTTCAAATCCAAGAACCGGTCAAATAATAGGTGCAGATATTATGCTTGAGTATGCACCGACTTTGAGAAGAGTCCAATATCAAAGAATCTTAGACAATTTAGATGGAAGTCTTTATGCCGAAGAAAATTTTGAGGCCTACTGTACTTACGCTTTTGATAAACAAATCAGTTTAGCTTTTGGTCGGATCTTTCAACCAGAATTAAGAATTGATAATGGTGAAGAGGAAGCAGTCCTGCATCAGTTCATCGTTGACTTAGTGATGCATGAGGTTGGTCATACTTTAGGGCTGGCGCATAATTTTGGTGGCACCTTTCTTTTAAGTCCCGAAGAATCTTATGATAACAGTATCATTTCTGAGGGAGTGCTTTACTCCTCTGTGATGGATTACACAGACATTCATATTTCGCCAGCCAGAGATAATGAGCAATTTTTTAATACTGCTGTAGGTCCTTATGATGACTGGGTTATAGAGTATGCCTATTCTGAATCTTTGGCGGATCCTACGGAAGAAGCTAATAGGCTCAACGATATCGCTAGTCGATCAAGCCTTCCTGAAAATTTATTTGGTACTGATGATCATAATATGAGGGCACCTGGATGGGGTTCAGACCCTAGAATCCAGTGGTACGATATGACCAATGATCCGATGCAATACGCAAGTGACCGCATTGGCCTGATAAATGATGCTTCTGAGGACCTTCTTAATAAGTTTTTAAGAGAAGGTGAAAGCTATCATGAATTAAGAGATGCTTACGTTGTGCTTCTGGGACAATATTCAAGAGCTGCAAATACTATTGTTAAGTTCATTGGTGGCGTTGAAGTTCATAGGGGGCTGTATGAGGAAGATCAAACATCCTCTCCATTGATCCCAACATCCTATGAAGATCAAGTCCGTGCCATGTCGCTGCTTGATGAGCTTGTCTTTGCACCAAATGCCTTTGATTCTTCAAATGAATTATATGACTACCTTTTGGCAGATCGAAGATTATGGAATCTATACGGCTTCACTGAAGATCCAAAGATCAGGGAGTGGATTCTTGATATTCAAAGAGGTGTTCTCCAGCACCTGCTTAATCCCCGGGTCATGACGCGTATTTCAGACTCTATGAGCTATGGGAATGACTACTCATTAAATGAAATGATGGAATCTTTAACTAATGCTATCTTTGAGGATGATATCCGTGGCAATGTCAACTTAATTCGTCAAAGCCTTCAGGCGCTTTATATCGATGGATTAGACTACACTTTGAATAACTCCCAAAATTCTGACTTCCAAGCTCGAGCAGCCGCACTAAATGAATTAGAAAGAATTCAAGGTCTGTTGGAAAGAAAAAGATCCGGCGATGCCAGCACTCGAGCTCATACAAATTACCTCTTATATTTAATTGATCATGCCTTAGATATAGATGCGTAAATTTATAATTTATGCATGCTTTCTCTCATTCTCTCCCTTCCTTGTTTTGTCACAGGAAAGTGGAGAGATTGAAGAGATCATTGTATCAGGATTAAAAATACAACAATCCCTAGAGGACTCAGTACTATCAATTTCAGTTGTTGATGGTCAAGATATTTCCAACGGAAGACAAAACTTAGGCATAGACGAGAGCCTAGCAAGAGTACCTGGGCTATTTATGCAAAATAGGTATAACTTTGCTCAAGACCTTAGAGTCTCAATTCGGGGCTTCGGAGCACGCTCATCATTTGGAATAAGGGGTGTTAAAATTTACGTAGATGGGATACCTGAGACTCTTCCAGATGGGCAAGGTCAGGTTGATAATATTGACATCAATGCTATTTCAAGCATTGAAGTAATCAGAGGTCCAAGCTCCGCTTTATATGGCAATGCGTCTGGAGGAGTCATAAATATTTTTACTGCTGAACCTCAAGCAAACAGCTTTTCAGTTGATGTTGGACAAGGTGATTTTGGATATCGGTCTATCAATTTTGAACAAAATTATATTCAAAATAATCATAGCCTTGCATTAAATCTAACCTCAAAAGAATTAGATGGCTATAGAGACAATAATGAACATCAAAATCAGCAAGTCAGTCTTAGACTCCATTCTGATTTTAATAGCTCAACAAGCCTTATTTCGTCTTTTAATTATACAAGGCAACCGGTTTCACAAGACCCTGGTGGCATCAATTTCAATCAGCTATCTACCAACCGCTCGAGCGCTTATCAAAATAATATTTTATACGATGCTGGGGAATCACTTAGCCAAGCCAGAATGGGTGTCTCATTGATTCATAACTTACAAAATAGCAGTCAAATTAACTTACGAGGCTATACGGTCAAAAGAGCTTTTGTTTCTAACTTGCCCCTCAAAAATAGTGGTCAGATTGATTTGAGTCGGGACTTTTATGGTATTGCAGGATTTATTCAAAGCGAACATGAAATTCGCAGCATGCCTTTCACGTTACAGCTGGGTTTTGACTCAGACTTTCAAAGGGATCATAGAAAAAGATGGGATAACGATTTTGGGGATCGAGGGATTGTAAGACTAGACCAATCGGAAAATGTCGACAATATTGGAATCTATGCACAAACTATTTTTAGTCCGAGTGACAACTTAATTTTAAATATTGGCCTAAGAAATGATCGTCTCAAATACGATGTCATAGATTCATATTTTGACAACGGAGACGATTCAGGACAGCTTGAATTTTCTGATACCTCTCCGATGCTAGGTCTCAACTATGGTATTAATGAAAAGATTCGTCTATTCGCAAATTTTTCAAGTTCATTTGAAGCACCTACTACTACTGAGTTAGCAGGACCCTACATTGGTGGATTCAATACTGACCTAAAATCACAAAGCGCTCAAAGCAAAGAAATAGGATTTCGGTACGGAAGTTCGGGCAGCGACCTCTATATGGATGTGGCCATTTTTGATATCTCTGTAACAGGAGAACTGGTTCCTTATGAGCTTGAAGCATTTCCAGGTAGGGACTTTTATGAAAATGCAGGGTCGAGCACTCGAAAGGGCTTTGAGCTGGGTATTTACTATCATTTAAACGAAGAGCTGTCCTTAAATTTTGCACATACCAAGGCAGACTATGTTTTTGATGAATTTGAAGATTACAGTGGAAACAGGATTCCCGGCCTTCCAAATTCACTAAGCTTCCTTGAATTGATTCATACAAACTTATTCGGGTTCCACACTACCCTGAATGTTTTATCGGTAAGCGATCAATTCACCAATAACGCAAATAGCACCGTCAATCCTAATTATCAAACTGCAAATTTAATAATCTCAAAAAATATCATGCTTAGTCGTTGGAATTTAAAGCCTTATATTGGTATCTATAACTTAACAAACGAACAATATAATCAAAATGTAAGGATTAATGCCTTTGGTGGAAGATTCTTTGAGCCCGCACCTCCAAAAAACTATTATCTTGGATTCCAGCTCACTCAAATCGAAAATTGAATGGCTTATGTACTAATTAGTCTAGGAAGTAATCTAGGCAATAGAAAAAGAAACATACATGGGGCTTTCATAGAGCTGCAAAAGTACCTCCCGAAACTTTATCAATCTCCTCTAATTGAGACCAAAGCTGTGCTCCCTTGGGATAGTGACCCCTCTTGGAACCTTCCATACTTAAATATGATTTGCTCTGGGGATACAGACTTAACGATGAATGAAGTGTGGGAGATTATTCGGTCTGCAGAATTAATTTGTGGCCGTAAGCCTCGGCAAAAGAATGCACCCAGGCAGATCGATATAGATTTTTTATCTTATGATCAGCTCATCATTAACGACGCTCAGCTTGACTTAATGCTGCCACATCCTGAAATCAATAATAGGGCATTCATACTAAGGCTTGCGTCTTGGATTGCCCCGCAATTAAAAATAAACAAGCAATCACAAACTTTTATTGAAAAGTTCAGGGAATTTGAAAATAACTTTCCCTTATGGATGGGAATTTTAAATATTACTCCCGACTCATTCTCTGATGGCGGTAAATATCAAAATCTGAGCGCAATCAAAAAACAAATCAAGCATTTGGCTGATCATGGTTCTCATTTTATTGATATAGGAGCTGAGTCAACTCGGCCGGGGGCAGCAAAATTGGATCCAGAAAACGAATGGAAGAGACTGGAGCCCGCCTTAAAAGCATTTAAAAACATCTCCATAGATTATGATATTTTTCCTGGACTGAGTCTTGACTCCTATCATCCCCAAGTAATTTCAAATGCATTGCCTTATGGCGTTCAAATTATTAATGATGTTTCGGGACTATCGGACGAGAGCATAGTTTTTGACATTATCGGTACAAATATTAAGTACGTATTGATGCATAGTCTATCAATTCCTGCTGATAAAGAATTTATCTTAAACGAGAGCATAGATCCAATTGCCTATTTGTATGAATGGTTTTCAAATAAGATCAATCGATTAATACAATTGGGACTGAATCATGATCAAATAATTATTGACCCTGGTATTGGTTTTGGAAAAAGCCCAAAACAATCTTTTGAAATTATAAGTCGTATAGCTGAGCTAAAAGAACTCAATTGCTTATTGATGGTAGGGCACTCGAGAAAATCATTTCTTGCTGATGTATGTGGAAATGATATGAATAAGAGAGACATTGAAACAGTGAATATTTCAAATAAATTAATAGCTAATGGAGTTGATATTGTTAGAATACACAACATGAAAAAGCATGCAGAACACCTCAATTGGTCTTTAAAATGATGCAGCAGAATATCGGTATAAGTGCGCTCAATTGTTATTTTCCAAATAATAAAATCGACCTCAAAGAGTGGTGTCAATGGAGAGATATTCCATTTGAAAAAATAAAAAATGTAGTTGGTACCGGTTTTCGTCTTCCCTCCCCCTGCGAAGATATCTATACAATGGCTGCCAATGCCAGCTTAAATTTAATCCTAGAGAATAAGATTGATCCATCCGAAATTGGATTGCTCAGTCTTGGTACTGAAACCAGCAAAGATAATGCATTAGGCGCAATCATAATCAAAGGAATGTTAAATACAGCCCTTAGTGAACTGGGTATAAAAGAGCTACCAAGAGAATGCGAAGTCCCAGAGTTTAAGCATGCCTGCCTAGGTGGCATATATGCCCTCAAAAATGCTGTTCGTTATTTTTATGCTCCTCATCCAAAAAAATACGCAATAGTTATTGCTTCAGATATCGCTAAATATCCATTACTTTCATCCGGGGAATCTACACAGGGATCTGGTGCTATTGCAATATTAATTGAGCAAAATCCAAAATTATTAAATATCGATTTAAGTCAGTCGGTTTCAAGCTCAGATTTTCGTTACATAGACTTTAGAAAGCCACTTGAAAAAGAAGATGAAAATTTAGATATTCATTTGGCATTAGTAAATGGTAAATTCTCCTCGTTTTGTTATCTGGATGAAGTAAGAAGCGCTTTCAATATTATGAAGTCAAAACATAATGTGACTTTAAAAGAAGTGCTCAAAATAACTGATCTCTTTTCTTTTCATCGGCCATTTAAAAGAATGCCAGAGAATGCATTAACCTACTTATATATTTTATCCTTAATGGAAGATGAAGGGATTGATATCTACTGCGAGGATAATGGAATTGATAAAGAAAGATTTCTAAAGGAACTTCAACATGAGCATAATTTTGAAAAAATGGTTAAAGAGCAAAGTGTAAATGGTCCCATTCAGGAAGAGGTAAATAAATTAATTTCTATCATAAGGCCAAAATTAATGGCTGAATCTTATAAGGATAAAATTGGATTTGGTGTTGAGCTTTTAAATGAGATTGGTAATACCTACTCAAGTTCAATATTCATAAATATCTTAGCCACATTAGAAAGTTGTAGAAATACTAATATTGATCTGGTGAATAAAAAATGGCTTGCTGTTGGCTACGGTAGCGGTAACGCATGCGAAATCTTGCCGTTAACAATTAATGAAAACTGGCAACATCACTTACAATCAAATCTTGCGAGTTCGCTTGCTATCTCAAATTCTCTCGGTCAGACTGACTACGAGGCATTGCATAAAAATACTATCGATAGAAATTATCATCAACCCACCAAGGGATTTATTATTGATAGGGTCGGTCAAACAAAAAATGAATCCTTCGAGGATCAGGATATTACTTTTTATAAGTTTTTAGGTGCTTAAAAAAGATCTAAGTATTTATTTATAATCTCATTCCATTCCAGCTTGAACCATGGAGTAATATTTTTTCTATTTTCTTGGATAAAAGTTTCAACTTCAGTTAGTGGTAAGAATTTTATTTCTGATATCTCTGCCTCATTAAATTCAATCGTTTGTTCAACTTTGCCAAAAAAGACATGACACAATTCATGCTCGCTTCCAATATCTTCAAAGGTTGCCTGATATTTAAAACTATATAAAAAAGTCAGCTCAGAGGTAACCGATAACTCTTCATAAGTCCTTCGAACTGCTGCATCCTTAATACTCTCACCGTATCTAGGATGCGAGCAACAGGAATTAGACCAATAATTTCCCCATAAAAACTTACTCGAAGATCTTTTCTGAATTAAGAGTTCTTTTTGGCTGTTTATCAAAAATACTGAGAATGCTCTATGTAATTGTCCCTCACCTAAATGACAAGAATATTTATCTAAAGAACCAATCTCATTATCAAATTCATCTACAAGAATTAACTCATCATTTTGATGCATTGTCATAGCTGAAAGTAAATGTTTGGATTGATTTGGACTGAAAGTGGTTTTTTAAATTTTCACTTGTAGTTAGATCTGGCATTAAAAATATCAGGGCACCGCCACCTCCTGCACCAGACACTTTCCCCCCTATTGCTCCACGATCTTTACCCTCTTGCAGCAAATTTTCAATGTCGGGTGTTGAAACGCCAAGTGCATTCAATAAGCCATGATTAATATTCATTATGGCTCCCAGGTTATCAATATCTGCCTCATTAATAGCCTTTACTGCATCTAATGATAATTGATTTATCTGATCAAAAATCGCATTTATATTTTTTGGATTTTTCTCAAACATTTTTGCAACTTCGCTGACTCTTTTTACAGTGAACTCACTCTTGGGACTAATGGCAACGAGAAAAAATAATTCATTTTTAAAGTTCAGCGGTTCTACAAAATTTGTCTCCCCTCTCTTAAAAAGAATCGGCCGATTATGATTGATAACAGTATTGTCAATACCGCTTGGGTTACCATGTGCACGAACCTCGGAGAGGTAGGCAAGATGGTTTTTATCTTCAATGTTTAAATCTAACTTAAAATGTTGATCCAGCGCCTCTATAATTGCTAAAGACAATGCCGCTGAACTACCAAGACCCCCACCTCTAATCAAATCAGTCTGGACATGAATAATAAATTTTTCTTTATCCAAGCCTAATTTAGATAAAATGTCATAGGCGGCATGTTCCATCGAATCGCTGGAGTCCGGGTTTGATTTAATTTGATAATTTACATTCCAGGCAGGAATGAGAATTCTCCGATCGGTCGTATGCTCCTCAATAAGACATGAAATTTTTAATGGAATCGGCATTGCTACTGCATGACGATGGTAAACTACGGCATGCTCACCAGTCAGTATAATTTTACCGTGAGCATAAGCGTCATAATGTTCAATATTTTTATGTTTGGTTTGTTTTCGACTAAAAATTTCTTGTGCTTTTGAGGTGTTAATATCTGAAGTGCTTACTAATTCATTTAAAACCTCATCGAAGAGATCTGAAGGTACTCCAATTGACGAAACGATACTTCTTGCATGAAGTGCCATATGTCCTGTTTGAATACCCTCTGAAACCAGTGCCTTGATTGCAGAAAAATTTTGAGCAAGACCTGCTGCTGCCATCAGCTGCGCAAGCTCTGATGAACTTTTCACATCCAGAAGTTTCAATGAAAGCTGTGCAAGTTTGTTGTTTCTTTGTTGAGCTCCAGCGGTACCTACCTTTAATGGAATTCTCATTGCTCCCTCAAGTATTCCATCCTCATTCCTATGCCATTCAGAGACGCCTCGATACTCTCCCGAATGACTTGCATAGGCATGAATCCCTGCCTCAATAGCCCTCCAATCGTTGGCGGTAGCAATGGCTATAGGATCAATCCCATTCATAATCCCTTTATTATGGGTAACGGCTCTGTATACATCTTTTTGCGCTATCAAGGATGCCTGAACAAAACCATTTATAATTTTTTCTGCTACATTGGGGTCAGAGTGAATATGCTCAGGGAGAATTTTACATGTTACCTCGACCATGGAACGGTCATTAAAATTTGAGATGATTCTTAGTATCACCTCTTCAGAGATAAGCTCTTCAATCATTGGCGCTATGCCTTCACAAATGCTATTAACAAGATTCGCTCCCATTGCATCTTTCGTCTCGACAATGACATGTATGGCAAAAAGATTTTTATCAGATTTCTCAAGCATTAAGACTTCAAAATCTATAATGCCTCCCCCTCTAGAAATCATGTTTGGATGGAAGCTATTTCCATGATCAATTAACTTATTTTTATTAAGATCAATGATGCTTTTAATTTGCTGTAATGTTTTTTTAGATGCAAAATGTATCTGGCCAATTGCAAAAGATTCTTGAAGAGATGCAGTGAAACCGCCTGATAAGCTTATGGTTTTTGATGCATTTGACAAAGCCGCCACTACGGATGGCTCTTCGATTGCCATAGGAACAATGTATTCTTTATGGTTAACGTTTAAATGCATTGCCAATCCTAATGGAAGGCTCATAACACCTATTACATTCTCAATCATCTTATCAATAGTCTTCTCACCAAAACTATGGATAGAATGCTGTAATAACTGAATTTCCTCACTATCAAGCAAGAGCTTCCCTCTTAAAGCCTCAAGTCGCTGCTCAACACTAAGCTTATAAAACTTTGAAATTGATTTTATGCTATCTGCTTTCATGCCAATAAGTCACTGATTCCCTTAACAAATAGGTCAGATTTTAACACTTTTCCTAATGAATTTAATTTTGGTTCTAACTCGGTAAATATTTTTGGGTCTAAAGCAGCCATAAATCCAATGTCTCCCCCACCCCCGCAAGGCTTATATGCCACATTATACTTAGCAGCGATTCTCTCAATCTCTTGATGGTGTGTCGTAAAAATTTCAATTCCAGAACTCATTTCAAGCCTTTTTAACAATTCTGAAAATTCACTTATTTTGCCAATAAAACCTAACAGATTTGACTGATTGATAGCATCAACAGCTGCGTTAGTGGTATTTCCCATCTGTGCAAGCAAACTTTTATTTTTATCACTCTCATTGGCCCAGCTCTGAAATTGTCTTATGGCATGAGTTGTATTTTTTGCGGCCGGGGTTGTAATCACCCTAAAGTGATCTCTATATTTTTCCAGCATTGAAATTTTACTGCATTCAGATTGCGTAATAAGGGTTGCACCTCCATAGAAAATTCCTGCGATATCTGCTCCGCTCCCTTGGGCCTGTTGCATAGTGTTATGAAAATCCTTTGCTAAATTAATTTTTGACTGAAGCGAAAAATCAGAGCCATTTAGAATATTGATTAATTCAATGATACCTGAAGCTACTGATGCGCTTGACCCAAGACCCAGTTTTTGATCCTGGCTAAACATTTCATTGCTATCAATCACTAACTCAAAATTTTTTTTATCATTTAAATTTTGTGCTAGGTATTTTGCAATCTCAGAGTCTTTATTATCGATAAAAAAACTTTCAGTCTTTTTTCCGTATTTACAAATTATATGTCTCGATTGAGATTGCTCATGGTAGGAAATTTTTGTATATCTTCCAATCGTACCCACAATTGCAGGAAACTTCTCCAATACTGAAAATTCACCTAGTAAGAAAAATTTACCCGGTATTATTAAATCAAACCGATTCACAGTAAGCACCCTCTCCTATTGAGCTTTCGATGACTTTTTCTATTCCATCAATTTCATTGAGCGCATGTTCGATGGATTTAGTGAAATCAGGTTCAGTGATTAGCTTTACTTGCGGTCCCGCATCTATAGTAAATGTCACAGGAATCCCCTTTTTTCTTAATTCTTTTGCCAAAGTAATGATACGAAGTGTGGTCGGGTTCCAATAGAATAACTCTGGCCTTGTTGTCATCATCACGGCATGCATACACATACAACTTAGCTCAGTATAAAAAGATAGCTTCTCAAAGTCCTTAGCCAATAGTGCTTGTCTACCATCAGATATTATATTTTTTGATAACCTTACCCACGAATCATAAAGTTCTGATGTTTTCTTTGATAATTGCATCCCTTCGCTCGATGAGATTTTTTTTATAGAAGAATCAGTGACACAGATCAAAATACTGAGCTTCCAATAATTTTCATCGACTAATTGCTCAGCATGCATATCAGGAGATTGACCCTTAGAGATGACTGTCTCAACAAAGCCTCCATGAATTGATCTTGCAGCAGATGCTGACCCCTTTGAAGCAACTCGGCTCATCTCAGACAAAGTCAGGTTAAGTCCATAATATTGATTCAATGCTACTGTCATCGCAGCCATTCCAGATGCAGACGAAGCCAGTCCTGCAGATGTAGGAAAATTATTATTGGCATTAATGCCTAATTCAATTTGATTGAGCTCTTTGCTGCTAATCGCCTTACAAACTCTATTCCACCTAGCATAAGTATGATTATCTATAGGCTGATCATTGAGAATTAACTGCTTTGTGACATCAGTCTTTAGCTCAACATAAGAGTTAAGATTCGCTAGATTGATCGAAATAGAGGGCATGTCTGGAATATTTTTCATAACATCAGACTTACCCCAATATTTAAGTAGTGCAATATTTGAATTTGCAATACCTTTTATTATTTTTGAATCCTCACGCACAATCGTCAAAGTTTTACAAATAATAATTTAAAGTACAATTTATAAATCTCACTTCTTGTTAACTTAATTTCATTTTTTGAGCGGAAATGAGGGTTCAAGATTATTTTTTGCATCGTCGCTAATGCTAGATATGCAGGAAAAATAATAAAAAATTTTATTCCTTTATGAGGATAGTTGAGACTTTGAAAAAAGTAGATGCATTGACGAATTTTTTCAGAAACTTCATTCGCATAAAGAGCAATAGATCTCTGTCCTAAAGATGAAGACCCTGGAAACCAATGTCTCCCATGCTGTGCGTCTTCATTCTTATCAATCAATATATTTGTGAGTTGCAATGACTGTCCTAGGTTTAAACAAAAAGGCTTTATTCTTGGGTCCTTTTTATCAAAGATCTTCTTTTCAGATAAAATGTCATAAATTAAGTATCCAACATTGCCGGCAACAAAAAAAATATACTCATCAAGCATAGCCCGACTCTCGATCATTACACTCGAATTACTTTTTCGCTTTGCATATTTGATCATGCCATTCATAGTAATGCGCAGTCTTTGTGTAATGATTCTCTGATAATTTTTCTCAACTTCGTTGAAAACTTCAAATACAGAATCAAAGTGATCTTCAAGGACAATTAATTCACTAAGACGATCGCTCCCAATAAGCTCAAGCATTTGCAGCTGAAACTGATGTTGTTTTGTAACATCTATTAAAGCCATATCAAAAAGATAAAATAATTTTTTTTTCTGATCTAAAGAAAGATGTGGGGAATCCTCAATGCTGTCTGCAATCCTAAATAATATATATGCATTTGAAACAATAAGTTTTATTTCATTCGGCAGCCAACCAATTGGTATTGCATAAGTTCTCGATATTGCATTTAAAATATGCTGCTGTTTTTTTATGTATTGTTTATATTTTTTGCTAAACATATGTTTGCGTCATTTATAATTTATCGATGGATGCATTAATAGAGTTTGAGAACTGGAAAAAATCAAAAATTCTTCGAATTAATGATTTTATCCTATCTAAAGTAAATACAACGATAGATATCCCAAATGATCTCCTTCAGCCGATGAACTATGTTTTTAATAATGGCGGAAAAAGAATTAGACCTCAATTAGTGTACGCAGCTGGAGAAATTTATGATATTGATGAAAAAGTTCTAGATCATGTTGCAGCTTCAATTGAATTGATCCATACCTATTCTTTAATACATGATGATTTGCCCTGTATTGATAATGATGATACGAGAAGAGGAAAGCCATCTCTGCATAAAGCATTTAGTGATGGTATTGCTGTCATAACGGGTGATGCGATACATGATTTAGCCTATGAAATTTTATTATCGATATCACAATTTTCAGATCTACTTGGCAACGACAGGGTTATAGATGCAATTAAAGTCTTAAACCAGGTTAGCGGTCCTAAAGGCATGGTTGGTGGCCAGTGTATTGATATGACTCAATCATTTGACGGTAGCTTATCTGAGATAACCCATATGTATGAATTAAAAACGGGAGGCCTTATTTATGCCTCCATTGTAATCCCAATGCTCTTATCCAATACTCAGCATCCTATACCTGAGCTTAGTCAATTAGCTAAAAAAATTGGCTTTTTATTTCAGCTCAGGGATGACTATTTAGAGCTTACTGTTTCTGCGGAAGAGCTTGGCAAGCCTATAGACTCTGATTTGAGAAATAATAAAAAAACATACGGATCCATCTTTGGAATTGAAAAGTTGAGAGAGCTCATTTTGACAGAATCGAGTAACTGCGCCTCAATTCTACAGGCAATAAATTTAGAAGAATCTCATTTAGCCAATATTCTGCATGATCTAGATATAAGATAATATAGAAATCATGAGTCAATACAAAACCAATGAAGTTGCAAAGTTAACTGGGCACGAACCAGAAACTATACGACGCATTAGTCGAATGGGAATCCTTAACCCAATAAAAGATAAAGGGATTTACTTTTTTTCTTTTCAAGACATTTCTTTTCTAAGAGCTATCAGCAACGTAGTCTCTAATAATGAAAACCGATATATATGGGCTGCTCTTAAGAAAATTAAAAGGCAAATTAGTGCCGATGAACCGCTTAGCTCGCTAAGTTTTAAATCACATAAATCACAATTAATCGCAAAAAATGCAAATAAAGTTTGGAATACTCATTCAGGTCAGTATCTTCTGCAATTTGAAAACCAAAAAGACAATAAAACCTCTGAATTATCCAACCCTAGAGACATCAATGAGCAATTTAAAAAAGCCTTAGCGCTTGATGAAGAAAAAAAATTTATGGCGGCCAAAGAAATCTATATAGAGCTTTTAGAGAGAGATCCTTATCATGCCAGAGCAAGAATTAATCTTGGACGTATCTATCATCAAGAAGCAAATTTTAATAATGCCTTGCAACAATATGAGAAAGCTATTGAGCTGGAACCAAAAAATGTTATAGCTCGATTTAATGCAGGGGTTGCCTATGAGGATTTGGATAGGCAGGATGACGCCATTACTCGCTATCTCGAGACGCTGGATCTTGACATCACCATTGCTGAGGCGCATTTCAATTTATCAAGACTCTACGAGGCCAAAAACGATATTAAGGCCTCAGCATATCATTTAGCTTACTATCAAATACTCAAACTTACCTTCGACGATTGAATACCTTATGCTATGCTTTAGTTAGTTTAAGGGAATCTAGTAAAACCTAGAGCTGTTACTCGCAACTGTAAAGTGTCTGATTTTTATATTGCCACTGAAATTTTTGGGAAGGCTTAAAAATCAATAGACCTGAGCCAGGAGACCTACTAAAACACTAAACCGCCCCTCCGAGTAATGGGGTCAATTGAGGTTTCATTGCAATCTAAAAATAATTTAATAACGATTATCTTATTAATGCTCGGGTTGATATGTACACGTGCATATAGCCAAAACATTGAACTCGAGGAAGTGATTGTTGTAGCAAGAAGATTCGACACGTCGGTTGCGTCTGTGAACGTACCCACTGAAGTCATCAACGAAGATACAATCGAGGCAATTCAGCCAATCATGATTCAAGATCTGCTTTCCAGAATGAACAACATATACTTTGCAAACTCAGGACCTAGAGGATCCGAAACGACGATGAGTTTGCGTGGACTTTATCAAAGATACTTAAAGGTTTATCTCGATGATATTGACATTGCTGATCCATCCGGAGCACAACTTGCCCCTGATCTGACTAACCTACTTGTAAATAATATTGGAAAGATTGAGCTACTCAGAGGTTCCAGGGGTTCGCTTTACGGGGGTGATGCCATATCCGGTGTCGTCAATATCATCTCAAATACAAGTCATGATCAATTTTCCCGGGTTGCCTTATTGTATGGTACTTATAACACCTCACAATTTTCCTTCTCCTCTTCAATGCCCTTCGAAAACGGAGGATTGACGTATTCAATACAAAATTATGACTCCGATGGCTTTTCTTCTCTGGACGAGAGAAACGGTCACTCAGAGGCTGATGGGCATGAAACAACATCCATGAAAATAAGATTTGAAAACTTCATAGGTAGTATAAATTTTCGAGGATCCATGCAAATGAATAGATCTGTCACGGAGTTTGATGATTTCAACTCCGATGATACTTATGGAAACTATGCTGATAAAAATCAGCTGTACAGTCAGTTTTCCTTAGCCCAACAAATAAGAGATGGCCTCGATCAAAAAATTATATTTAACTACACAGAATTTGAGCGAAATTATCACACTGAATATTTTCCTGCATCCTATGAGGGCAAAAGAAATTCAATTGATTACTTAATTAACAATAATGATCAAATTTATTTTGGCTTAAATTATGAAAATGAAACAACCTTAACATCAGATAATCTTGATAGGGACTCTTCCTTGATTGGTAGTTTTTTAAACCTCAATCTTATGATTGGAAAATTATCTTTAGAGCCCTCATTAAGGATCGATCACCACTCATCCTTTGGAAGTTACCCGACCTTTGCGCTGAGCTCGAGCTATACTCTAGATGATCATTGGAAACTAAGAATTTCCAATAGTACTGGCTACCGAACGCCTTCAAATTATGAGCTCTTTGCACCTGACGTAGGCTACGGTCCCATAGGAAATGAAAATCTACAACCTGAAGAAAGCAAGAGCACTGAGATTGGATTTAATTACTTAAATAATCAAATCGAACTTGGCCTTAATCTTTTTAAAACTGAAATAGATAATCTAATTCTTTGGGAATACGGACTAGGAAATATCCAAACTGAAGACCGAACTACCTCTCAAGGTATCGAATTGAATTACTCTTATGCGATCAATCAAGATGAAAGCTTTTACATAAAAAGTGGTTGGACAGATGCGAGAGATATCAACCATGATCAGCTCCTAAGAGTGCCAAAGACTATTTCGAGAATAAGCTACTTGAATTCAAATTTTTTTAGTATGAATTTTTTTATTGAATTAGCGAGAATTGGTCAATCTGAGGATATCAATTACTTTAATTTCCCATACGAAAGAGAAGAATTGGATTCTTACCTTCTGCTCTCATCAACCATCACGTATCCGATTACAGAATCCACTCAATTTTATTTTAAGGGAGACAATTTAATAGATTCTCAATACCAAACTATATATGGCTACGGTACGCCGGGAAGATCTATTTACATAGGATACATGTCTGATTTATAGTAATGTTAAATTTAAGTTATGAATAAATATAAGCTCATTCAATCTGTAGTTTTTCTTTTTATTGGTCTTTTCCTTGTCAGGCTGATTGGTTTACCCGCTAACTTCACACCAATTATTGCGGTAGCAGTTTTTCTTCCAAGGATAATAAAGAACACTTATTTAGCCATGCTCTTTGTAATTGCAGTCATGATGCTTACAGATTTAATGTTGGGGCTTTATGACGGGATGCTCTGGACTTACCTCCTCTTGGCATTATTTTCGTTTTTTGGTGGCTTACAAAAAAATCTTTATCTTACTGGAATTGTCTCAGTTTTAGCTTGGCATCTTGTGATTAACTTTTTTGTATTTATTTCAGGTCACGGGACTTTAAGTCTTGCCATGACTTATGCTCAAGCTATACCTTTTGATGCAAGACTTTTGTTCAGTACACTATTATTTTTAGCGTCTTTTGACTATTCTCAGAGATACTTAGAGAATCTGCCTTGGCATAATCTTAAAAATATTTTAAGTAACTGACTCTTACCGATCTCGATTCAACTGGATGAAAATGAAAATCCTCAATGCCTGAGCCCTCAGTAAGTAATTTGGACTCAAAGAAATAAGTTATATCATTTTCCTCAGAATCTAATAAGTTCAAAATCTCAAACTTAATTCCGTCATCTTCCGAGACTGGATACTCAAGACCAAAATTAACGATAGTGGTACCACTCTTTCTAACTTCATTATTGGTTGTGAGGGGCGCATCTCCAAAATGTCTTAATCTCAATGACGCCGAGCCTCCATTACCAAATAACTGAGTGACACCTGAAGCTAATGTGAGCTCATGTGCATCAGGAATAAAGCTTTCCGTTATCGGAACATTAGTATACCTACCTGAGGTTTTTGCCCCTGAAATATCAAAGGCTAGTCCAAGTCTTGGCTCCCAAAAAGCGATAAACTCAATGCCTTGTCTCTTAGAGCCATCCGTTGGCTCAGTAGTTCCAGCATCGCCAACAAAAATAAGCTCAGAGTCGAGTTCGAGCTCAAATAAATTAATTGCCATATTGAATTGACTGTCCCTCTCATATCTAAAACCAATTTCTCTACCGATGCCTCTGGCAAAAACATTTTGTCGCTCCATCTGTTCGCCTGTGATGCTATCAATAGAAAGTGTGGTCCCTCGAGCATCATTAGAGTGAAAACCCCTTCCTGCATTCAGATAAATTTCGATGCTATCGTTCAACAAATATGACAAAGAAAATTTTGGCGATAGCAATGCATCACTTACCTGCCCGGAATTTGATAAAATAGGAGTTAAGACATCATTATTAAAAAACTCTCCTCTAAGACCACCCCTTACTCTTAATTGGTCAGTAAGAAAGATTTCATTATCAATATAAATTGACAGACTTTTCACTGTTGCTTGAGCAGATGAAAAGTTGCTATGTCTGTCTCTATTATTTGTGCCAAACAAATTTACGGCATCTATTTCATCATACCTATAATCCATTCCAAGGATAATATCTGCATGTCTATCATTGATGTCATAGTGAAATATTCTTTCCCCAAAAAGACCAAATTGAGACCGAGCATCCTCTTGCTCAATTTCATCACCAACAATAGGGTCATTTAAAAAATAGGTAGGATTTGAAAAAAGGTTGAGCTCATAGCTAGAGAGATAGGCACGTAAAGTGGAATTTTGAGTTGTAAAATTAGATATCCATGCAAATCGCTGGCTCTGTCCACCAATATCTTGATCAATGTAGCTAAATCTGGAATTCCCCTGGTCCACCCAACGTTGAGGAATTTGATCCGTGCCATTCCAACTTGAAGAGTACACGAAGAGACTATTTTTTAAATCACCCGTAGCTAATTGAGTGCTGCTTTTCAGAAATAAATTAAATTTGTCCAAATTTTCAGGCAATTCCCATGGCCCATCTTTATTTTGCAATTCCAAAGCGAAAAGTAAATTTGAATTAAATGCTTGATGGTTTAACCCAGTCACTAACCTTCTTTCATTAAAACTACCTAACTGTAATTCAATAAAGTTTCTCTCAAGCTGATCGTAAGTGGTAAAAGCAGAGGTCCCCGCTAATGAAAAATCTCCAACGTCGCTATGGTAGGGGCCCTTTCTGAATCCTATAGATTCTATGACCTCTGGAATAATAATATTAAGATCAAGATACCCTTGCGCATGAGCATGCGTTCTAAAATTGATTGGTAAACCATCTAAAAAAACCGAAAAATCAGAACCATGATCCAAATTCATACCTCTGAGGAAATATTGATTCGCTTTCCCCGAACCGCTATGTTGCGTTGCTATCATGCCAGGAACCACCTCAGTCAATTCACCTACCCTTAGAAGGGGGCGCTCTGAAATGTCTGAGTAGCCAATAAAACCTTCTGAAGCTGAGTTCGCAGCTCCTAATTGAAGCGAGCTTCTACCCCAAACCACTACCTCCTCAGTCACGGTGTGCACTTCTTCTGATTGTGCAAATAACCATGAAGAATAAATCAGAAGTAGTAAAATATTAAATCTCATAAAAAATCCAGTTAATAAGAATCATTATCATTTAGAATTAAGATGAATAAAAGAATTATTTCGTTGCAGGGCGTCTCTATTGAGCACCAAAAACAGATAGTTTTGCATGATATAAACCTATCCATACAAGCTGGTCAACACTGGGCGGTAGTCGGTGGTAATGGTGAGGGAAAAACAACTTTTCTGAAATTATTAGCAGGTCTGCACTGGCCTGCCCCTGGCAAAGGTAAACGAACGTATTATTTTGATAATAATACGCAAGACGATGCGGTGCTTGCGCTAAAGAAAATATATCTTTTAGGTCATGAGCTCCAAGATAGCTATGTTCACAAGGATTGGAATTTTAAAGTATCTGAGATTGTCCTTGCCGGCATTAAAAAGACAGATGTACTTAGAGATGATGTCACGACAAAAGATACTTTGATAGCAAAAAAACTTCTCAAAAAAATAAAGATAGGGCACCTTGCGAGCAGAGATTTCTTAGAGCTATCCAGAGGACAGCAGCGAAAAGTACTTATAGCTAGAAGTTTGGCTTATGAGCCTGAAGTATTAATTCTTGATGAGCCTCTTGCTGGCTTGGATAAAAAATCCCGTTTTGATCTCAACGCTATCATCGATGAGCTCAGCCAAGAAATGACCATTATTTGCTCATATCACCATACCAAAGATCTTCCCAGTTGCATCAATCATATTGTGATCATTGAAAATGGAAGAATCAGTTATGCCGATAAAATAAAGCAAAATCATATTGATAAGGGAAGCCTTGCAATTGATACTGAGAGCGCCCTTATGGCTCAGCAACCCAATCATTCCTCGGTCGAGACAATGCTTGAGCTAAAAGACGCCTCGGTCTGGATCGATAAAGACAGGATTCTTGAGAAAATAAATTGGAAAATTTTAGCTGGAGAACACTGGCAGATCTTGGGACCCAATGGATCAGGAAAAAGCACCTTAATAAAGCTAATCTATGGACTCTACAGACCCGCCAAAGGCGGCAAGATCAGTTATTTTGGGTTCTTTGATGCTGAAAATGTTTGGTCTTTGAGGGAGCAAATTGCACTTGTCTCTCCCGAGCTTCAAGCAGGCTACTGGTACCCATCGAGCGTATATCAGTGTATAGCTTCTGGTTTTACATCCAGCATTGGACAAATGAAAACTCTAACCAAAGAACAAGGTACGCGCATAGACGAACTCATTAATCTTTTCGAACTCAATCCGATGCAAGACAAAAAAATTAAATACCTCTCTTACGGACAATTGAGAAGAACTTTGATAGCACGCGCCATAGTCAATAACCCAAAATTTTTGCTTCTCGATGAGCCTTGGGAAGGATTGGATCCACGCAACCTTAAGCTTGTTACAGACATCTTAAATGAACTGATACTTGAAAATAATATGCAGCTTATTTGTGCGACACATTTAGACGAACCAGGAGTGAATTTTACTCATCGATTAACCCTTTTAGATGGCAAAATTGCTTGTTAGAGAGCAATTTATCAGGGTAGAATTCATATAACCTTAAAACTACAGAGGAACCAATGAAAAAAATAACATATCTATTCACGATGATAGGATTGCTAAGCTTGGGTAATTATGCGCTATCCCATCATTCACATGGCAATTATGAAATGACTGAATACACTGAAATGGAAGGCGTAGTTCAGCAAGTACTCTGGGTGAATCCACATACATGGATCTATTTAGAGGTTCCTAATAATGATGGAACATCAACTTTGTGGGCAATGGAGGGCGGTGGTCCTCAAGGCCTGATCCGAAGAGGTTGGCAGAGAGATGATGTTGAAGCGGGTGATACTATTAAAGTCCGATGCCATCGGGTAAAAGATAATAATCCTCAGTGTTTGCTTGGAATGGTAACACCTGAAGGATGGACCGAAGAGAAGGAATGGGACTAAACTTATGAAAAAATATATTTATTTAATATTGCTGTCTGTTCCTTTTGGAAGTGCTATCCATGCTCAAATGTGGGATACCTATTGGAGCGATGAAGACTTATTTACAGTCCTTTTCCCTGCTGAGCCTGTTATTACAGAATTTGTATGGCCGTCTGAGTACGGCGCTGAATTTCCTGGTAGGCGCTACACCGTAGATGTTGAGGAAGGATTCTTAGCAGGACACTATGTGATTAGCGTCATTGATTATCGGGATGCCTTTAATGTGCATTTAAACAGAACCAATAAAACCGA
>JAYPDM010000002.1:45410-46564 GCA_038125265.1 Gammaproteobacteria bacterium
CCTGGTTATACTGAATATCTGCTTGATAATATGATTACGCTAGGACTTAGTCCAAAAGATATCAAGTATGTGCTTATCCTTCAAGGGCATCGTGATCACTATATGGGAGCACCTGCATTAAAAGAAATTTTAAATGCACAATGGGGAGCCAATGCGGCCGATTGGGAACTGATCGAAGCGGATCTAGGTCCCTACTCGCCACCTCGAGATTTAGTCATTGAGGAAGGCGATACCCTCACCCTTGGTGAGCTTACGATAGAATTTGAGATTACTCCCGGCCATACCCCAGGAACCACCTCAATGAGATTCCCTGTCTATGATAACGGCGTTGCGTACAACGCTTATTTTCATGGAGGAACAGCCTTGCGACTCGATGATCCTGAAATTGTGATGGAATTTATCCGAGATTGCGAAAGAATTAAAAATATTCCTAATTTGGACGTGCAGATCGTAAATCACTATGATATCCATCCGCAGGGTGCATTGAATCTTTTTGAGCGCGCTGAAGTTCTAAAAAATAGACAACCCGGGGATCCTCACCCATGGGTCGCACCGGATGAAATTGTTAGACTGATGGATGAACTAATTGCTGGCGCTGAGGAAGTACTCGCTAATCTAGAATAATAAAGTTAGTCATGTTTGTGATCACAGCAAACATGACTTTCTATCTCTCCGTGAACGTGATATTTGCTGACTAACTGTAAATTAGTCCAGTGCGCATAAGCTAAAAGCAAGCTTGCAATTACGCTTCCAAAAAAATCAATTGCAAAAGCTATGTCACCATGTTGGTAATAAATATAACTAAGTATGGCAAGTCCCACTATTCCTAGGCACATGGGATAGAATCGGCTGTGCTCTCGAACACCTAACACCAACCCAATGGTTGTGATGGGGAAAACGAGCCAAAAAATGATTTCATGAAAATGCTCTTCTGAGCCAAGACCAAACGATGCAATAGGAAGAAAAGCAATGATTATGGGTACCGTAAGGCAATGAACTATACAAATGGCTGAAATCCAGATCGCCAATCTATCAAAAATACTTTTATCTTTTTTGGTCATAAAATTTATGCGAAAGCATACCTTTTTATCTTTTAAAAGGCTATAAAAAAAGCGCCCCCAGCTGGTGGGGGCGCTCATTTCGCCACGTAGTTT
>JAYPDM010000002.1:46664-91963 GCA_038125265.1 Gammaproteobacteria bacterium
TGTGCAGAGATAGCACCCACAGGGTCATCAAGTTTAAGCGTCTTATCAAAGAAAATAATTGATAAGTAAACTAAAATACCACCAGCCACACCAATTAACGTAGCTGCCCCAGCACTCGGTGCGCTCGGACCGGCTGTAATCGCAACTAAACCTGCTATGGCACCGTTCATCGCCATGGTAACATCCATCTTTCCTGTTCTGAAAAGGCTCATTAGAATCGCAGCAACAACGCCACCTGATGCAGCCATGTTGGTATTTAAGAATACTTGGCTGACAGCAATAGCTGAGGCCTCATTACTGACTACTAATTCAGAACCACCATTGAATCCAAACCATCCTAGCCAGAGTATCCATACTCCCAATGCTGCTAGTGGAATATTTGATCCGGGTAGAGGATTTGACCTTCCATCTGCTGAAAACTTAGCTTTTCTGGGTCCTAGGACCAAAACGACTGCCAAGGCTGCAGCTGCACCGGCTAGATGCACGGTTCCTGATCCAGCATAGTCAGAGTAACCCATCGTGCTTAGGAAGCCACCACCCCAGTTCCAGTAGCCCTGGATAGGATAGATAAATCCAGTCATCACAACTGCAAATAAGAAAAAGGGTAAAAGTTTCATTCTGCCCGCTACCGCACCAGAGACTATTGACATCGCGGTTGCAACGAACACGACCTGAAAGAAGAAGTCGGCTTGCTGGGAATAATCCATTCCATATTCCATACCGATTTCTTCAAGGGGTAGCGCTGTTGACAGTCCTAGTGAGGTACCAAAGGCTGGAAGTATACCCTCAATGTATGCTCCCGCAGGGTACATCAAAACAAACCCACAAACTAAATACATAATGCATGCAATTGCATACAAGCCGATATTTTTTGTCACGATTTCAGATACATCTTTCTTTTGTACTAAGCCCGCCTCTAGCATGGTGAACCCTGCCGCCATAAACATGACAAGGGCTCCACAAAGTACTGCGTAAAGAGTATCTAGTGAAAATGCAATTTCCATAATTTTCTCCTATTAAAGTGCTTGATCGCCTGACTCACCGGTACGTATTCTTGTAACTTCTTTAAGCTCAGTTACAAATACCTTACCGTCGCCGATTGATCCAGTTTTTGCCGCTGTAACGATAGCTTCGACTACTTGATCAGCCGAGGCGTCAGAGACTGCAACTTCTATTTTTGTCTTTGGTACAAAATCAACTGTGTATTCAGCACCACGATAGAGTTCTGTATGACCCTTTTGTCTTCCAAAACCTTTCACCTCTGAAACCGTCATACCATCGACACCTGCTTCAGCAAGGGCTTGACGAACGTCTTCTAGCTTAAAGGGCTTTATAACCGCTGTTATTAATTTCATAATATTTCTCCTATGAGTCTTACCAAGATGTTCCAATACCAAAGACTATGCCTTCCTCGCTATCATCAAGACCGATCACAAGAGCAATAAATGCATCGATGCCGCTTAAATCAAAGCTGTATGATGGTTCAAGGTATGCATTGCCACCGTCATGTGAATGATAGACAATGCCAAATCCATTCTCAGCGGCGTAGCTTAATGACGTGTAGGCATAATCAGCAGGCTCGCCGAATCCATCCCAGGTGCCATCCGCATAATCTAGAGCAAATGCACCGTAAGAAAGTCCAAGGTTAATTTCTTCATAGGTATCATCAAAGTCGCCGGTATAGTAATACCCAGTAAATCCAGCACTCAGGCCAAGGTCTCCAAAAGACGTACCAAATCCTGCGTAAAGATCTACTTCCAACCCGTCACCAACATCTGCAGCCCAAGTACCAGCATAAAGTCCACCGGACTCTAGATCTACGCCTGCAGAGGCAGATGATCCAGCTTGGAAAATACCTCTAAAAAAGTAATCACTGACCCAACCTGCATTTGCAGACAATTGCGCATTAGCTGCCATGGGGGTGATAAATAAAGTAATAATTAATGTTTTAAAAAGATTTTTCATAGTTACTCCATAAAATTGTTCATACTTAAGTACATGCAATTACCATGCCAAAAATTGATAATTTCATATAATTCAATAACTTATATATAATTTTTACTTCTGATATCCGCTTAATTTCACAACCCTTGCACTCTCCTAGTGCAAATATGTATTTTTAGGCTTAGAGTAAATAAATCGGTATAATTTGAATCCTTAAATATGGAAGAAGTGCAAAATAACCCCATCAACCTCGTAGCAAATCAAAGCATTGAATGGTTTACCTCGCTTATACCTAATGCCTGGATTCAAGGCTTTATCATAATCCTAATCGCGATTCTTTTAGCTTGGCTTATCGAGCGGATTATTAATGTTATTGCTAAACCTTTGTTTAAAAGACAATTTAATGATGGATCAACAAAGCTGGTTGAAACTTTCAAAAGACCTATATTCCTAACGCTCCTTTTGATTATCAGTTCAATTATGTTGCCTACTACAACCCTACCAATAAATGCTACTGGATTATATTTTTCAGTATTAGGTACCTTAACCACGATTTTTTGGTTTATTTTTACAGTCAATCTAACTCGCTCTTTTTTAATTATCGCTGGAGAAACTCGTGGGAAATATGATTTTATCCAACCTCACACTGTGCCTCTATTTGATAATTCAGCAAAAATTATTTTATTTCTTGCATCAGTATATTTTGTGTTTCTCTCATGGGGGATTAATGTCAGTGCATTGCTTGCCTCTGCAGGTATCGTGGGTCTGGCCTTATCCTTAGGCGCGCAAAGCACACTTGCCAATATATTTGGAGGTATGTCTATCTTGGCGGACACTCCTTACAAGGTTGGAGATTATATTAATCTTGATACTGGAGAGCGTGGTGAGGTCACGAATATTGGATTGAGGAGCACACGTATACTTACCAGAGATGATGTTGAAATTAGTGTGCCCAATAATGTCATGAGCAATGCCAAAATCATCAATGAGAGCGGAGGCCCCTACACTAAGTTTAGAATTAGAATCGCAGTTGGTGTTGCTTACGGTTCTGATATAGATCTTGTCGAAAAGATTTTGGTCCAATGTGCCAAAGACCATAATGAAATTTGTATATCACCAGAACCCAGGGTTAGGTTTAGAAAGTTTGGTCCCTCTAGTTTAGATTTTGAGTTACTTGCATGGTGCGAACAACCAGCTCTTAGAGGAAAAAACGAGCATGAACTTAATACTATGATTTATCGAGCTTTTAATGAGAATGAAATAAAAATTCCTTTCCCGCAACAAGAGATTCATCTTCATCATATTAAGGATAATAATTAATATGATTAGCAATCAGCATAATCTCTCAAAGGAAGTTCAGTCTTCAGGAAAATTTGGCATCAAGTTTAGTCTTTACAGTGAGGATACCTTTAATCTAATACTAGGAAAGGGCTGGTCATCTTATCGATGGTATGACTCTGAAAAAGAGAGAGATAAAGCACTCATTGAGCTTCGAAGAGAGCACGAATACTCAAGATTGGGTGATAAGCCTAGAATCTTTTTAGAGCCTGTAAGTTCTGATTAAGGCCTAATTTGACCGCTTCCTGAAACTTGATATTTATAACTCACTAGCTGCGCGGCGCCAACGGGACCCCTGGCATGAATTTTCCCAGTCGCAATTCCGATTTCTGCCCCAAGTCCAAATTCGCCTCCATCAGCGAACTGCGTTGAGACATTATGCATAAGTATCGCGCTATCGATATTATTAAAAAATACCTCGGCGCACTCTTTTGATGAGGAAATAATACACTCAGTATGACCAGATCCAAATTGACAAATATGATCAACTGCTTCCTCTATGCTATCGACAGACTTGATGGCAATGATAGGAGATAAAAATTCTTTACCCCAATCTGATTCACTCGCAATTTGGCATCCATCCGCATAGGGAGCAATTTTTTTATCCGCTCTCACCTCGCAACCAGCTTCCATCAAAGATCTGGTAATTGCTGGAGCATGCGAAGCAATAACATCTTGATGTATTAATACGGTCTCGGTAGCACCACATATACCCGTTCTTCTCATTTTGGCGTTTAATATAATTGAAACTGACATTTCAAGCTCAGCATCCGAGTGAACATAGGTATGGCAAATACCCTCAAGATGTCCCATCACCGGCACTTTTGCATTCTCTTGAACTGATGCAATAAGCGACTTGCCTCCCCTAGGTATAATCACATCAATGAATGAAACCATATCCTTGAGCATCATCTCAACCGCCGATCTATCTTGTGTTGGAATTAATTGGATAGCCTTTTCGGGAATTCCACTCGCAACTAATCCTTTCATCATAGCGATTAGGATTGCCTGATTACTATGCACTGCCTCAGAACCGCCCCTTAAAATTACGGCATTGCCACTTTTTAAACATAAAATTCCCGCATCAGCAGTAACGTTCGGACGACTTTCATAAATTATCCCGATCACACCAAGCGGAACAGTGACTTTTGAAATTTTCATGCCATTAGGCCTGTCCCATGAATCAAGCGTTTTGCCAACCGGATCATCCATATCAGCAATCGTCTCCAAGCTTGTAACTATGCTATTAATTCTCTCCTCGTTAAGCATTAATCGATCAATGTTTGATTCTGATAACCCTTTTTGTTTTGCATTCTCAAGATCAAGCAGATTGGCAGAGATAATTTCAGAGGTTGCATCCTTTATGGTCATGGCTGCAGCTTTGATAGCTCTTTTTTTGGTTGCACTATCAATTCTTGCAAGTTTTTGCACTGCTGACTTTGCATCATTACCAATTTTAAAAATTAATTTTTTAAGGTCTTCTGTCATATCATCCAATGATTGCTAGGTTATCCCGATGGATTACTTCACTGTTAGCTGCAAAACCAAGTATGGAGTGTATTGCACTTGTTTGCTGGCCCTTTATTTTTTTTAGATCTGCAATTGAATAGGAAGTAATCCCACGCGCAATGATTTGTCCATGATCATTGATTATGTTTACAATTGCACCTTTATCAAAGGAGCCATTGCAATCTAAAATACCGCTGGGCAGTAAACTTTTCCCATTCTGTAATGCATGCCATGCACCTTCATCTATCCTTACTTCTCCCTTAATATTTATGGCAGAAAGTATCCATTGTTTCTTAGCTCGCAATGGGGTGGTATTTGCCTTAAAAAGTGTGCATTCTCCTCCATTTAATAAAGCTGATAAGGGAAATTCGGAACGACCATCTGCAATGATCATATGCACCCCAGATTGTGTAGCAATTTTTGCAGCATCAATTTTGGTTTTCATGCCCCCTGCACTGCCTTTCGTTTTTTGAGCCAAAACAAGATTCTCTATATCTTGGTCTATCCTATTTATCTCGCTAATTATTTTATCCTCGTTTAGCTGTCCATTCTCAATCAAGCATAGGCCTTTAATATTCGAAAAGAGGACTAATATGTCAGCAGAGATCATCTGAGCTACTTTAGCTGCAAGTCGATCATTATCACCAAATTTAATCTCTTCCGTTGCCACCGTATCATTCTCATTAATGACAGGAATAGCATTTTCACTAAGTAGCTTACTCATCGTATTTAGGGAATTTAAATGCCTTCTCCTATTATCACAATCATCAGACGTCAAAAGTACTTGTGCAGTCGGTATGTCTGCGTCATCAAGTATTGACTTAAAAGCACCTATTAACTCTATCTGTCCAATAGATGCTGCCGCTTGTAATAAGTTTAGATCATGATCGTCTCTCTCTTTATTTAATTTTCTTAGGCCAAAATTTATTGCCCCTGATGCAACGATAATAATTTCTTTATTTTGCTTTTTGAGCAATAGAACATCTTGGCAAAAGGATTGGAGCCATTTTTGATTAAACTTATTCGCTTCATCAAAAAATAACGCACTGCCTAATTTGATGACTATACGCCCAGAGGCATTCAAATAATCAGAAGCTTTGTTAATCATGCTTTTAGACCATCAGGAGTTTTTTTGAAGTAATGGCTTACCCTTTGCAATGGCTAATGCTCCACTTCTCACAATACTATCAATTGGTATTTTTGCTGTAATGGCTCTGATGAATTCATCAACTTTTTCACTTGAAGAAATAATCTCGAGTGTATAGAAATTATCTTTTTCCGATAATATTGAAGCGCCATAGTTATCCATCAATAAGCTCAAGTTATCATTAGATATTGAGCCGACTTCGATTTTAATGAGTGCAAACTCTCGTTCATGGTAATCATCATCAGTCATATCAATAATGCTGATAACATCAATTAACTTTCTGGTCTGCTTGATTATTTGATCGAGAATGTCTTGGGAACCGAAAGTAACCAGAGTGATTCTTGATACACTTTGATCATCTGTGGGTGCGACACTTAAACTATCAATGTTATAGGCGCGACTGGAGAATAAATTAGCAACTCGTGCTAATGCTCCTGCCTCGTTTCTAATCAATATCGATATAATATTTCTCACAGCCGTATTTTACCTGCATATCCTAAAAATTAATAATCAGCATCTTTTTCCGATTTAGTCTTTATATCTAAACAAAGACTTGATTTAATATGGGATTAAATTTGGATATTAAATATGAGCACTGAGAGACACCCGCTGAGCAATCAATCGGTCAGCGGGGCAGATAAAATAGTTCAAATTCTCGCCGATCAGGGTGTTGATACACTATTTGGGTATAGTGGCGGTGCCATATTACCTGTATTTGATGCAGTTTTTAGATTTAACCAGACTAATAAAAACGCAGATGGAAGTGAAGTACTCCCAATGGTTGTTCCAGCTAATGAGCAAGGCGCTGGTTTCATGGCATCTGGATATGCCCGAGCTTCCGGCAAACCTGGCGTTGTCATCGTGACGTCAGGGCCAGGCGCTACAAATTGCGTGACCCCGATCAGGGATGCAATGGCAGATTCAATACCGATGATTATAATTTCTGGTCAGGTATCTACTGGAGCTATTGGTACAGATGCTTTTCAGGAAGCTCCTGTAAATTCTTTAATGGGATCTATAGCAAAGCATGTATTTTTAGTCACAGATCCAGAAAAATTAGAAGCTACCGTTAGGACGGCTTTTTTCATTGCGAGCTCAGGACGACCAGGACCGGTGGTAATTGATATTCCTAAAGATATCCAAAACCATGTTTCACTTTTCGAAGAGGATAGCTTATTGGACCTATCGGGCTATAAAGATCGCGTTGAAAAAATTAGCAAAAATAGGATGTCTGAGGCGCAGTCCAGAGATTTTTATGCCATTTTAAAGGATTCAAAAAAACCTTTGATTTATGCTGGTGGTGGCAGTATTCATGCCAATATCAGCGAAGAACTAAAAGCACTTTGTGAAAATCTAAATATACCGATTGTTACCACCCTTATGGGTATAGGCGTTATTAGTACAGAACATAAAAATTGTCTCAACATGTTGGGAATGCATGGAGCAGCCTATGCAAACTATGCGATTGATGACTGTGATGTACTGATTGCTATAGGCTCAAGATTTGATGATCGAGTGGCTGGAGATCCGCCTGAATTCGCACCGACGGCAAAAAAAATCATGCATTTTGATATTGATCCCTCGGAGATCAATAAAGTTAAGGGAGTAGATTTTTATTTCCTGGGTGACATCAAACAAGCCATTGCCGATCTAAATCAATATCATAATGAGAGCAATCTAGGATTAGATTTTACTGCCTGGCTAAAAGAGTGCCAAGAAAACAAGAATAAATATGCCATGAACTATGACAAGAACAGCAGTCTCATCCAGCCTTATGCTGTTATTGAAAAAATCAATGAACTAACAAAGGGTAATGCCATTATTTCAACCGGGGTCGGTCAACATCAAATGTGGGCTGCCCAATACGCCTCATTTCATAAGCCACGTCTCTGGTTAACATCAGGCAGTATGGGGACCATGGGCTTTGGTCTGCCTGCAGCGATTGGTGCTCAATTCGCGAGACCCGATGCTTTAGTTATTGATATCGATGGAGATGGAAGCATCAGAATGAATATCGGTGAATTAGAGACAGCCTCTTCCTATAATCTTCCCATAAAAGTTCTTCTGCTCAATAATCTTGGAGATGGAATGGTTATGCAATGGCAGAGAATGTTTTATCAATCCAGAATGTCAGCAAGCGACAAATCACTTAGAAAAAAAGACTTTATCAAAACTGCACAGGCTGATGGATTTGATCTTGCACTTAGGGTCACAGAAAATAAAGAGCTTGATTCAGCTCTGAAACAATTTATTGAGCATAAAGGTCCTGCTTTTCTTGAGGTGCTCATTGATCCTGAGGCAAGTGTGCTGCCAATGGTTCCACCGGGTCAGTCTTATAAGCATATGGTGACTGGTGATTTTATTCCAAACAGGTACGAGGAGTCTGATAAAGAAGTTGATAGCTCCGCTATGTTCTAATTTATTTTTTGTATTATTTGCTCTATCGCTTTAATCAGCTTCTCTAAAGAGCTCTTATCAATATTTAAAGAAGGCATAATATAAATAACATTATTAAGGGGCCTAATCCAAACCCCCTCTTCGAGGAAGTAAGCTCGTAATTGAATTAAATCTGTATGTCTGCTTAACTCAATGGCAGCCATCGCACCCATGCATCTTATTTCTTTTACTATTGAATACTTTAATAGATCGTTCAAGCTGGCTTTACAAAATGCTTCAATATCCCTCGCTTGTTCTAATCTAGGCTCTTCCTCAAATATCTCTATTGATGCCAAGGCGGCACTGCATGCAAGTGGATTCCCACAATAAGTTGGTCCATGCATAAATGCATCTTCATAATCTTCCGTTAAAAAGGATTCGTAAATTTTTTTGCTCGCAACAGTTGCAGCCAATGGTAGCGTGCCACCAGTAAGCGCCTTAGATAGTGTAATAATATCAGGCACTATATTAGTGTGTTGATAAGCAAACAACTTGCCAGTTCTTCCAAAGCCTGTAGCAATTTCATCAAAAATTACAATCAGGTTATGCTTTCTAGCAAGCCTTACAATTCTCTCCAAGATGCTTACATCATGTAATTTCATACCGCCAGCTGCCTGTAATATAGGCTCAATGATTATGGCAGCTGTATGATCGGAGACGCTCTCGATAAAACTTTCTAAATGACTAAAGTCGGGCTCGGAGCTTGGAATATCAAGGACATACTGCTTAATGAGGCTATCATTAAATCTTGCATGCATGCCCTCGTTTGGATCACAAACCGACATGGCCGCAAAGGTATCACCATGATACCCATTATTAAATGAAATAAATTTCTTTTTTTCTGGTTGCTTACAATTTTGAAAATACTGGATAGCCATTTTCATTGCAATTTCAACAGAAACTGAACCGGACTCCGAGAAGAAAACATGTTCTAATGGGGCATCGAGTAAATCTGTAAGCTTTTTAGACAAATTAAGTGCAGGGTCATGCACGATTCCCCCAAGCATTATATGGGGCATTTTTTTCATTTGAGCGATCACCCGTTCCTCAATTTTCTTATGACGATATCCATGGCATGCTGTCCACCACGAGGCAATACCATCGATCAGTGTGCTTCCATCTTTTAATACAATCGTTGTACCATAAGCTTCCTCAGCATGAATAAAGCTCTTTTGGGTTTTCATTTGTGTATAAGGCAGCCAAAGGTGATCAATCATGTTTTATATTTTAAATAAACTATAATTAGAAACAAAATGAAGGATTAAAAATTATGGATTTTTCTTGCTTTAAAGCCTACGACATCAGAGGAGTCTATCAAGAAAATTTTGATGAGAGCTTAGCTGCGGATGTAGCAAGAGCAATGGCTACTTTTCTCCATGCAAATGCAATCGTTATCGGTCATGATATTCGCTCAAGCTCCCCTTCAATCCATAAGGCAATGAAGGATGCCTTAAATAATATGGGAGTCAATACTTATGATATTGGCCTGTGTGGAAGTGAAATGGTTTATTTTGCCTCCAGTAATCTTGAGGTCGAGGGTGGCATCATGATCACTGCGAGCCATAATCCAAAAAATTATAACGGTCTAAAACTTGTTAGGAAAAATGCGGTGCCTATTGGAAGTGATAGTGGCCTCCAAGATATTAAGGAGATAATAAATTCTAAAAACAATCTTAAAAATGCGTCTGACATATTAGGAAAAAATGAGCAGGTTGATATTTCATCAGCTTACATAAATCACCTTATGAGCTACAGCAATCCAGAAAAATTGGCTCCCCTAAAAATTGTTACAAATGCAGGTAATGGCTGTGCAGGCCCCTACCTAGACATGCTTGAGACTAAGTTACCCTTTGAGTTCATTAAACTAAATAATGTGCCTGACGCTGATTTTCCAAATGATGTACCAAACCCTATGCTGATTGAGCAACAGAAAATTGTGGGCAGTGCGGTGATAGAGAATAATGCGGATTTTGGTATTGCCTGGGACGGCGACTTTGATCGATGCTTCTTCTTTGATGAAAATGGACGTTTTATTGATGGCTATTACCTGGTAGGTTTACTTGCCGAGCACTTTATAAAAGATAATCCCCATCAAAGGATTGTCTATGAGCCAAGGGTCGTCTGGAATACGGAGGAAATTATCCATCAATACCAAGGAAAGCCCATACTTTCAAAATCCGGTCATGCTTTTATCAAAAGAAAGATGAAGGAAGAAAATGCTATTTTTGGTGGAGAGATGAGCGGACATTACTATTTTAGAAACTTTTCCTACGCGGATAGCGGCATGATTCCATGGATTATTATTGCTGAAATCCTTTCTGTATCGGGGATAAGTTTTTCACAGCTCATTAATAAAAGAATTGAGTCGTTTCCCTCTTCGGGAGAGATTAATTTTAAAGTTAAAGACACTGCTAAAGTTATTACTGAACTTAAAAATCGATATGAAGATGCTAACCAAATAAATGAAATCGATGGCATCTCGATGGAATTTGAGGACTGGCGATTTAACGTGAGAGCGTCAAATACTGAACCATTGTTACGTCTAAACATAGAAGCTAAAAATAATACGCAACTTGTCACCGCCAAGGTCGAAGAGCTTTCGGATTTCATCGTCTCAATCTAACGTGAGTAATTCTTCAGACTTTAAAGACAAGATCAGTGAGATTCTTCAGTCTCTCAAAGTAAAAAATCAATACAGAACTTTGACAAAAATATCCTCGCAAGGCCCAACTGTTAGTATCGATGGTAAGTCCTATGTGTCTTTTGCCAGCAATGATTATCTAGGGCTCTCAATAGATAAAGAGATTATCCAGCAGGCCCAGAGAATTTTTCAAGACCATGGCATTGGATCGGGATCATCCCGACTGGTTTCAGGAAATCATGATCTGTATGAAGAACTTGAGAGCTCTATAGCAACTTTCAAGAATAGTGAAGGTTGTCTGGTTTTTGGGAGTGGTTATCTTGCAAACCTTGGAGTAATACAATCTCTAATGGATTCAGATGATCTTATCTTACTGGATCGATTAAGTCATAACTCATTACTTAGTTCAGCAAAGCTTACAAAATCAACTTTAAAAATTTTTGAGCATAATTCATTAACCTCTTTATCTAATCGTCTTGAAAAATATAGAAAAAATTATCGTAACTGCCTTGTCGTCACAGAGAGTGTTTTTAGTATGGATGGGGATTTATCCCCTTACGATCATCTTCAGGAAATCTGTAGTCAGCACAGCGCAACATTAATGATAGATGATGCTCATGGTTTGGGAGTAATAAACAATGGGAAAGGAGCTTCGTTCGGGCATGCACTGCCTTCAAATATTATTTTGACTGGGACCCTCTCAAAGGCTATTGGTTCCTATGGGGGCTATGTCTGTGCAAATACCAGTGTAATTGATCTCCTTATAAATAAAGCAAATACACTTATTTACTCAACATCCCTTCCACCTTTCGTCATTGCCGCAGCGAATCTCTCATTAAAGAAAATTAGAGAAAATGGTGAAATTGTAAAAACTTTAAGCGAAAAGATTGATTTATTTAAGCAATCCATTGGTATAGATTCAGATTCAGCAATTTTTCCCTTTAAGTTTAATGACGAACAAGATGCGATCAATGCTAGTGATCATCTGAAGAAATTTGGATTTTTTGTTCCCGCAATTAGACCCCCAACGGTGCCTAAGAATGGCTCTAGGTTGAGGTTTTCAATTTCTGCTATTCATGATGAACATTCACTCAAAAGATGTGCTGAAGTACTTTTAGATTATGTCTCATAATGTATTTATTACTGGTACGGGTACTGATATTGGTAAAACCTATTACTTCTGTAGCCTATTAAAGAGGCTTGTAAAACAAAAAATTAGCGTACGCGCCCTCAAGCCTATACTCTCGGGCATTGATAAGAACAATATCTATAATTCTGATACAGGCAGAATATTAGAGTCTTTAAAATTACCTCTAACCATGGAAAATTTTATAAAGGTTACCCCGTGGTATTTTGTTGAGGCAGTCTCCCCCCATATAGCAGCACGCGAAGAAGGAAAAGTTATCAAATATGATGATGTATTAGATTTTTGCCAACCTGATAAAAAATGTGAGTTTCAATTTATTGAGGGTGCAGGAGGGCTTATGTCTCCCATCACGCAAGATCAGACGAACTTAGATCTGATTAAAGATTTGAAAATCCCAGTAATATTGATTTCTGGAAATTATCTTGGGGCGATATCACACCTACAAACTGCCATTGAATGTCTCAATTATTACGATATTCCCATAGACAAGATTATCCTCAATGAATCTATATTTCCTGCGATAGGATTGACTGAACTCAAGGAAATGATTAATCAAAAATATAATGAAGCTATTGAGTGCTTGGAACGAATTTAGTATCTAGCCTGTAAAAGGGTTACCATTTAGTGGAAGTAGTCAAATCCTCTCGAGATAGGCTTGGCAGGGAGCAGGATCAACCTGTATTGTTCCATTTATGATGCATTCCTCTTCCATGACATTGCCGGAGGAATCCTTAAGTATTCGATATTGAATTTCAGAATCCTCAGAACATCCTAATAAAAGCGTTATAAGATAAATGAAATATATTTTTCTCATAGCCCATTATAGAAAACACTGCTGAGATCTACTAGATCCCAACAGTGTTTTCATTCCCATTGCTAATTTATATTTTGGGCTCTCGTCTCTGTAATGAGCTCAACATTTAAGGAAATATTGGCTTTTCTATCAAAAGCCATTAGCTCTGGGTTTTCATTGCTATAAATAGCTTGCGACTCACCATATGGAGTTGTAACTATGGTATTTGGATTGATTCCGTTTTCTATCAAAAATTCTCTTACTGCTAATGCACGAGCTTCTGATAGTCTCAAATTTTCATCCTGAGTACCTCGATAATCAGCATAACCATCAATATAGAGAGTTACTTTGGCTGGTAACATACTCAACTCTTCAATGGCTTGAATGATATTCACAAATGATTCTAGTTTGACGCTACCTGCTTGCGATAAATTTGATTCATTTGAAGAAAATAAAAGATCTTCTGAAAAATCATTTGATAGGCTTTGATATAAGTTAAGGATATTATTTCGAAATTCCTGATTATGACTGTAAAGTTGATTTACCTCGCTTGTTAATATTGAAATTTGTGAACTTTGCATATCTTCTCTCGCTTCAAGTTCATTAATTTTTTGTTTTTCTAGATCATCCTGCTCTCCATAGTAAATACCTATAGTGCTGCCAATGACGCTGCATACTGGCCCACAAGCCAATGCTCCTAAAACCATACCTGAACCTAAGCCTAACCGCTCCGATTCATGTGCAGGATTAGCCTGAACAACTGAGAAGATGGTTAGTAACAATAAAAAGATAATTTTTTTCATAGAACCTCCTAATTTTTATAAAAGGATAGTTCTTATTTGAAGATGAATAGTGAATAAATTATGTAAAAAAAATGTGATTTAGATGGATGGTAGCGCTACAAAGGTTCCACCATTTCTTTGGCATAGTTCTCTCATTAAAACTGCAAATCGAGCTGCCGTTAAGAGCTCCCCTCCCGTGACTTCAAAGTAGACTGGAAATGCAACGGCATGTATCCTCACCAAAGGCAATCCCTCAGAATTGGATTGATTTCTACGTGCCACCTCTTGAACAACTGAATTAATTGATCCGCTTGAAAAATCATCACTGTAGACATAAATGCTGATTCTCTTTTCTGGATCATAAAAAGTACTCACAGCCTCAATGATTCCCTCCTGTGGGCTGGAATTAGAAAATGAGTTCCAACTCCTCAATGCATTAATAATAGACTCTCTACCTCCAGGGGTATCCGGTATCCATTCGTTACGATAGCTCCTAAAAAGATAATCGCCCATATCATTGAGCACTTGAATGCCCTGTATCTCGGGATAAATCTCCAAAGTCTCTCTGATCTGTTGTTCTACCCTGCTCCATGCGTACCTTCGCATGCTTCCTGAAGTATCAATAATAAAGATTATGTATTCACTGTCGACAGGGATACCACCTATCACATTATTCTGAATGAATTCCTGTCTTTCTGAGAGCAATGCCATTTCATCAGAAAGTGTTTGTCTTGCCTGAGCCAGCTGTCCTGCAGTATCCGATAAGATTCTTGCTGTTGCCTCATTTTCTGAAAATTCCGTGGTAATTTGAGCCAGTCTAGTATTTATCCTCTCTGTTTCATCTTCTTGATTCATTATAAGATTTTCAAGATCCTCTCTTTCTTCTTGAAGTGACTGGATCATTCTCACCACATCATCAAGCTGTGTCTCAATTAGCGTCAAGCTTTCGGTGCTTTGCTCAATTTCCTCAGATAGCCTTACGGGCTCAAACATTTTAGTAATTACCAGTAGCAAGATAATCCCACCAAAGCCGCAGCAAATACAGTCTAAAAAAGACAATGAGGTTGATTCATTCTCTCTTCGTTTTCTCATGGCCAGTCCTCTGAGGGTGCCATCATTGATCCACCGGTATTGAGCGAAAGCAACCAGTATGCCGGGGCTGCCTGAGGATCTCCTTCCATAGGGTACAAAATGACATTCATTGGGATATTTCTTGGTAATTGTCTAACCGCCCTAGAAAAATACTCAAGTCTCTCTCTTCCTGAAACACCCGGCCTTTGGGGTTCGATTTCACCGATGGTCGGTAAGCCATCAACTAATAAAAAAATATTATCTGGTTTTGGATTTAAATTTCTAACACTGCTAAATGCACTATGTAGGCTTGTTCCTCCGGTAGGTATTGTCTCTCTTAGGCGATTTACCGCATCATTTAGTTGAGAGCCATCATTTACTTGGTGCCATTGATCGACCCCCCCTTCAAACAATGACCAGCTAGACTCATTAAAAGCAATAATTTGTATATTTGTGCCGGGATCAATTTGAGCCGTTAACCAGTCAACCGTATCAACTGCTTGTATCCATTTCTTTGCAGAAACCTGTGAGTCTCTATCCATGTTCCGAATTCTAAAAATATCAATAAGATTTCTTGCTAACATGCTGGTTGAAGCATCAATCAAGATCACGATATTCTGCCCGGACATTCTTAATCCAGTAAGGTATTGTCTATTGCCATCTCCCCTAACTTCCCTGATTCGGTCGCCGACCCTATCTGCGTCTATGCTGTTTGCGGAAAGGGCCTCATTTTCATTTTGCAGAGATTCAATTTCTTCCTCAATGGATGATACAGAATCTTGTAGCTCCTGATTTTCGGCAATCAATACCTCGAGCTCGATAACTGCATCCTGTAATTCAGCAATCATTTGATCCCTAAATGCACTTGACGCAGCAACCTCTTCGAGTAGCTGTATGACATTCTCCTGCTCTTCCTCTAAAGTAATTTCTGCAGAACTCAGTCTTAATTGGTAACGTTCTATTTGGTCTTGATTAAGCTCCAGAGCGACCCGAGTTCTCTCGTCCATGTTCGCATTTATGATCATAAAGAAGAGAATGACTGCACCAAAACCACAAGTCATAGCATCCAAAAAGGATAACGAAAAAACATTAACAGCTCTTCTGGCCATCTAATTAATCGAGGGACTGCATCCTATTAATGAGGTCCTCATCAACTTTACTTGAATATTCATAAACCAAGCGCTCTTGCAATGATTGCAGTTGATGCAGCAAAAACATAATGACTATCGATATGAGTAGGGCCACAAAGGTGGAATTAAATGCTGTTCCAAGGCTCTGCGTTACTCCCGCAATATCCCCGTCTACGGCCCGATGTGCCTGACCAAGAGCCTCCCCAATTCCCCGCACAGTACCGATAAAGCCTACCGACGGAATGGCCCAGGCGATGTATCTAATCATTGAGAGCTCTGAATCAAATCGTTCATTTTCATTCTCGCACATCTTATTGGTTAAACTAGAGACATCCTGGATACTTGAGGTAAAGGCAAATCTATCAAGTGCTGCAATATAAAGTTTAGACAAAAATAATCGCTTGTAAGACTGAGGAAGCTCTTTGATTGTCTTTGAAATGACCCTGCTCGACTCGGGTGTAATTTTTTCTCCTGTGTGATCTGGTAACATTTCTAGATCGATCAGTTTTCTCTCGTTAACAGCATTGCTTGCCTTATAACCTAAAATAGCGAATGCCCAAAGCATTAGAATAAAACATGCCTCCTGCTCGAAATCTTGAATCACTATCCATATCGATCTATTTGCTATATATTCAGCATCCTCTTGCATATTTATTGCTTGCTCAGCTAGATCCCTATCAGCATAAGGCCTCACAATCCCTACATACATCCCATGAACAATAATGATAGAGATCATCAAAGCAAATAATTGATAAATAAATTCAGTTGAAAAAAATCTGCGCATATAGACTCCTTAAATATCTACCGGAAATACAATTTCCTCATCAGCTCTAATCTCTTGAGAAGGTGTAAATATATCTTCAAGATTTTGTGAGCGCATAGGTGTTATTTGGTTACTAGATGAACTGTTATTTTCTGCATTAGAACCATCAATTATTTGTGCAACCACAAATGAGGAAATGAGTAGCAATATCAATGACCTAATAATTTTAATATTTTTATTTTTAATTCTATTGTCCATTTTTTGCAATTCTAAAACCTAAATAGTCATGAGAACTTTCAGAAAAACCTCTAAAACTCGCTCTTAACTCACTAAGTGTACCACTTCTCCAATTTCCACCTTTGTAAACATGAAAACTTCCGTCCAGAGGACCCACTGGATCAATCTCAAGGGTCTCAGTTGTCACGGGCACCGAATAAACATCTTGCACCCATTCAGAGACATTGCCTCCCATACCAAATATGCCCCAGCCATCTTGTGGCAAAGCATCTACCTCACTGCTTGTAATATATCCATCAGAATAATTATTAAAAATATTTTGAAAGACCCTTGCTGTAGAAATATCAGCAACATTAGCGATCCTATCTGATGCTAACAAATCATTACCCCAAGGAAAGAGCTGCTGTTCTTCACTATCGCTATTATTAAATTTTGCAATCCTTTCCCACTCTGCCTCTGTGGGGAGTCTGTATCCATTTCTCAAAGGTATCATTGGCCTATATTGACCAGCAATCATCTCATAAACGGGCTGTAATTGATCTTGGATACTCAGCCAATTTAAGTATTCAGCAACCTCATTCCAGGTAAGACCAACAACTGGTTGGTTGGGGTTATTAAGCGTTGCGCCTCCAAATGAACCGGAATTATGCTCTGGACGAAACTCACGATACTCAGCATTGGTAACTTCACGAATACCAATGTAAAAAGGCTTTGATATTTCTACCTCTCTTAAAATCTCGTTAGACCTCCTTCCCTGCTCTCTTCTAGAAGAACCCATCTCAAATATCTTAGGTAAGACGAGCCTGAGCTCTTGGTCTTGAAATGTTCTAAGGGCTTGGGCGTATCCGTCTCCGGTTAATGGATTTAATAACTCCAAATTAAAGTTATAAGAGTAGGAAGCATTGCTCTGAAGTTCGATTCTCTCCTCTCTGGGAATATAACCTTCAGCCTGAACTCTAAGTGTATGGGGTAATGCCAGAACCTCCAATGAAATAGGTAAGCTTCCTATGGATTGACCATCTAGAATAACCTCTGCACCCTCTGGGTTCCCAGTGATTACGATGCTTGCTAGATCAGGGTCTAAGGTTAGATCTAATAATAAGGATCCATTTACATTCTCAATGATTTCTGACGTAGGTAGATATCCAAGTTTATTAGCTTCTATATCTAGATTCTCTCCTGACCGCACAGATAATGTTATCGGCGTCACCCCAACATAGCTATCATTAATAATGATCGAAGCCATCTCAGGGTCTGAATTAATTTCAATTTCAAAGAGTGCTAATTCAAGATTAATATTCGTAATAACAAGCTCTTCTTCGGGGGGCACATTGATGCGGCGATTGAATGATTGATACCCTTCAAATCTAAGCTCAAGATCGTGATTGCCTGATGTTATACTTCCTCTAAAAGGTGTCTCACCAAATAACTGACCATCAATATATATCTCAGCTCCAATTATGTTTGTTTCAACCGACAAGAAAGCAATATCTGGAGTCAATTCAACAATCTTAAAAACATCCTGCCCTCCTCCATCAATAACAATCTCCTCTTCATAGGGAATATAACCCTCGCTCTCAAGCCTTAGGTCATATGTTCCAGAAAAGAGCTCTATTGATCCCGGGCTATTATCAATAAAAAAATTATCGATATAAATTTCTGAAACAACTTGTGCTTCGATATTGAGCATGTCTGGTAAAAGGTCTAGCTCAACCGGTATTACTTGGTTTGCGGTATCGTTAATCTGAATCTGACTAAAATATGAATAGTACCCCTCTGACTCTGCTTCAATTTCATATTCACCAGGGATCATCAAATAGCGATCATTTAATGGAAAGGATAAGGGGCTGTTAATGGTTAAATTTGCGCTTGTGGGTGATACTTCAAACCTGACTGATACTGCAGAAAACGCAAACCATATCAACACTAAAAGAATGACAAATATAATTGCAGATAATGCTCTTAAAACCTTACCTGATCGTGTAATTTTTTTTCTTACTGGCTTTAACATTTAAAATCTTTCGCTACAAATTACCTCTACTGAGTTAATGCTGTTAGGTCTAACCTGAAGATCAATCCTAACATCTCTAAACCCTTCGCGATTTCCGGTTATGATGTAATTTCCAGGCTTGAGCATTATTGATCTAGTATCTAGCATACCCAGATCACTTGTTCTTAAAATTGAAATATACGTCCGATTATCCGAAATTACCATCAGCTCAACAGGAGTGATCATTACCTCATATATTTCATCTAATAGCCTTATATTATCGGGCATGAGGGAATCATTTGAAAAATTATAGGATGATGACTCCTCAAGAATTTCGGCAACTTCGAGAAGGGCTTGCTCATCAAGCATTTCAGAGGGATTGGCAATATAAAAATTAATTTTTTGATCAAATATCTGTCGACTTATAGCAAAATTCTTTCCATCAATGGCTTCAGTTAAATTCGAATTTAATGCAAGGGCATTGTCAAAGAAATTGATTGCCGACTCCCATTGCTCTGACTCAATATTCTCTTCAGCACTAAATAAATTTAAATTAATTTGCTGTGAAATATTAAGTTGCTCTGCTTGAATATAACCATCTAGGGCAGTCTGAGATGCTGGCATTAAAGATAGTGCCTGATCAAACAGATTTAGAGCAGAATTTGCATTTCTCTGATTAAGCTCATTAAAGGCATCTGCCATAATTAATCCAAAATCACGTTCTGTAATCAAATTAATGACCTCATCATAGAGACGCATACCATCAGGATACTCGCTATCGAGTAACATTAATGCTTCAACAGAGGTAAGCGCATCATCCAGTAAATCTCTAGAAATGAAGTCTCTGGTCTCAATGTATTTTTGGCTTGCTTGCTGATAATTTTCTGCCCTAAGAAATAATTCGCTGAGACGACTATCATCCGGTTGAATTACTCGTGCTTGAGATAAATATGCCCTTGCCTCCTCAATACTTCCATTAATAATCGCTATTTCACTCTCGGCAATTAATTCATTAAATATTGGAGTAGCAGAGTTTAAAATACTTTGTCCTAATTCAAGGATCGCTTCATAAGCGAAATAACTTTGATCGTATTGCTGAGCGAAGAAATATTCTTCGGCTATATTAACCTGAGCTAAATAGTCACTCCATAGCTCTGGGGACCAGATAGATGTTTGCAATGATTCGAGCTCCTGCATCTGAATAACTGATTCACCAATAAGCTCCAGAACATCATCTTCACTAAAGTTGTTATTAAGTTCTTGGGCATTCTCTATAGGAATCTGATTTTCAATTTGGCTCTCATTTTCTATCTCAATTTCTTGTAAGGGAAAAAAGAAAATTACATATATTAAAAGTATTAAAAAAATAAGAAAAAGAGTAATAACTAAGAGTTGTTTTCTATGTAGCTGTTGCATCATAGGGTTAGATCAAAAAAATTAATTTGAAGACTCTTGATCAACGTCCTCGATTGCTTCATCAGGATTACTAATGTAGGTATAAATTTCATCGACAGAAAAATTCTCTTCACGATAAATCTGATAGAGCAAATCTTGCCATTCGCTGAATTGCTGTTCTGCGGTTCCAGTTAATCTATATTCTGTCTCAGTTGATTCAATAACCATAGGCTCCATCTCAGAATCAAAGCTATCAGAAAGCTCAGATAAAACTTGGGTGTGTAATTCCTTTTCTTCTCGCCTTACCCTAGCAGTTCTAATTAAGTCCATGCCCACATACATAATGCTGTCTCGCACAACTCTATCTCTATACCTTCCATCACTATTCATGCCGTATAAAACCGATGCAACTACAGCTGCCGCTCCCATCCCTGTTCTAAAATTTGCTGAACGGGTAAGCCTATCAATCTCAATCGCCTCCTCTCTGGAAAACTCTCTCCACTCTAGATATGAATCAGAAGCATCACTTGAAAAGAGGTCGTAGTGTTGGTTGAGCGTCTCTAAAAAAGTATGGGTACGATTTCTAATCTGTTGGGTTCTTTGAAACTGAGGGTCATTATTTGCTGGCAAACGTAAAAGCTCATAATTAGACCCATTGGCGATGACATACTGATCAAATACCTCCGGGCTTAACTCAGTGGCAAAGCGTAACTGTGCAGTATTCCTGATTTCAGCAATCTCTTCTGACCTGAGGGTGATAAATCTCTGAGAGAGATCATTAGCGATTTCATTGAATATATCTTGATAAGGGTCTAGCCCGGATTCTGCAAAATTACTGTAAGCCATTACCGAGGTTCCAAGATCATATTCTTGCCCTAACCAAGTACGACCTGTTGCGTCTCTAGCGCCAACACTCAAAATAATCTCATTTCCATCAGACTTGATAATAGAGGCAGTAACATGCAAGTCAGATGCATTTGACTCATAAGGTGTAATCCAAACGCTCCCCCAAAAGCCACTGTTTTGTAGTGCATCCCTTAATAGAACCGAAAAATAAATTGATTCACTTTTACGAATATTATTAAAAGTTCCGCTGTTAACTAATTCCTCAAGTTCTTCAGTAGTTAACTCACCTTCTGGAAGTCCAGGGTCAAAAACTATAACACCAACATCCAGTAGTTGATCCTCAGGAATGAGGTAGTTTGGACTTTCGATTTGAACATCATGAGCTATTCTTACTTCAGGCTGTGCAGCACAACCATAAATAAGAATTGAGGTCAAAAAGACTAAAAATCTAATATTCATCATTGGGTCTCTAGAATTTCCCTGTATCGATTATACTCCCGCCATAAGGCAGCCCTTAAGAATGGGTCCTCTTCCAGCGTTGCTGCTTCACAAAGTTGTTGAGCAACAATATCTTGATCATTACAACCTTCTACGGCTGAAACTCTTGCATAACCCTCAAGCTCATCACCATTGCCTTGCCCTGATTCTGTGATAGAGCCTTGATCAGTTTCCAGTTCTTCTCCAATGACTCCACCCGCTATAACAATTTCATCTGATTGCGATCCAGCCATACCATCCATATCAGTGCTTCCAGATTGTCCGCCGGAAGGGCCTTGAATGCCTGAATTTCCCATTGCTTGTTGCTCTTGTCCCATTACTCCATCAAATTCTTCTAAAGATCTATCAAATCTATCTTGGGCTGAGCCAGCTTGATTATTTTGATTGCTTGTAGCTCCTTGCTGACCTACCTCTCCAAAAATTCTACCTAATATCTCACTTGCAGCTGGACTTTGTCCCTGATTATTGGCTGATCCAGATCTCTCAACCATACCCTCTGATTCTGATCCTGACTGAATATCATCTTCTCCTTCGTTTCCTCCATTGCTCTCGCTGTCTGATGTGCTTGCATCTCCATTGCCCATAGGATTAGAGGGAAAACCAGAATCCAGATCCGGATCTCCTGCTAAGCCCTCAAGAGACTCATAGACACTTCCTGGTATGGATAGCATATCAGGCGAGTCATTACTGCTAGTTGAGGATGAGGTGCTTGCATCACTACCTTGGCTTGACGCCTCGTTGCTATTCGAGCCTTGTGAATTCTGTGACTGTTGAGACTGATTTTGGGGAGAGTCAGGCATGCTCTGAGACTGACTTTGGCTTTGTGAAGGCATTGAGCTATTCTGGCTTGGCATGCTCTGAGACTGACTTTGGCTCTGAGACTGACTTTGGCTCTGAGACTGACTTTGGCTCTGAGACTGACTTTGGCTCTGAGAGGGGATTGGCCTACTTTGTGAAGGCATGCTAGAGGATTGGCTTTGGCTTTGCGATTGTTGACTAGACTGACTCGATTGCTGCATTGAATTAGTTGCACATCCAGTAATTAAGATAATTACAAGTAAAAATAAAGATTTATCAAAAATTTTACCTGTCATAAATTTATATATATCCATTTCTAATATCTTATTAATAAACTAGTTATGACTCAAAAAAAATAATCCTATAAAATAATGCTAAAAATAAAACAAAAGACGCACATTATTATGAAAAATATTATCTCATTCTTTGCATTCCTTTATTGTTCATTTGTTATTTTAAGTGCTTCAGCTCAGGAAATTCCATTAACAGAGGCTCCGGAAAATGCTGTACTTTACTTTATCGAGCCAGCTAACTTAGAAACTGTATCTTCCCCGGTAGTCATAAAATTTGGACTAATAAATATGGGAGTTGCGCCTGCGGGGGTAAACTTAGCAAATACTGGGCATCATCATTTGCTTATAGATCTTGATGAATTGCCTGCATTTGATTCGCCTCTGCCAGCAAATGATAATGTTCGACATTTTGGATTGGGTCAGACAGAGACAACACTCTCCTTGCCATCTGGAGAGCACACTCTACAACTGGTGCTAGGTGACTGGCTACATATTCCGCATAATAACCCTCTGGTATCAGAGAAAATCACTATCATTGTAGAGTAGTCAAACAGTGCAATCAGGTCTCATTAATGCTGTAGGCAACACGCCTCTCATAAAGCTGCGTTATCCTTCGGAATCTACTGGCTGTGAAATATATGGCAAAGCTGAATTTTTAAATCCAGGAGGATCTGTTAAAGACCGAGCTGCAAAATACATTATTCTAGATGCATTAAAAAATAAAAAAATTGAGCCCGGTGGTTTAATTATTGAGGGGACAGCTGGCAATACGGGTATTGGTCTTGCGATCTGTGGTCGCTCTCTTGGAATCAGGACACATATTTATATGCCTGATACACAATCGGAAGAAAAAAAGAGCGTACTAAGAATATCAGGGGCAAAGTTATTTGAAATCCCAGCGGTCCCTTTTAAAGATCCGAATCATTATGTCCATACAGCAGAAAGGGCTGCGAGAGAAGCTGAAAAAAATGAACAGCATGGGGTCTTCTACGCAAATCAATGGGATAATTTAGCTAACCGAGAAGGTCATATCCAGTCCACGGGTTCTGAAATTTGGTCCCAAACTAATGGTCAAATAGATGCATTTATCTGTGCCATTGGAACAGGCGGTACGATTACAGGGGTTGCTGAATTTCTTAAATCAAAAAATAATAATGCAGTCACAGCAATAGCCGACCCTATGGGGGCAAATATGTACTCTTGGGTAAAATCTGGAGAATTATCTACTGAGGGATCAAGTGTTATTGAGGGAATTGGCCAAGGTCGAGTCACTGGAAATATCGCTGATGGAAAAATTGATGACGCATACAGGGTTGATGATCAAGAAGCATTAAGCTGTCTTTTTAAGCTAGCTGAAACAGATGGTCTAATCTTGGGTGGATCAAGCGGGATAAATGTTGCAGGCGCGATGAAATTAGCAAGAGACCTAAAAAAAGGGAGTACGATCGTAACCATCTTATGCGACTCTGGATTTAGGTATGAAAGCAAAATATATAATAGAAGCTACTTGCAAAGTAAAAATCTACCCTGCCCTGATTGGTTATAATTGATCTAACGCCTGCGAAAGATCACTAATAAGATCATCCTCGCTTTCCATTCCCACTGAAATTCTAACAGTACCACTACCTATGCTTGCAATCGCAAGCTCCTCTGCTTTTAAATCTTTACCAAAAAATAATTTTGCAGGAGATACAAGGGACTCAACGGATCCTAAACTTGCCGCGGTAGTAAATATATTGAGGTTATCACAAAATTTAAATAACTCTTTTTCTGATACATCTAAATCAAATGAAATTATCCCGCCAAATTGATCGGCATGTCTGATTAACTGATCAAAATTTTGGCTTTCCTTGCCAGGATAATAAACCTTACTAACTTTTGTATGATTGGATAGAAAATTTACAATAGATTGAGCTGTTCTTGATTGAATATCATACCTTACAAAATAGGTTTTTAATCCTCGTAAAATTAAATACGACGCTTCGGGATCGGGCGTTGCTCCAAGACTTACTGCATAGTCTCTAACTTGACTTAAATTCTCTTTATCACCAATGATTATGCCTCCCATTGCATCACCATGGCCATTTGCATATTTAGTTAGACTATGAACAAAAAAATCTACCTCAAGTTCTAGATTGTTATGAAGTCCTAAAAAGGTATTATCCAGTATAGTTTTAGAATGATACTTCTTTGCAAGCTTAATAATAAGATCGTGATTAGGTATAAAAAGCATTGGATTAGTTAGCGATTCGTAGATTACTAACTTTACATCGCCGAGAGCAAAAGCATTTTCTATTTCGGCTTCGTTTTGAATACTAACGATTGAAAATTTAACACCTAGTCGTGACAATTTTTGTCGAACCATTTTCCTTGTTGGAGCATAGCTCTCGTAAAATAATAATACCCTGTCACCAGATTCAATATTTGCCAATATGGCTGCCCACATTGCAGACATGCCACTGGAGGTCGCTACTGCACATTCTCTGTTTTGCATTTCGGCGCAAGATTTTTCTAGTTGAAATGTAGTAGGATTTTTATCTCGACTGTATTCAAAAAAATTATCATTATGCGAATCTGCTAATGCCTCCTCAAGGGAATCAAAAGTATATTTAACAGATCGATAAATCGGATCAATAAGAGGCCTATTACTTCCTGAAAAGGTGACTCTTTTTGGGTGAATTAATTTAGTTTTCTTATCCATGTAATGAAGCGAGTGATTGCTCTATATCATTCAATAAATCCTCAGGATCTTCAATACCGACACTCATTCTTATCAGGCTGTCAGTAATACCGATACTTTGACGTTCGTCTTGAGTAAGATAACCATGGGTCATAGAGGCAGGATGAGTTACCAATGTTTCCACAGAGCCAAGATTTTCTGCGAGTAAGCATAGCTTGAGATTATCGGCAAATTTCTTACCTGTATTCAAATCCCCCTTAACAATAAAAGCAAGAAGCGAACCATGGTCCCTGCTTTGATTGCATGAGATTTGATGCCCCGGGAAATCCTCTAATCCTGGGTAAAATACACTCTCAATCACTTTATGATTATTTAAATACTCTGCAATTAGGTGCGCATTAAGGCACTGCCTCTCAAGCCTTAAGGATAGCGTCTTCAAACCTTGCAGCGTCAAAAAAGCGGTAAAAGGTGACATGATATTCCCGCTGGTATTACGAATAAACTTGATCCTTTCAAATGTTTCTTTATCTGAAAAGACCGCACAGCCTCCGGTTGTCATATTGTGACCATCAAAAAATTTGGTGGTGCTATGTATGACTATATCAGCTCCCAGACTTAAAGGATTTTGTAGGTAGGGAGTCATAAAAGTGTTATCGACTACATGAAGGATCTGATGGTTTTTACTTATCTCTGAGATCAACTTTAGATCACAGATCTTTAGCGTTGGGTTAGCAGGCGTCTCAGTAAAAATTATCTTTGTATTTGGCCTAATAGCTTTTTTAATCTCCTCGGGTTTTGAGGTATCAATGAATGAAAATTCAATATCATATTTTGCAAAGATAGCTTTACTAATGCGATAAGTACCACCGTATACAACATCCGAAATAATGACATGGTCACCGGTCTTCAAAATACCATCAAATACTGAGTGAATAGCAGCCATGCCAGTTGAAAAACATAAAGCTCCACTACCCTCCTCGAGTTGATTTAATCTATCTTCAAGAAGTTCTATCGTAGGATTTGATGTTCTAGAGTAGGAGAAGCCTTTTTCTAAATATTGATCTACTGAATCATGTACAAAACTAGTGCTTTGGTGAATAGGAATGTTTACATCCCCATAGGGCGAGACATTCTTTTCTCTTCCAGCATGAATTTGTTTTGTACTAAACTTCATGACGAATACTTCGTTGTTGTTTTTATTACATTTAGCATTGTTCCTCCTTTAATTGCTGAATGCCTCATCATTTTTCCACCTTGCCGGAGTCTATGGCAGGTTGGCGCACATACAAGTGCTTCTTGATGATTGAATTAGTCTAGCACAAAAACACGTTTAGGCAATAATGAGGAAGCAAACGGTAGAGATAACACCAGCACCGATCAGGTTTAGTACAAATCCTTCGCTCATCATCTTTCTTATCTTAACTTGACCTGAGGAATAGACGACTGCATTGGGTCCTGTTGCAACCGGAAGCATAAATGCACAACTTGCACTCATTACTGCAGGAACCATAAGTAATCTCGGATCAATCAATGCTCCGATCGCAGCAGCAGATAAGATAGGCATTAATAGTGCAGATGTTGCGGTGTTAGAGGTCATCTCTGTCAAGAATGTCACTACCAAGCAGATAGCAAGCATTAATAGATAGAGATTTATACCAGTTAACGAGGCAAGCATCTCGCCTATCATCATGCTAATTCCAGATTCAACAAATGCTGTAGCAATACAAATACCCCCAGAAAATAAAATTAAAATACCCCATGGTATTTTCACAGCCGTCTCCCAATCTAAAAGTTTTTCTCCTTTGCCATTTGGAATTAAAAATAATGCAATAGCACCAACCATTGCGACGCTTGCATCATTTGCCATTGGGATATTGAAAAGCTCACTCCATCCACCAAAGGGCTCCTGTCTTGTAACCCATGCAAGTGCAGTAAACGCAAATACCCATAGCGTTCTTTTTTCTTCGGTTCTCCAACTGCCAGTACTCGGAACACTTAACTTATTTTTGTTACTAAGTTGCCGAGTCAACCAAAAATACATTAAAGGAAGAAAAATGATTAAAGCAGGAACTCCCCAAGCCATCCAGTCAATAAAGGTTATCGATTCACCTGTTACATCTGTGTAGACCTGCATAAAAATAAGATTAGATGGTGTTCCAATAGGAGTTCCCATACCGCCAATATTACACGCATAAGCAACCCCTAAGAGCAATGCAGCTTTGGTAGCTTTAGAATCTGTACTCTCAAGAACTGCCAAAGCAATCGGTAAGAGCATAAGCCCAGTTGCAGTGTTAGAGATCCACATGCTTAGGGTTGCAGAAGCAAGCATAAAACCAAACACAACAGACTTTTCACCACCCTTAAAAATATTGACCATATTCAGAGCAATCCTTCTATGGGCGCCACTTCTTTCCATTGCAGTCGATAGAATAAATCCACCCATATATAAGAGTATTAATGGACTTCCATAAGCTTGGGCTACCTGAGTGGGCGTCAATACCCCTAATAGGGGAAATATAGCAAGTGGAACCAATCCTGTTGCTGGAACTGGAATCGCCTCAGTAATCCACCAAAACGCACATAGCAACGTGATAGACGCTGTGACACAAACCTCATAGGGCTGACCAGCAAGAAATAATATAAAACCAAGGATAAACGAAATGCCAAGACCACCAAAGAGATATGGCGTCTTAGCATTCACTGTTAATTAGTACCTATAATGGTCTGGCTTAAATGGACCTTTAGAGTCAATGCCAAGATAGCTAGCCTGCTTATCCGTGAGCTTTTCTAGCTTTACACCAATTTTTTCAAGATGCAGTCTTGCCACATCTTCATCAAGCTCTTTGGGTAGAGTATGGACACCTAATTGATATTTATCAGGATTCTGATAAAGATCAATTTGAGCTAATACCTGGTTTGTGAAGCTATTTGACATTACAAAACTTGGATGGCCAGTTGCACATCCTAAATTTATAAGTCGTCCCTCTGCAAGCATTATGATTTCATTTCCTGAAGGTAATGTGATCTTATCGACCTGAGGTTTTATTTCTTCCCAAGGATATTTTTTCATTGCGTCGACTTGTATTTCGTTGTCAAAATGTCCGATATTACAAACAATTGCCTGATTTTTCATTTTGAGCATATGCTCCTCAGTAATCACATCAACACAACCAGTAGCAGTAACAAAGATATCTGCCTCGGGCAATGCCTCCTCCATAGTTTTTACCTCGTAGCCTTCCATAGCAGCCTGAAGAGCACATATTGGATCTACTTCAGTAACTATGACTCTTGCTGACTGAGACCTAAGTGACTGACAAGAACCCTTACCAACATCACCATATCCTGCAACAACGGCAACCTTTCCTGATAACATCACATCGGTTGCCCTCATAATGCCATCAACTAATGAGTGACGGCAGCCATAAAGATTATCAAACTTTGATTTTGTTACAGAGTCATTCACATTGATGGCGGGAAATAAAAGCTTGCCCTCCTTAAACATATGATAAAGCCTATGCACACCTGTAGTGGTCTCTTCAGAAACTCCCTTAATATCGCCTATGATTCTATGAAATCTTCCTGGATCTCTATCAAGCGCTTTCTTTAGTTGTGCTAAAAGTATTTTTTCTTCTTCACTTTCAGGGGTTTTATCAAGGATAGTAGCATCATTTTCTGCTTGAAATCCTAAATGAACAAATAGCGTGGCATCGCCTCCGTCATCGAGAATAAGGTTAGGTCCTTTACCATTACCCCAATCAATAATACGATCTACATACTCCCAATATTCCTCTAAAGTCTCGCCCTTATAAGCAAAAACCGGCGTACCATTAGCTGCGATAGCAGCAGCTGCGTGATCTTGAGTAGAAAATATATTACAAGTGGCCCATCGAACCTCTGCACCTAAGCTCTCGAGTGTCTCAATTAATACCGCTGTTTGAATGGTCATGTGCAATGATCCGGTGATCCGTGCCCCTTTGAGCGGTTGCTCATTCTTATATCTCTCACGAACAGCCATCAGTCCTGGCATTTCATGCTCTGCCATTTTAATCTCTTTTCGACCAAAATCGGCTAGTGCAATATCTTTTATTACATAGTCCTTACTTTTTGAATTTATTTTTTCAACTTGTGCATTCATGGTTATATCCTAAAGTCTGAATTAAATTGTGATTCAATCAACTGATTAATTCTTAAAAAATCTATATTGTGATTTTGCGTGCCGTTATATTCTACAGCAATTCCTCCCATAATCGACCCTAACATGCATACATCTGACCAGCACAAATCATTTGACCACCCGTAAAGAAAGCCAGCTCTATATGCATCTCCGCATCCAGTAGGATCTATGACATTTACTCCCGCTATCGCTGGGGTAACAATCGTTTCCTGCATTGCATAAAAAATTGAACCTTTCTCTCCAAGCGTAATCAACAAATGAGTATCTAGCTTTTTTACGTCATCGATACTATATCCAGTTTTTTGTTGAAAAATTTCCCACTCATATTCATTAAGCGCTAGTATCGAGGCACATTTTGAAAATTCTTTTAGCTCGTCTGATGAGAACATTCCAATGCCTTGGCCAGGGTCAAAGATAAAGGGAATATTTTTTTGATCACAGAGCATGACTTTTTGTTGCATCGATTCATACCCATCTGGAGAGATGATTGCTAAATCAATATTCTCGCTAGGAAAATTTATTTTATGTGCTAAATTCATAGCTCCTGGGTAAAAACTTGTCAGCTGATTACCTTTTGAGTCTGATGTTATGAAAGCTTGTGGTGAATATACATCATCAAAAATCTGAACATATTTTGTAGATATCTTTAATCTATCCAGTTCTAAGGAATAGTCGTGATGATCAGCGCCCAACGCACCCATCATAATAGGATTTAGACCTAATTGATTAAGGTTAAATGTAATATTCGCTGCGCAACCACCAAAATTCTTCTTTAACTCTTTAATTAGAAAAGCAGCACTTATGACTTCTTTATCTGAGTCTAGGGTATCACTAAAACTACCTTCAAAAGACATGATATTGTCATAAGCAATTGATCCTGATACGAGAATATTTTTCATTATTATAGATAATTTTTAATTTTATCTACTTTATCTAAAGACTCCCAAGGAAAAGCAACGTCTGTTCTACCAAAATGCCCATATGAAGCTGTTTGCTGATAGATCGGTCTCTTTAAGTCGAGCATTTTTGTGATGCCATAAGGCGTTAGATCAAACTCATTATCAACAATGTCTTGAATTTTTGCCTCATCGATCTTAGCAGTACCGAAGGTCACGGTAGAAATTGAAGTAGGCTTTGCGACTCCTATGGCATAGGAGAGTTGAATTTCACATCTCGACGCAAGCCCAGCAGCAACGATATTTTTAGCAACATACCTTGCAGCATAAGCGGCTGAACGGTCGACTTTCGATGGATCCTTTCCTGAGAATGCGCCACCGCCATGACGAGCCATACCACCGTATGTATCGACGATAATTTTTCTTCCGGTTAAACCACAATCACCAACAGGACCCCCAATAACAAACCTTCCAGTGGGATTAATATGAAATTTGGTTTGTTTTGAGATTAAATGTTCTGGCAGAACAGGTTTAATGATTTCTTCCATCACCGCCTCAAAAATCTCCTCATTTGTTACCTCTGGATCATGCTGAGTTGATAGGACAACAGCATCGATACTTTGTGGCTCACCGTCGATATAATTAAAAGTTACTTGGCTCTTTGCATCTGGCCGTAACCATTTAAGCTTCCCATTTTTGCGAACTTCAGCCTGTTTCTTCACTAGCTTATGGGAATATGAAATTGGAGCAGGCATAAATTCATCAGTTTCCATCGACGCATACCCAAACATAAGGCCCTGATCTCCAGCTCCTTGGTTGACATCTTCATCCCTATCAACACCCATCGCAATGTCTTGTGATTGCGCACCAAGCTCATTTTGAACCTCACAACTGTTACCATTAAAGCCAACTGCATCGTTATCATAACCAATTTCACAGACAGTTCTTCTAACGATTGACTCAATGTCGACATCAGCATTAGCCGTTATCTCGCCTGCAACAACAATTTTTCCTGTTTTTGACAGGGTTTCACATGCCACTCGAGCATTTGGATCTTGGGCTAAATATGCATCTAAAATAGCATCGGATACTTGATCGCAAAGTTTATCTGGATGACCCTCTGAAACAGACTCAGAGGTAAAAAGAATTCTATTAGACATAACTTACAGTTCCATATTTTTTTCGTCATTATATACTATTAAATCAACTGAATTATCATCCAATTATCATTATGAATCATAAGAAACTAATAATCATAGGATCTGGTCCTGCTGGTTATACTGCTGCCATCTATGCCGCAAGAGCAGGCCTATCTCCATGTTTAATTACCGGCATTGAAGTTGGCGGGCAAATGATGACAACTACCGATGTCGATAATTGGCCAGCTGATGTTCATGGTGTACAAGGTCCTGAGCTTATGGAAAGAATGAAGCAACATGCAGAGCGATTTGATACTGAAATAATCCTAGATCAAATTAATCGAGTAGATTTTTCCAAAAAACCCTTCTCTTTATTTGGGGATTTTGGAGAGTATTCAGCAGATTCAATTATTATCTCAACGGGAGCATCTGCAAAATACCTTGGCCTAGACTCAGAGAAGGAATACATGGGAAAAGGTGTATCTGCCTGTGCTACCTGTGATGGTTTTTTTTACAAGGACCAAGAGGTTGCGGTGATTGGTGGTGGCAATACTGCTGTGGAAGAAGCACTTTATCTATCAAATATTTGCTCAAAAGTTACCCTAATTCATCGTAGGGATCAGTTAAGAGCTGAACAGATTATGATTGATAAACTAATGCATAAAGTTGACAACGGTAATGTAGAAGTTATTTGGAATGCCAATCTTAAAAAAGTCATTGGTGATGATCGCCAGATTCAATCTCTACTATTAACTACCAATGAGGGTGAAAAACAAATTTTAGTTAACGGTCTATTTATTGCCATTGGACATCAACCCAATACTGGCATTTTTAGAGAGTTCCTTGAAATGGATAACGACTACATCAAAGTAAACTACCATGGCTTCGCTACTGCAACCTCAATTGAAGGAATTTTTGCTGCCGGGGATGTATCAGATCCAATATATAGACAGGCTATAACCTCGGCAGGATCTGGATGTATGGCAGCTCTTGATGTTAAAAAATATCTAGAGGATTAATTAGACGATTACTTTTAATTTAATTTTTTCTCGGTCCTTCATGTAATCAAGATATGCATCAGATAGCTCAGAACGATGATCAATAATATTTTCTAACATGTCCAAATCTTCTAACATTCTCTCGAATATTTCTCTTAGGGCATAACCTCCACTCTCAAAATTTGAAATATAGTCAAGCTTATATTTTGCATGAATAATTTTCTGCGAGGCAGAAGAGGCATCTCTTCCAATCATTGATGTTACGCCACACTTCGGAAGCATACTCAAATCATTTAGGTCATCAAAAAATAATGCAGCATTTCTTATGTCCAAACCGTGTAATTCAGAGAGAACGTCAAGAGACTTACCTTTATTAAAAACGCCATTAAGTAAAAAATTAAAATGTTCGCGTTGTGATAATGCTTTTGAGTTTGGATTTTCTGCACCAGAGATTATAACAACCGGCAGTATGCTGTTCGTTTTTAGCCAGAAGCTAAATCTAAGCATATTTAAACCTAAAATATCTGGCTCAAAGTAACCACTGGCATGATCAATACCTTTATATCCAGAATTAAATACACCGTCCCAATCAAAGATTAATGCTGAAATGCTTTTAAGCCGACTCAGTAAGGGCTTTTTTGGCTTATCGAGATTTATAATCTCTGCCATTAAAGCAGATCAGCCTGTAACAAATTCATCTTTATAAGATCTTGAATATCAAGAATGCCGACTGGCTTTTGATCATCAATGACAATGAGATTATCAACCTTATGAGCCTTGAATAATTCTACCGCTTCCTCTAATAAGGCATCTGAACTTAAAGTTAGAGGGGTTCTGTTTGAGCAAAGCTGTATAATTTCCTCATCTAAAACCTTACTTCCTTTTTCCTGTAAGGCTCGTCTTAGGTCACCGTCTGTAAAGATGCCTTGCAATATACCGCTTTGATCAACAATGGATATTGCACCCACTCCTGCATCAGTCATGGTATCTAAAATTTTATTAAGTCTGTCATTAGATTGACATGTAGGATTGGCTTTTCTCATGACCTCGGACGCACGAATTGTAATGAGTGCCGTGTGCTCCTTAAATTGCATTGTCCCAAGATTTGTAAGCGAATTATCACATAATTTTGTCATAACACTAAAGGGCATTGTGCACACATGGACCCCAGCAAGAAGAGCTTGACGAATATGATCAGGATATCTTACAGAACTAAACATTACTTGTGAGTCATAGTTATATTTTGAAATAACATGGACGCATTGCTCATAGAGCCTTATTACATCATGGCCTTGGTCTTGCATTCGGCCTGCCAGAGGACAAATAAATGAGGCCCCCGCTTCAAGCGCCATGTAAGCTTGATTAAGTGTATAAATGAGATGAACATTGACCTTATGACCCTGGTCCCTAAGTTTCTTACAAGCTGTGACTCCATGATTTGAAACAGGGACCTTAAAAACTACTTCTTTCTTTAAAGGTAATTTAGAAATTCTATCCGCTTCACTCAATATCTCATCAACTGTATCGCCCAACGCCTCAACTTGAAGCTCTGGAACCATTCCAGAAAGTTTTACAATTGCAGCATCTATATCCTTTATGCCTTGACGATGCATAAAGGTTGGTGTGGTGGTTAAGCCGCTGATAAATCCAAATTCAAGCGCCTTTTCAATTTCATTAAAATCTACAGAGTCTAAATACAGTTTCAAAGCTCCTCCTCCACAGTAAATTCTTGCTTAATAAGATTATGTAATTTAATCATTGAAGCCAGGAAAGGCTCTAACTGATCAAGATAGAACTGGCTTGCTGCATCACATAACGCCTCGGGTGGATTAGGATGTGCCTCAATAAATAATCCGTCAACTCCAGCGGCAATGCCTGATCTTGCTAATACGGGTAAGAACTCCCTATTACCTCCTTTTGGATCTTTGCTAGGAATTCCATACCTTCTTATGCTATGGGTCACATCAAAAATCACTGGATAATTCAGTTTATTAAGTAAGGCGAAGCTTCTTGGATCAACTACGAGATCATTGTAACCAAAAGTGTATCCTCTCTCGGTCACTAATATTTTATCATTGCCTTGCTTTTCAATTTTTTTGATAGGTTTATCCATATTCTCGGGAGCTAAGAATTGCCCATGCTTAATATTGATGACTGCATCAGTCTTTGCAGCAGCGACCACAAGCTCAGATTGCATGCAAAGGTAGGCTGGTATTTGAATTATATCGACAACCTCAGACGCCGCTCGTGCCTGATCTGGATAATGAATGTCAGTAAGCAAGGGTAAATCAAATTCAGTTTTGATTTTCTCAAGTATCTTAAGTCCCTTATCAATTCCTGGGCCTTGATAATAGTCAAGTGAGCTTCGATTGTCTTTTGTAAATGAAGATTTAAAGATTAGTGGTACCCCGAGTCTCTCAGTAATTATCTTGAGCTGCTCGGCAGTTTGAAGCATCAAACCTTCTTCTTCTATTACGCAAGGACCACTAATGATAAAGAGCTGATCTTCACCACAATTAATATTTCCAACTTTTACAATTTTTTTCAAATTATTAGTCTACAGAATTTAGAGAAGCTTTAATTTATAAATCTTCCCTATTATAGTGCATTCATTATATAAGATAGATTATTTTGTGTGGCTCCTCGATTCGTTTTAATAAGACGTTGAGCATTGTTACCGGTCAATTCTAGAAGATCATCATCAATGATGAGTTTGTTCAGTGCATCATAAAACTCTTCTGCACTTGAAACCTTGATACCTCCTCGTTGATTAATTAGCTGATTTGCAAATTGCTCAAACATACCTAAATAAGGACCAAAAATGACTGGCTTTGAGAGGTTTGCCGGCTCCATCAGATTATGTCCCTCTCTTCCTATGCCACGAAATAAAAATGATCCGCCAACAACAGCTATATCAGATATCCCATACAAGGATATCAGGTCCCCCATTTTGTCATAAATAAACACCTTTTCATCATCAAATGGTTCATTCCTTGACATTAAGGAGGCATTAATATTATTTGCCTCAAGATTTTTTATGATTATCTCGGACTCCTGTGGGTATCTTGGCACTAATATGAATAATGCATTTATACTTTTTAATGCATTAATTAATAGATACTCTTCGCCAGCATGAAAACTTCCGCAGCAAATAATTTTTTTATTCTTGCTCGCCCTTAGCTTTAGATCTGATACTTCTTGAGATATGGAAACGTCCTGATCTGGGAAATCAAACTTCATATTACCGGTTGTAACTACACAATTCTTATTTTGTTTAAACTTAAGGAATTTGTTTCTCTCTAACTCATCTTGGGCAAAGATGTATTCAAACTTATTAATCATTTCACCGTAAAGGAGAGATTGAAATTTATTCTTTATCGAAATATTTGGGCTACGGGCATTTAATAAAAACATTGGAATATTTTTCTGATTTAAAATTCTAATCAGGTTAGGCCATAAATCTGGCTCGATGATCATAACTACCCTGGGTTGAATTTTCTCGATATATTTTCTAGTTATAAATGAAAAATCTAATGGCAAAAGTATGGTTTTATGTTTTTTGAATTTTTCTTTGGCATAGGTATAGCCAGAAGTAGAAAAAGATGAGATCAATATTTTCTTATCAGGATAATCATTCTCAATTTTTTCGATTAAATAAGTAGCAGAATTTAATTCACCAACCGATGCACCATGAATCCAAAAAAAAATATCTGAATCTATGTCTTCACAGATTGCTCTTTTCATTAAATAAAATGATGGTTTATTTCCCAGCGCCCTAAATAACATCCACGGCAAAAGAAATAAGAGCCCTAAAAAATAAAGTAAATCTGTAAATTTTAATTTCAAACGAATGTGGTTGCGATTACATGCATTGTGAGCCACTCAGCAACTAAGGCTGGTTTTTTTTCGCCCTCAATTTCAATGGTAATTTTAGTTTTGACCAATACATTACCTCTTATTTCTTTAGCCTCTAAAAGCAATGCTCTTGCTCTGATTGATTTTTCAACCTTAACGGGAGTTACAAATCTTATCTTATCGAAGCCATAATTAATTACCATTTGAAGCCCATCAATGTCAGGTGCAAATTTATTACAAAGATGAACAATCATAGATAAAGTTAACATGCCATGGGCTATTGTTCCTCCAAATGGTGAATCCTTTGCCTTTTCCGGATTAGTATGGATGTACTGATGGTCCTCTGTGACATCTCCAAATTTATTTATTCTTTCCTGATTAATATAAAACCAATCTGAGCAGCCAATTTCTTGACCAATCAAATCGAATAATTCTTTTTTTGTAATTTTTTGGGGCATTTAATAACTAATTTATAGAATTATTATAGAATACAACCATAAATTTGCTCTAATACATTAAAAAAATGACTGGACCTCTAATATATCCTTTTAAAGCTCTGCGCCCTACCCGCGAATCTTGCCAGCAAGTCGTTGCACCGCCTTATGATGTCATCAATGAGAGTGAAGCTAGACTAATCTTTGAAGATAATCGAGATTCGTTTATTTCAGTTAGCCGTCCTGAGGTGACTTTTGAGAATAAGGTAAATCCATACCTTAAGGAGGTTTATGAAAAAGGGCGTAGCAATCTTGAGAGACTGATTCTAGAAAATAAACTCATTAAGGAACAAAAAGAGTCATTTTATATTTATCAAATTTCGCACCTTGATCATGTACAAAATGGCTTTGGTGTTGTTGGATCTATCAAGGGTTACATAGAGAATAAAATTAGAAAGCATGAACTGACACGCCCTGAAAAAGAACTTGATAGAGTAAATAATATCGATCATCTAAATGCACAAACCGGACCAGTGCTTGGAGTTTTTAAAGATGATGCAATCCTTGAGGAGATAACAAAACAGACAATAAATAATTCAGCTCCCGATCTTGAGTGTAGAGGCCCTAATAATACTCATCATAAGATCTGGATACTATCTGAAGAATCTATGGTGCAAAGAATTTATGATCAATTCTCAAACCATAAGGCAATCTATATTGCAGATGGTCATCATCGCTCTGCAGCGGCAGCAAGAGTTTTTGAACTTCGAAATCATCAGGGGGTAGATAACTTCTTAATGGTCATTTTCCCTGAATCAGAAATGAAAATCTTTGACTATAACCGTGTCATCCATCTAGATCATGAATTTAACTTGACTTCTATTCTGGAAAAACTGAATAAGAATTATGAAATCATACCTATTAAAGAAGGCATTAAACCCAATGAACCCTACATGTTGGGACTGTACGCCGAAAATCAATGGTATCAATTAAATCTTAAAAATAGTTTTGCCCTTCCTAATGATCCAGTGAAATTACTTGATGTTTCTATTTTGCAGTCCCAGATACTCAGCCCCCTATTTGGCGTCGAGGATCCTAGAACTGACAATAGATTAAATTTTGTGGGAGGTGTTCGTGGAATAAAAGGAGTAGAAGACTACACTAATAGCAAGCCTAATGGTATAGGATTTACTCTATTTCCAACCTCTATGCGACAGCTGATGGATGTGGCAGATGCTGAACTGCTTATGCCCCCAAAATCAACATGGTTTGAGCCCAAGCTTGTAGATGGCCTATTAACAAATACTCTGGACTAATCTGAACTTAATTTTAATATTTCAGAATAAAGATCTACTCTACGGTCTCTAAAAAATGGCCAGCCACTTCTGAATTCTTCTAATATTGTTAGATCTAAATCAATGACAATATTATCTTCGGTATCACTTTTAGATTGATGCAATATCTCACCGTATGGGTTGACTACGAAACTATTACCCCAAAATTCAATCCCATCGCCCAAGCTGTTCGATTCAAATCCAATTCGATTAACCGTAACTACAAAAGCACCATTGGCAATTGCATGGCCTCTCTGAACATTCAACCATGCCTGTAGCTGTTTACTACCAAATTCATCTTTTTCTTCTGGATGCCAGCCAATGGCAGTTGGATAAACTAGAACCTTGGCGCCTAAAAGCGCTGTGATCCGAGCGGCCTCAGGAAACCATTGATCCCAACATATAAGAGTACCGATCAATTCATCCTTGCAAGGAAATACTTTGTAACCTAAGTTTCCAGGAGCAAAATAAAATTTTTCATAATATTTTGGATCATCCGGTATATGGGTTTTTCTGTATTTACCTAAGAGTCCCAAAGGTGAGATAAATGCAATAGTATTAAAGAAAATGCTTGGCTCTGACTTTTCAAATAAACTTGCCACAATACATATATTTCTTTTTTTTGCTATCTCAGATAACTGATCAGTAAAATTCCCGGGAATAGTTTCAGCATAGGCAAAGTTTTTTGGATCTTCTTCCTGGCAAAAATATGGAGTTGCAAATAGCTCGGGTAAGATTATTAGCTCTGCACCTTTTTCACTGAGTTTTTCAATAACATTGATTGCTTTATTTTGGTTATCGAGCAACTCGTTTGACATCGAAAATTGAGCAATACCTACCTTCATAACCCTGACTCTTTATGATTCGCATAGGTCTGATCTTCAAACGTCCTTAAGTATCTTTCAAATATCTCAGTTCCAAGTGAGGCTTTTATTAAGCCTTGATTGATTTGATGCTTGACAATTTTATTCATCCTTTTTTGAAGGTCTGATGGAAAGTACTGCACTTGATTAAGCATTGATTGAATCTCGGTCCCTTCAATCACTTTTTCAATCCAAAAATTTCCTCTTTCCTCTTTGTCACAATAGATATGTGCTTCACAGACCCTACCAAATAAATTATGACTATCCCCCATACTGTCGTTATAAGCACCCATCAAGAAGAAACCTAAAAAATACTGATTAGAATTAGCCTCATGAATAGGAATAAAGCTAGAATCATTTTCATTTGAAACATACTTGTGTACCTTACCATCGGAATCGCAAGTAAGATCCATCAGGATTCCTCTTCGTTTGGGTTCCTCATTTAATCTAGAGGTAGGAATGATTGGAAAGGCTTGTCCGATTGCCCAGTGATCAAGCATCGATTGAAAAACGGAAAAATCACAAAGTATTTGATCGGTAAGAATTGATTTTAACTCGATGATCTCAGATACCTCATCAAGATCTTCCAATTGCATGAATTTATCCAGCAATAATCTACAGGTAGTCCAAAATATTTGGTCTGCTAACCCTCTCTCTTTAATGTTGATATAGCCAAGTGTAAATAAGCTTTTTATATCTTCATGCTTTTCAACTGCATCATGATAGGCTTCTATCATCTCCTCAAACTGAGAAAGGTCCTTTGCATTTTGATATATCTGAAAAAGACTATTCAAGCTATCATTTTTAATTAAGCCTTCATCAATATGTCCATTGAGAAGATCTCGGGTATGCCTACCAATTACAGGTACAATTAAAACTGAATGATAGGCAGTTAAAGCTCTACCGCTCTCAGTTATAATGCAAGGTACCTCTACCTTGTTATTTTCACAAACCTCTTTGATTCCATAAACAATTGCGTTCGCATATTCTTGAGTTCCGTAATTTATTGAGGGGTCTTGAGATGATGTATTTTCATCGTAATTAATACCCATACCACCACCAACATCTAAATAACAAATTGGAGCACCTAAGCTCTTTAATTGGCAGTAAATTTGTGCAATTTCTTTTGTGGCCTGTTTTAATACTTGAATTTCAGAAATCTGACTTCCTATATGACAGTGTATAGTTGTTATTTGACCGATAATACCTCTATCTTTAGTGTCATCAATGATGCTCAGTACTTCAGGAATTGTGAGGCCAAACTTGGAATTCAGGCCTGAGGAAGCAGCCCATCTGCCAGCCCCTTGAGTAGCAAGTCTTAATCTTAATCCAAACTTGGGCATAAATTTTTTCTTCTTACCAAGTTTAACTAGATCATTGTATTCATCTGTTCTCTCAATAATGGGAACAACGTTTTTCCCTAGCATTTGAGCATCAATAATAAGCTCTAACATAGTGGAATCTTTGTGGCCATTACAAATCAGAAGACGATCATCCGACTCAAGGTGAGCCAAACAAGCAACAAGTTCGGTTTTAGAACCACACTCTAATCCAACATTGTATTCAAGTCCTGCATCAAGTATCTCCTCAACCACCTCATGAAGCTGATTGACTTTTATCGGATAGACAAGCTTATATTCATTTTCATAATTTGCCTCTTTAATTGCTGATCTAAAGGCTTCATTAATTCGGCTGACTTGAGAACCAAGAATATCTAAAAACCTAAGTAGGATTGGCATTTTTAGTTTTCTTTTTTCTAGATTTTTGATGATGTCATTTATGTCAATCGCTGTTTTGTCATTATTTTTTGGGCGAACAATAATATTGCCTTTTTTATTGATCGAAAAATAAGTCTCCCCCCAGTTTTCAAGTCGATACAATTCTCTCGAATGATCGATATCCCACTCAGATGCAATATTTAAAATATTATTTGCTAAGTCTTCCATTATTAGAGATCTAAAACGTAAGCAAAAATCAATGGTGCAACAATAGTTGCATCGGACTCGATAACAAATTTAGGTGTGTCTATGTCAAGCTTACCCCAGGTAATTTTTTCATTAGGAACAGCTCCTGAATAGGAACCATAGCTGGTTGTTGAGTCACTGATTTGACAGAAATAGGCCCACTTAGGTGTTTTGATTTGCAAGTCTTGCTCCATCATAGGCACAACACAGATTGGGAAATCACCTGCTATGCCTCCACCTATTTGGAAAAAACCAATGTCGTTTTCTGAAGATATCGCTTTATACCAATTGGCAAGTTCAATCATATATTCTATGCCGCTCCTAACACATCGGGGTGAGCTGATATCCTCATTGATACAATGTGCTGCAAAAATATTTCCTAGAGTGGAGTCTTCCCAGCCTGGGACAAATATAGGGATTTGCTTTTCAAAAGCCGAGTAGAGCCAACTATCTTTTTTATCGATTTGAAATTCATGATCAAGCTCTTTAGAAGCAAATATCTTAAATAAGAATTCATGCGGGAAAAAACTCTCATTCTTTTTGTCTGCTTCGATCCAATGCTTCAAAACGATGTCTTCAATTTTTCTAAAAGCCTCCTCTTCTGGGATGCATGTATCTGTGACACGATTTAAATGAGAATCTAATAATTTCTGCTCATCCTCTGGGCTTAAATCTCTATAATTAGGAATTCTTTTATAGGAGTCGTGTGCTACTAGATTGAAGAGATCTTCCTCTAGGTTTGCTCCAGTGCAAGTAATAGCATGAACCTTGTCTTCCCTGATCATTTTTGATAATGAGATACCAAGCTCAGCGGTGCTCATTGCTCCAGCAAGCGTCATCATCATGACTCCGTCATTATTCAAGTGATCGACGTAGGCTTTAGATGCGTCAATAACCGTTGCGCTATTAAAGTGCCTGTAGTTCTCAACTAAGTAGTTCTTAATAGTACCCACTAAACTACCCCCACAAAAAAAGAGGTCCTAGATTATCAAAAAAAGGATAAATCTCAATTACTTTTTGGAATTTGCTGTGTGAGGCAGTGCAAACCGCCAAGACCCTGGACCAATGCATTGGATTTAAAAGGAATAATATCCCTATCCTGAATATGCTCTCGTAATATCCCTATATTATAAGAATCTGCCTTGCACCCGAATTGAGGGAAAAGCAATATTTCATTTGCAAAATAAAAATTAGCATAACTTGCCGGCAATACTCCCACATTTGGGTCATAGATTGTTTGGGGCATTTTTAGAGATATGACTTCAATATTTTTTGTCTTAGATAAGTCAGACTCTTTTAAATTTTGATAATTTTTTTTAAGATTTTTAAAATTAGCATGATCTGAATGATCCTCTTTCATAATGATAATTTTTTCATCTGAAATAAATCTGGCTATCTCATCAATATGACCATCGGTATCATCCCCTTCAATACCATTTTCCAGCCAAATTATTTCATCTATTTCAAAAATTTCAGATAAATACTTCTGAACTGAGCCCTTTGAATGGGCACCGTTTCTATTGCTATTTAACAAGCACTCAGTTGTAGATAATAATAGTCCAGCTCCGTTAAAATCTAAGGCGCCTCCCTCAAGTACATAGTCATAATGTATTACTTCCGCATTAAATATTTCTGACATTCTCAATGGGATTTGATTATCTTTATCGAAAGGTGGGTACTTGCCTCCCCAGGCATTGTATTTAAAATTAAGGGCAAGTCTGTTAGCACTTTTATCAAACACAAATAGCGCTCCATGATCCCTCGCCCATGCATCATTCGATTCAATAAGATGAATAAAAATTTTTTCATGATTTGAGAAATTTGAAAATCTATCAGTGAGCACCTGAAGGTTCTCTTTATCGTTGACCGCTATATGAACATTCTCGACCTCAGAGATATAGGAAATTACCCTGATTAAGGCTTCTTGAACATCCCTTAAATGCGTTGGCCAAGTATCCCTATTGTGAGGCCAAGTAAACCATGTAGCCTCATGGGGATGCCACTCTGGAGGGAAAAAATATCGATCGCTATGATTCATCAAAATTACTGTGAAAATATATAAAAAATTATTATCATTTGTGACGTAAAAGGAATAAATGGTGAAAAATTATAAACCTCTTTTGATGCTTTTAGCTACCAGTATATTCGGTCTTGTCTCAGGACAGGACATTACGGTTGGATCAATTCTTAAACCTACTGAGATTAATAGCAGATACCCATTTGGTACAAGTCCATTATTAGTGATTACTAACAATGAACAAGGAACAATTGGAATTTTAATGAATCGACCCATTTCAGTTGGCACTGCAGAATCTCTTACAAATATTATCTGTAGTCGAGGCAATAAAAAATATTTTCTTGGCGGGTTAAATAATATTTATCAACCGCTAGCATTTAATCTCCCAACCGAAAACTATTTGATTGATCCTTTTCCTATAACGCTTGATGACTCTATGCTTGGCTTATTAGGCTCGAATGAGGTATGTACTGATCCAAGAAGTCATATATTTTTTGGATTTGAATTTTGGAATCCAGGCCAACTTCAGTTTGAATTGTCTTCAGAATTCTGGGAGCTTGAAGTTCTAGATCAATGAGATTTTCATACTACAGCAGCCTTAGCAAGAGAAATAAAGCCATCTATCTACAAAGCGAAGCAATCAATGAAGTAGAGTTAGAAGGATACATCCCTATCATGAGGTGCCTTCAGGGAATAAATAAAGCACTAAGTAATGACGACAAGATTAGAGTACAGCTCTTAACACAAAAACTAATAAATAATCTATGTGAGTGCCTTGAAGTAAAAGAAGTAAAAGTTAAAGTGCTTAGCTGCAGACCAAGCAATCGTTATGGCGAACTTCATGGTATGTATGAACCTTCCTTTTCAAGGGCCCGTCCAGCTTTAAGCATATGGATGAAAACTTCTGCAAAGAAACAAACCGTCAAATTTAAAACGTTTATACGTACGTTAATTCATGAATTTTGCCATCATCTTGACTATGAGCTTTATGGTTTTAAGGATTCATTTCATACTATTGGCTTTTTTAATAGGGAGTCCTCGTTGTATAAACAAGTCATGGAATATATGCCATGATATTTAAATGCTTGTTGTTGTATTACTTATAATATTTGCACTTTTGGCCTTTTTGCCGAGTGTACTCGTCAATTACATCATCAAAAAATATCATTCTCCGAAACACCTTTTTCCATTCAGTGGGCATGAGTACTCAAAAACACTACTAGGGACCCTTAAGCTTGAGCATATTCAGGTCATTGAAACTGATAAAGGAGATCATTATGATCCTGAAAAAAAGATCGTTGCATTAAGCAAAGATACCTTTCAAAACTCTAGCCTATCTGCAATTACAATCGCAACTCACGAAATATCTCATGCTCTTCAGCATGCTCAACATTATAGGCCGCTTATGATAAGAACAAGGCTCGTGAAGCTAATCATGCCTTTGGAAAAAATTGGTGCCGGCCTTTTGTTTTTATCTCCATTAAGCATTCTGATTACCAGAATGCCCATCCTAGGAATGCTCATATTTTTAGGTGGCTTTCTAACCTTGTTCACATCAATCTTGGTACATGCGGTAACCATACCCACCGAAATTGATGCTAGCTTTAATAAAGCCATACCTCTTCTTGAAAAATCAAAGATACTTACCCAAGATCAACTAAAGAACTCAAAAAAGATATTATTGGCAGCGGCATTTACTTATATTGCTGTTGCTCTGAGAAGCCTCTTAGATATTGCTCGTTGGTGGGCTATCTTAAGAAGACGCTAGTCTATATTTATGGATTTAGCATCTGCTGGAATTTGATAGACATTTAGTGTTATTGAAATCAGTGTGTAATATCCTAAAATACCGATGAGATGATTCATGCCTCTTGATCCAACTGCAAGAATAGTCTTTTGATAATTTTCCTCTGAAACTTTTTTTGTAAATAAGACTTCCTGACAAAAAAAGTAAATTGCTCTCTGGCTAATATCAACAAATTCTGGCTCTAATCCTTGACGTAATGCTTGTATGGTTTGATCTTTAATTCCTGCCTCTCTTGCGCATTGCTCATGGATAGTTAACTCATATTGAGAGCCCCAAAAATTTGCAACACATAAAATCGCAAGTTCGGATAAATGTCTTGGCATTTCCTCGGTATAACGCAGGTGTTCGCCCAGTTTAGATGCATAAGCTGCAAATAAAGG
>JAYPDM010000003.1:0-11196 GCA_038125265.1 Gammaproteobacteria bacterium
GGTTCTGCATTTGATAATATTGCTTTTGATATGGAATGGGAGCGATTAAATTCATCGACAAATTTATTCTTTTCTAATATTGATCTTAATCAGGAGAATGCTTTTTGGGCTGAAAATGCCTATTTAGATTTAAATTTAACTCGAAATGGAGAATTATCTTCCTTTGGGGTTACTGGTAATTATTTTGATGCCACCTTTTTAAATCTTTTATCAGAGAATTTTCCTAATACGAATTCTAATTCATTTGAAATGCTATCAGGGGTCAATTTTGAGGGTTTGATCGAGGATTATCAGTTGCTCGGCAGGGTAGATTCAGAAAGAAACATTGAAATTGAAAGTATCAGAGCAGATCATTTTAATTTTTCACTTCAAAATGATCAATTCTCATTATTAAATCTCAGCGGGGAGTTAGATTACTCAAATAATCAAATTGATCTAGGAATTGATACAACAGATATATCCTTGAATTATGAAAATTCTGATATCTATTTTGAGGAGCTCAGTGGGCAGATGACGTATGCCTATGTAGACGATAAAGAAGTTTTTTCGATTTTAGGCTTGTATGCACTAATCGATGATGAGGAAATTAACTTAAGTTCTGAGCTATCAATCGATGACAAAAATTTAAATTCCATAGCTTTAAATGCTCAGCTTAGTAATCTTTCACTTAATAAATATGTAGATTTTATTGGTCCCCTTGGAGAGGATATTTTTGAATTTGAGTTGCTTGATGGGCAGATAGAAAATTTAGCTCTAGAAATACAATTTACAAATAATGATAATTTTCTAGATGATGAAATATATGGTTCATTTAATGCCTCTTTTTTGCAATTGAGCTCTCCTGTCATCAATCGTGAAATTAATTTAAATAATACACAGGGGCAGTTCCTTGAAAGAGATATTCATGTAGAGGGAAGAGGTGGCGTCTTTTCAAGAGATGATATTTTTCAACTAAATCTTAATTTTTCTGATACTCCAATATTTAATCTTGTCAGCACGAATGTTGCTAATGCTTTTGATCTTCATGAGGTTTATCTTGCGCTTGCACGATCAATTCCAACAATAAGATATGAGGATCCATCTTATGAGTTTACAGATGGAGATATCAATTTAAATATTGGTATCACAACAGAGCTTTTTCCTTTAAATATTATTGATTATCAAATAGATTCAAATTTTACTGACCTTGAGCTTGAATTTATAAATAACAGTCTTCGAGTTAATGATATTGCGGGCAGCATATTCATTTCTCCCCTTGGGATTCAAAGCTCAAATATGGAAGCAAAAATTTATGAGGAATTAATAGAAATTGAAATCAGTGAGATCTATGAGTTTCCTTATGATTCACAATGGATTTTAAATGGTAGGCTATTTACTAATGAAATCATGGCTATCTATTTTCCTGATTGGGCACCATTTATTGAAGCTAATGCCTATGGCTCAATGGTAATTAAGCGCCCAAGTATATTTCGTGAACTAGACGATCAATCACCTAAAATGTTAATCGAGATAAGTTCTAACTTAGAAGATTTTTCTATTAATGTGCCAGAGCCATTTTCTAAGACGCGACAACAATCTTGGAATCTATTTTTAAATACAACTTATTTAAATAATAATGAAATCAAATCCATAGGAAGAATTAATGATGAGATCTTTGTCAACATGAATTACAGAGGCCTCCAGAATCAGTCGACAATTTTTGAAAATGGTGTCATTCAGCTTAATCAATCACTTGATCTTAGTCCTGTGGAGGAAGGACTTTTCATTATCGGCTCAACACAAACAATGGACTTAGCAGATTGGATTGTTTTTAATTCTCAACAAAATACTAATTCAAATATCAAGGAAATTGATATTAATATTATTAATGCCCGAATGAACGGAGTGCCCATTGGTACTACCAGCATTCATGTTGTTAATAATGAAGGCAATGCAAGTTATGAGATCTTTGGTGATGATATTATTGGTAATATCAGCTCAACTGAGGGTTTATCGGGCTCTAATTATCAGATTGAGCTTCAAAAAATGGCTTTTAATCCTGATCAAGTATTTCGGTTAGCTCCCAGTGCAAGCTTAGATAATTTTATTATCAATATTGATAATTTTTACTGGCAAGATAGGCTCATAGGAAATTTAGAAATAACAGCTAATACTGAAAATGACATACTAACGATTGAGGATCTATCACTTGTAAATCAGAGCTATATTCTCGAAATGAATGGAATTCAAGTGGGATCGGATGATTCAGATTATGCTTCTCAGGTGAATTTTCAATTAACTGCATCTGATGTATCAAATACTTTGGATAATCTAGCTGTTGATCTAGCAATTGAAGGAAATTACTTGTATTTAAATGGAGAGCTAGTTTGGCAGGATAATCTATCAAATTGGCAATCAGACACTTTGGAGGGACAGATTCAAATAAATTTATCCGAGGGATTACTGCCAAATCTTGATCCCGGGGCAGGCAGGATAGCAGGACTGATGAGTTTTACAGCACTGCCTAGAAGATTAGCTTTTGACTTTAGGGATGTCTTCTCGCCTGGCTTATCCTATGATGAGATAAGCGCAGACTATTTAATTAGTTCTGGTATTGCATATACGGAAAATTTTCTATTATCTGGACCGATAGCAGATATATCCATTACTGGTAATCTTGATATTGTTAATGAGAGCTATCTTCAACTTGCTTTGGTATCTGATGATGCGGGAGACGCGCTGCCATCTATAGGATTTTTTGCAGGACCGGGAGTAGGGACAGCATTATTGTTGTTTTCTCAAATATTTAAACAGCCAATTCAGGGTATAAGTCGTGCAGCTTACTGTATTTCAGGAAATTGGGAGGATCCTTTAGTTGAGTTAATTACCGGAGAAATTGCTAACTCAAACTGTCAAAGCCTATAGTTTTATGACCTCAGATTTCACAAATAAAATTATTAATGAATTAGAGAATACCTCACCACTATCAAGAGTAAATTTAAATACCTACTTAGGTCGACTTTTTTCAAAGCAAACGGAATTTGCAGATTTTTATTATCAATATAAAGAAATTGAGAGCTGGTCACTTGAAGATAGCATAATTAAAAATGCAAGCTTTAGTATTGATCAAGGGATAGGTATTCGAACTATCGAAGGAGAGAAAACAGGTTTTTCTTATACGAATAATTTGGATAACAAAAGCATAAACCATGCCATCAATCTTGCTCATAATATCAATAATCTGGGAGATTCGAGAGAGATTAGACCTACGAAAATCAATAGATCAGATAGACTTTATACCTCATCAAATATTATTTATGAGATGAAAGAAAATGAAAAAGTTAATTTATTGTCACTTTTAGACAAAAAGGCTAGAGATAAGGATAGTCGAGTCAAACAAGTGCAGGCGAGTTTAAGTTTTACATTTGAGAAAGTATTGATTTGTAATTCTGAGGAAGAATTTATTGGTGATATTAGGCCACTTATTAGGCTTAACCTAAGCATATTGTTATCTGAGAATGGCAAGAATGAGCAGGGCTATGTGGGAGTTGGAGGTAGGTATTCTATTGATGAATTTAAGGCAAAAACTCATAACTTAGATTCTATTATTGATGAAGCCATTAGGATTGCCTCAGTTAATCTAAATGCAGTCGAATGTCCGAGCGGAGAGCAAACAGTAGTGCTTGGTAATGGTTGGCCAGGAATTTTATTGCATGAGGCAATTGGGCATGGTCTTGAAGGTGATTTTATTAGAAAAAAAACATCTTCATTCAGTCAGCTACTCGGAGCAAATATTGCTTCAAAAGAAGTTACGGTTTTTGATGACGGAACATTACCCGGAGAGAGGGGGTCACTGAACTTTGACGATGAGGGGCAACCCTCGAATGAGACAATATTAATTGAAAATGGAAAGCTTGTGAATTTTATGCAAGATAAGCAAAATGCCAATCTTATGAATGTAAGTGCCACTGGTAATGGAAGAAGAGAGAGCTATGCACATATACCGATGCCAAGAATGACAAATACATATATGATCGGCCAAGATAAAACTAAAGATGAAATTATTGATAGTGTAAAAAGTGGAATTTATGCACCTGGATTTTCTGGTGGTCAGGTTGATATAACTTCGGGTAAGTTTGTTTTTGAAGCAAGTGAGGCATATTTGATTGAGAACGGAAAAATTAAATCTCCTGTCAAGGGGGCTATGCTTATCGGGGACGGACCAAGCGTTCTAAAAAGAATATCAATGGTGGGTAATGATTTTAAATTAGCACCGGGCATTGGCATTTGCGGTAAGGATGGTCAGTCTGTTCCAGTTGGGGTAGGTCAGCCAACCGTAAGGATCGATAAATTAACCGTAGGGGGCACTAGTTTACAAGAACAATAGCTGTTTAATCGCCTGGATCTGGTCATTATTCAATGAAACTCCATTAATATGTCCTATTTTTCGATTTTCTCTTGGGCTTTTTTTGTAATCATGGATAAATATATTAGTTTCCATGCTCAATGATGCTAAGTTAGGCATAGATCCTAGAATATTAAACATTTGTACATCCTGTATTTGTAATTCATGAGGAATTTCAAGATTAGTGATGCACCTTAAGTGTAGCTCAAATTGACTGCAATTAGCTCCATCAATTGTCCAATGCCCTGAGTTATGAACCCTTGGGGCTATTTCATTCACGATTAAGTTTCCACTTACGTTAAAGAACTCTATACCCATCACCCCGATATAATTACTGCTCCCCATTATCTTTCTAGCAATATCCTCAGCTTGTTTTTGCAAAACATTATCATTTAGCAGTTTGGTATGAATTAAAATTCCATTATGGTGAAGATTTTCTGTGATTGGATAAAAACAATATTCATCAGATTTATTTCTACCAACGATAATTGAGCACTCAAAATCGAATTCTATACATTGCTCTAATATTGCAGGTAAGCATTCAAATTTCTGAAAGCCTGAAATTAAGCTTTTTTGGTCATTAACCCTTAATTGACCCCTCCCATCAAATCCAGATTTTCTGAGCTTAAGAAAACAATCGGAATCAAACTGAATATTTTCTATATCCTCAATTGAGTTTATAGGTCGGAAATTAGCTGTATCAATATCGAGATCGTTAATATATTTTTTTTCTAGCAATCGATCTTGTGCAATTTCAAGTATTTGAAGATTTGGGAAAACTTTCTTAGGGTCGAGTACCGAGCTTAAAATTTCAAGATCTAAGTGTTCAAGCTCATAGGTTATGATGTCGCAACTACTTGATAGTTCTTCCAGAGCCTTTGGATCATTAAGCTCTGCGATAATTGATTCGCCAATTAGGCCCGCCGGAGAATTTTTTTTTGGATCCAAAATAACTGTGTCTAAAGCAAGCCTTGATGATGCCTGAATCATCATTCTGGCAAGTTGACCACCACCAATAATGCCAACTTTCATTTAGTCTTTTGGATTCGGATTATCTAGAATAGTTTGTGTTTGTTCTTTTCTAAAAGTTTGAAGCTTTGATTTTACCTCTTCATTAGTTAGAGCAATAATAGAAGCTGCTAGCAGAGCGGCATTTATTGCACCTGCCTCACCAATTGCAAGTGTTCCAACTGGGATACCTTTAGGCATTTGTACAATAGAGTAAAGCGAGTCTAATCCCTTTAATGATTGGCTTTCTATAGGAACACCCAGTACAGGGATTTGCGTAAGAGATGCAGTCATCCCAGGCAGATGGGCAGCACCTCCAGCACCAGCGATAATAACTTTCAAATCTCTAGATTCAGCAGACTGGGCGTATTCGTAGAGCAAATGAGGCGTACGATGAGCAGACACAATTTTACATTCATGCAAAATTGATAGATTGTCGAGGGTTGCGCTGGCATGGGATAATGTATCCCAGTCAGATTGGGACCCCATTATAATTCCTACTAAAGGCTTCATTTGTATATTTTACAGTAATTAGAAGAAATTTATAAAGATGTTGATTCAAAACAATAAAGAAATTGAAAATAAGAAAAATTTACTTTCAGAGATCTTATCAAAGTTGCAAAAAAAGGGTGCTGAACAAGTAGAGCTTGTGCTTATAAATAATGAGCAAATATCCATTAATGCCAGAGATAAATTAGTTGAGCTTACTGAAAGCGGGTCAATCGAGTCTCTTGCTATTAGAGTCATTAAGGAGCAACGGCAAGCGACTATTGAGATTCAAGACTTGAGTCTTCGTTCCATCGATCAAGCTTGTGAAAAAGTTTTAGGATTTACGAAATTCTCAGAGCATGATTCATTTGCAGGAATTGCAGATGCTGCTTGGTTTTCACCATTAGACTATTGCAAGCTTGATATCTTCAATCCAGTCGATATTGACGTGTCAGGCATTCAGAATGAATTGATCTATGCTGAATCTGAGGGCTTTGGTGTAGAAAATATTAATAATTCTGAGGGCTCTTCTTTCTCAGCATCGAAGACTGATAAATGGCTAGCAAATAGTAATGGTTTCTTAGAGTATTTTGCCTCTACTTACTATTCTAGAAGTAGCTGTTTTCTTGCTCAAAAGGGTAACAGTATGGAAAGAGATTACGCATTTGATTGCAGTCGAAATTACTCATCATTAAGAGATCATTCAGAAATAGCTATTGAGGCATCCAGGAAGGCTGCTAGTCGACTTAATCCTGTAAAGATTAAGTCTAAAGAAATGCCAGTCCTTTTTTCTAATGAAGCTGCGAGATCAATTATAAGTCCAATTATTAGTGCTTTATCGGGGGGTAATCAATATCAAGAGAAATCCTTTCTATTAAACTCTATAGGAAAGAATATCGCACCAAAGGAAATAAATTTCTCTGAAAGGCCCTATGATCCTGGCATGATTGCTACAACGCCATTTGATTCTGAGGGCGTTACGATACATTGTCCTGATGTGATTAAGAATGGCATGGTTGAGAGATATTTTTTGTCAAGTTACTCAGGTAGAAAGCTTGGCCTAAATACAACAGGCAACGCGGGTGGAGTTAGAAATCTATTGATACATCCAACAATCGAAGAGTTTAGTCAAGAAGTAAGCAAGATTCCTGAACTATTTTTAGTTACAGAGCTAATGGGTCAGGGCGTCAATGTAATCACAGGAGACTTTTCTAGAGGTGTTACTGGGGTTTTGCTCAAGTATGGAAAAGTCATCCATCCAATAAGTGAAGTGACAATTGCAGGTAATTATAAGGATTTACTTCATCAGATAGTATTTATTGGAGATGACATCGATTACAGGGGAAAAATCAATACAGGTTCAATTTTAATCGATAAGCTATCCGTTTCAGGAAAGTAAATCAATTACAAAGAATATTTTTTATCTGTTGATATTTATTTGAAGATTTATTAATTATTTCTGATGGGAGTTTAGGTCCCGGACTTTTTTTGTCCCAGTCTAATGTCTCGAGATAGTCTCTCACAAATTGTTTGTCCATGCTTTCAGGAGATTTACCGATTTCATAAGTCTCAAGAGGCCAATATCTAGACGAATCTGGGGTAAATATCTCATCAATCAAGAAAAGCTCGCCAGAATCGTCTAGCCCGAATTCAAATTTTGTATCAGCAAGGATAATCCCCTTATCCAGGGCAAAGTTAAAAGCAAATTCATAGAGTTTATGGGAGATATCTTCTACTTTAGTGGAAAGTTCTTTACCAACTAATGCTGCAACATTTTCTGAAGAAATATTTTCATCATGTTCACCAACTTTAGCTTTTGTTGCAGGCGTAAAAATTGGTTGAGCAAATTTTTCAGCAAGTTTTAGCCCCGTGGGTAGTTTGATACCAGAGATGGAATGACTAGAGAGGTAATCTTTCCACCCAGAACCTATGATGTACCCCCTGATCACTGATTCAAATGGAAGAGGATTTAGTCTTTTAACGACAACGTATCTATCATCAATAATTTTGATTTCATCTTCAGTTATATACCTAGAAAGGTCAAAATCTTCAATCAAATGATTTTGAATTATTTGATTAGTTTTTTTAAACCAAAAATTAGAAATACTAGTTAAAATTTTACCTTTATCAGGGATTGGGTCTGGTAGGATTACATCAAATGCTGAAAGTCTATCACTTGCAACAATCAAGAGCGTATCCTTATCAATTCTATATATATCCCTTACTTTGCCTTGATTGATTAGTGGTAAGCTTTTAACTGCGAAAGGATTATCAACCATAGGAAATGCTCAGCTTTAAAAATTTAGTATTAAGATTCATTATAAATGAGACGAAGAATAAATTTGCAGATAGCAAACAAATAAAATCTGATTTAATAGAATTATTGATAGGCCCGGAAAGAGAAAAGTTTTGTAATCTCTTATTCTTTATGCTCGGCTATATTTTTAAGTCCTCTGGGGTAATTTTAAAGACTGATATAGATCTAATTAGTTTGTATCATCAGAAGATTTCATCAATTAATGATCATTGGGATAACCGTTTATTTTTTAATTCCGGGAAGGAGTCTTTTATTGATGGCGACCATAAAAAAATCTCAACAAATAATGGCCATTATGAAATATATATCTATGCTCTCTCTCGATACATCATTACACAAACCAAGCATGCATCAGAAAAAAGGTCAAAAATGCTCAGAGAGATATACGTAGAAAAGAAAATTTTTCATAACCTCTTCTTGCTTCATTTAAAAAAATTGAACCTAGAACATATTTTTGAGCTATCCAGGGGCATCAAAAATCTTGAATTATCTGCTCAATATAGCGAGAAGGACTTGAATGAAAATTATCGAAGGAAAATAAATAAATTTCATCCAGATAAGTTTTTAACTGGATCCGATAAGAAATTTATTGAGCTCAAAAAGTCTTTTGATTTTTTAAACAATCATTTAAATTCTAAGGGATAGTTTCCTAAGACAGTGCCCCCCAAATCTCATAAGGTTTTTTAAAGTTTGAGGTAAGTCTTTATTGGAGGATTTATAAGCATTATCTCTGTGTGAAATTTCATCCTCCAGCATCTGATTTAAAATCTTTTTACTTGTGTGATCCTCTTTGGGCAACTTTTCAAGATGGTCTTTAATATGATCAGCAACCTGACTCTCTGTCTCTGCCAAGAAGCTAAAGCTGTATTCATCACCAAATTTACCCACAAAGTAACCCAGACTTAAGCATCCTATAAACCATAAAGGAGAGAGAAGGCTAGGCTTATCCTCTAGTTCAGCAAGCCTAACAGAGCACCATTTTAAGTGATCAAGCTCCTCGTTCGCAGCATCTTTGAGTTTAATTTTAGTGTTAGGATCATCAGTTGCAATGATCTGGCCTAGATATAATGCCTGAGCAGCAACTTCTCCAGAATGGTTCACACGCATAAGATCTGCCGCAATTTTTTTAGATTTTCTAGGGAGTGTACTTTTTTCTTTTTCGCTAAAAGGGGAATGTTCATGACTTAAATATGGCTTAAAAAAGGTATTTTCGAAGCTGATTATGATTTGATCTATGTTATTCATTAAAATAGTGAAATTCCTTTTAAATGCTTAATTTGCTTGCACAATTTGCTCACAAAGCGTAATATTCTTGCCTCAAATAAATATATAAAATTATGAGTACTATTTCAGCAAAAAAAACAGATGTCAAAAGGGATTGGCTCCTTGTCGATGCGACTGATAAGACCCTTGGCAGATTATCGACAGAGATAGCTATAAGGCTCTCAGGAAAGCATAAGCCTTCCTATACGCCTCATGTTGACACTGGCGATTATGTTGTTGTTATCAATGCTGAAAAGATTAAAGTTACTGGTAAAAAACTTGATGACAAAATGTACTATAAGCACACAGGCTATATTGGTAACCTCAAATCTGAGAACCTTAAGACTAAGCTCGCTTCTAAGCCTGAGTCAGTAATCGAATTGGCGGTGAAAGGAATGTTACCTAAGAGCAAATTAGGCAGAGCTATGATTAAAAAGCTAAAGGTCACAGCCGGTGAGACTCATAATCATGATGCCCAAAAACCACAATTAATCGAGATATAAATAAATGGCTAAGACTGAAACTTTTTATGGTACTGGGAGAAGAAAGAGTTCTTCTGCAAGAGTTTTTTTAAGAAGCGGTAAAGGTAAAATAATTGTAAATGGCAAGCCTCTTGATGAATTCTTTGGAAGAAAGACGTCAAGCATGATTGTCAGACAGCCCCTTGAGGCTATAAACCAGACTGAATCCTTTGATTTGCATGTCACCGTTGAAGGTGGAGGGACCAGTGGCCAAGCAGGCGCAATAAGACATGGTATTTCAAGGGCGCTCCTAAGCATGGATGAAACTTTAAGATCAAAGCTCAGAAAACATGGCTTTTTAACGAGAGATGCTCGAGAAGTAGAGCGCAAAAAAGTTGGCCTTAGAAAGGCAAGAAGAGCAACCCAGTTCTCTAAACGTTAATTTCAATTTCTTTTATAGAATCGTCGGAAGCGATTATTAATTTATCAGCTCCTCTTTTGCCAAAAATTCCTACTGTAACTACTCCTGGAATCTGATTTATCACTGACTCCATTTCAATTGGATTTAAAATTTTAAGGTTATAAACATCTAATATTAAATTACCATTGTCGGTAATAAAACCTTCTCTAAGTTGAGGCTGGCCACCTAGAGAAATCATTCTTTTTGCAACTAGAGAGCTTGCCATTGGAATTACTTCTATTGGCAAAGGAAATCTTCCTAATACATCAACAAGCTTCGAGTCATCAATGATACAAATAAATTCTCTAGCATATTGCGCTAATATCTTCTCCCTTGTTAATGCGCCCCCACCACCTTTAATAAGATGACCATGAATCGTCGCTTCGTCTGCACCATCAATATATAGATCAATTAGATCAAAAGCATTGGGCTCCTCAGTAATAATATTCTGATTCCTTAAAATTTCTGTTGTTGCATTTGAACTTGAAACAACACCCTTGAAACTAAATTCAGATAAGTTAGCAATTTCAAGAAATTTATTAACAGTTGAACCTGTTCCTACACCCAAAACAATACCATCAGATAGCTTACTTGCAGCTACCTCTGCTACTCTAACTTTCTTTTGATCTTGATCCATTTCTATATTTTAAAAAAAAAGCCCGCAAAATGCGGGCTAATTTTATATGTAAGTTAAGTAATTGATTTACTTACTTTTTCTTTTTAGCAGCTTTCTTTTTAGGAGCAGCTTTTTTTGCAACTGCTTTTTTCTTAGCTACTTTCTTTTTAGCAGCTTTCTTTTTAGGAGCAGCTTTTT
>JAYPDM010000003.1:11296-35584 GCA_038125265.1 Gammaproteobacteria bacterium
CAGCTTTCTTTTTAGGAGCAGCTTTTTTCTTAGCTACTTTCTTTTTAGCAGCTTTTTTTACTACTTTTTTCTTAGCTACTTTCTTTTTAGCAGCTTTCTTTTTAGGAGCAGCTTTTTTCTTAGCTACTTTTTTCTTAGCTACTTTCTTTTTAGGAGCAGCTTTTTTCTTAGCCACTTTTTTAGCAACTTTTTTCTTTGCTACTTTTTTAGCAACTTTTTTCTTTGCAGGTTTTTTTGCCATAACAAAATTTCTCCATGTCGAGGTTACACATAAAGTATAACTAAATTAATTTAAATTTCTAGTAAGTATAATTTTTTTTCATTGACCTAAAGATAATATAAATTTCCATTCTTTTTCTTCAACTGGAATTATTGATAATCGATTTCCTTTAGCAAGTAGTTTGAAGTTCAAAAGTTCTTTTTGTGCATATTTTTTTAAAGACTCAAGTGTAATTATATTTTTTAATTTACGTTCAAATTTAACATCTACCATAAACCATCTTGGATTCTCTTTTGTGGATGCAGGATCGTAATACTTAGAAAATTTATCTAAAGCTGAGAAATCTGCATAGGATTCAGAATAGATAGACATCACACCATAGATCCCAATAACGTCACAATTCGAGTGATAGAAAAAAGCTAAATCACCAGGATTCATATCCTTCATCATGAAATTTCGAGCCTGATAATTTCTGATACCATCCCAACAAGTTTTCCTATCTTTTTTAAGATCATCGATACTGTATACGCTAGGCTCTGATTTCATTAACCAATATTTCATATTATTAATATATAACAGTCTCAGTAATCACGCTGGTAAGCTTCTCATCCCAGGCCTTAGAAGGAACGGTAGATATTTTCTGTATGTCAAAGGCAACGCCTATAAATTCAATATTTTGATTACCTAATCTGCGAACTCTTGATATTAATTTGTCATAAAATCCACCACCATGCCCGAGCCTTTGAAGGCTTGAATCAAAGCCTACTAATGGGATAAAGAATATTTTTATATTTTTTACTTGGTCTGGTTTTAAATCTAACGGCTCTCTTATTCCATATTTATTGAAATGGAATTTTGTATTATGCGAAATTTCATTAAAGATAATTTCATTACCCCGGACAATAGGGACATAAAATCTTCTATCAGATAGAGCTTTAAGTTTTAAAATTAAATCTATTGATGGCTCTCTATCGGTATTAAGAAAAATTCCGATTTCTTTTTTTTTGCTTCTGATAATGATTTCTTCAATAGAAGTATTAATCTTATTTGATTTAACTGCTTTGTCTTCTTGGCTGAGAAGATCTAATTTGGATTTTAATTTAGCTCTAAAATAAACTTTATCTTGAATCATTTTAAAGACTCCCGCATTAGCCGTTAGCATCATGATCCCTCGAACCAGAAGTTAAGGGCGGAATTACCGTTTAATGTTTTAGGTTCACCCGTAGGTTACTCACCACAATAAATTTTTATTCCAAATATTATAAATTAGGAGCGAGAGCATTCTGTTGCCATCGAACCATGCAGGAGCATAAATATCATATCAATTTATTTTACCTGAGAGAGGATTTCTCTAATTGAAAAAATCTTTTCATTCAAAGATGAATCAATATCATCATCCTGTTCCTTAATTCTTAGAAACTGATCGGTGATATTAAGTGCTGCCATGACTGCAATTCTATCAACTCCGATCACTTTTCCGCTATCTCTAATATCTCTCATATTCTTACTTAAAAATTGAGCAGATTTTACTAGATATTCTTCTTCCTCTTTAGGGCAAGAAAATTGATACTCTTTATCCAGTATTTTTACAATCACTTCCTTATTGCTCATGAGGCTTCCAATGTTTTTAGTCGATGTATGATAGATTCAACCTTAGAGATCGCAGTATTATTTTTCTGAATAAGTCCTGCCTTCTCGGCAACAAGATTTTCTTGTCTTTGCTTTAAAAGTTCATTTTCTTCTTTGAGTGAGTTATAACTTCTGACCAGCTCAAGCAGAGAGCGCTCAAGTTCATCTAATTCCTTAATGAGACTAATTTTAGTATCTTGACTTGTCATATAGATATCTTATGGCCCGATTATTTATTCGTCAATTATATATATTTGAGTTTTGCCAAAGGGGTTTATAATACCCTCAATGAATAAAGAAATAGATATTTTCTTAGGCCGAAGGAAAAAACTGCTTAAGAAGCTCAAAAGCAATAGCGCTGTTGTAATTGCAACCAATCCCTTTCAAACAAGAAGCAGGGATACTGAATTTACATTTAGACCCGATAGCGATTTCTTTTATTTAACAGGATTCTCAGAGCCGAATGCGGTTCTTTTATTAGTAAATACTCCCCAACCACAGTCAATTTTATTTTGTAAAGAAAGAGATGCTTTCAAGGAGATGTGGGATGGAAATATTACTGGCACAAAAAGAGCAAAGCGAAATTTTGGATTTGACACAGCAATTGACATTAATTTAATTGATCAAGAGATGCCAAATTTAATTTCCGGCATTGATACCATTTATTATTCGATGACAGCTTTGAATAACTTGCATGATTCGCTCATGAGATGGTCAAAGGCTGTCTCTAAAACAAGGTATAAAAGTAAAGCACCAAAAGTCTTTGAAGATATTGATGAGACCGTTCATGAGATGAGAATTATCAAAGATAATCATGAAAAAGATATCATGCGAAAATCAGCCCAAATTGCAGCAAGTGCACATATCAATGCTATGAAAGCCTGCAAGCCCGGAATGTATGAATTCGAATTAGAGTCCGAGTTTCTCTATGAGTTTAAAAAGCATGGGTCAACTGTTTCCTATGATTCTATTGTCGGCGCTGGCAATAACGCATGCGTGCTTCATTACCGTGAAAATTCCAGCAAAATCAAGTCAGGTGATTTAATTTTAATTGACGCTGGCTGCGAATATAAAATGTATGCCTCAGATATTACACGGACTTTCCCTGCAAATGGTAAATTTACAAACGCTCAAAAAGAAATTTATGAAATTGTCTACGAGGCCAATCGGGCGGCTATCAAAAAAGTTGTACCAGGTAATATTTGGTCAGATCCTCACGATGCCGCAGTAAGAGTAATTACTCGAGGACTGGTTGAATTGGGTTTGCTTAAGGGCAACGTAAATCAATTAATAAAAAATAACGCCCATACAGAATTTTTTATGCATAAAACCGGACACTGGTTAGGTATCGATGTTCATGATGTTGGTAGATATCTCGATGGAGAAAAGCCAAGGCAATTCAGACCCGGAATGATTACCACGATTGAGCCAGGAATTTACATTAGTAATAATTCTCGTGCTCCAAAAAAATACCGAGGAATTGGCATTCGTCTCGAGGACGATGTTCTAGTAACTAAATCCAAACCAGAAATATTAACTAAGGATGTCCCTATTACTATTAATGCAATTGAGCATTTAATGGCATCTAACGCCTAGTTTGTCTTATCAGGTTGCTATAGTCGGGGGTGGTTTAGCTGGTAAGGCTCTTGCCCTAGCATTAGCCGATACCAGTATCGGCTCAATAATTTTTGAGAGAGAAAAAGATTTTTATAGCAATGATAATCGAGTATTTGCTCTATCGAATGGGTCTCTTAGAATCTTAGATCACCTGAAACTCCTTGAGGAACTTGAAGAAGATTCATATCCAATAGAAAAGATCCATATTTCCTATGCAAAAAAATTTGGCACCTCATTGATTCATGCAAGCGAAGAGAATGTTGACATCTTAGGAAGATCAATCTCTGTAAAAAAACTAAATGAACTACTAAATGAAAAAATTGCAAATAGTGAATTAATCGATATCAGATATGGAGACGTAGAATTAATTAAAGATCAAAAACAAGGCGAAAGATACCAACTTAAATATCACGATTCTGGTCAACATTTTCAATTTGATCCAGCACTGATCATTGCATGTGATGGCTTGAATTCTTCAGTGAGAAAAACTTTAGGAATAAAAGTGAATGAAAAGGATTACCAACAAATTGCAAGTATTTTTCATGTGAGCGCAAAGAAGGAAGTTCAATTTACAGCTTTCGAGAGGTTTGCCAGAGACTCGGCTATTGCAATGATACCCAATGGAAAAGATCATTACACGGCTGTCTGGGTTATGAATGCCAAAGGATTTGATCAAGAGAAATTTAGAGATTCTCAATATTTACAGTCTGCATTTAATGAATCTTTTGGCAAACGGTTGGGACCATTAAAAGTCAAAGATAATACCTCCTTCTTTCCCCTGAAAAGATCTATTTCGGAGCTCTCCTATAAAAAAAATGTTTTGATGATTGGGAGTTCAGCAATCCATTTACACCCGATCGCAGGTCAGGGATATAACTTAATTCTTCGTGATATTGCTGTCGTCGCTGAGCTCCTTGGTAATCAAGCGAAGAAAAATAATTTAAATTTAAAGCAGTTTTTAAATGAATATGATCAATGGAGGCATGAAGACCATCAAAAAGTAAGTACCTTCACCCATGGTCTTGGTAAGTTAAGTAGTGGATCTTTGCCATTTGTAAAAGAATTCTTTGGTTTAGGACTTTTCTTTTTTGATACACTCAGCGAAGGAAAGAATCTTTTATCTAAGCACACCATGGGCCTAACAGGTCGAATGCCCAAGGCTATGATCAGATAACTATGCAGCGAATAACTATTATCGGCAGTGGCATTACTGCAAATATAGCAGCTTTAGCTTTTTCTAATATTTATGGGCTCGAAGTAGTTCTCGTAAAGTCAGAAAAAAAAATGAATGCCAATGCATCAAGGCACTTTGCGATTTCCCCTGCATCCATAGAGCTGCTTGAATCTCTAGACATCTGGGGTGATATTAAATTGAGTGCAACACCCTTTGGCCTAATGCATCTTAGGTCCGGATCAGGTGATAATGCAAAGTCACTCCTAATTGAGGCTAGAGCATTCGGAAAGGATATGCTGGGTATGATTGTGCAAGAACACAACTTAATAGAGGCATTGAATAAAGTTGTTGAGCAAAAGGTCAAAGCCAATGCAATTAAAAAATCAGATTATAAAAAGACGATCTCTCTCTTTACTAAAGATGAAAAAACGAGACCCGATGAGATTTTTCTTGTGTTAGATAAAAGCTTAGATTTTTTGATTCAAACAGTAAGCCCCAATTCAAGAAAAATTAAATATCATGAGTCGGCCTTGGTCACTGAGATACAGACCCGACAAGAGATAGATCCTATTGCATGGCAAAATTTTACTCAGTATGGCCCATTAGCCCTTTTACCAAGTAAAGAGAATAGATATTCATTGATCTGGTCACTCCATAATTCTCAAATTAGTGATTTTCAAGGTAAAACCGATGAAGAGCTTCTTGGAATGATCAGTGAGTTCTTTCCTGAGATTAATTTTGAGAGCGCGCAACTTACGGAACGATCTTTTTTTCCATTGAAAGCGTTTCACACAAATAACTATTTCAAAGGCAATGTGGTTCTAGCAGGGGATTGTGCGCACCAGTTACTCCCATTGGCAGGACAGGGTCTCAATCTTGGAATTGCTGATATTGGAGAACTTGCTTGCCAGATTAAAAAAGGTCTTGGAGAATCATTGCTTGTCTCAGATAGGAAAATATTAAGCAAATATCAGGCCAAAAGGCATAAGGAGAATACGAAAATGATCTTATTCACTGATTTGATTGATAAAGCATTCCGGACAAATTCACGCATCGCATCAAATTTACTTACCTTGGCAGACTATCCAATTATAAAAAATTGGATGATTCACCAGGCCGGAGGCCAAATCAGTAAATAAATTATTTATTATTTTATATAGATTAGGTAATATGAAAACTCGAAACGATTCTATCTGGAGACGTTTAATTTTTTAGAGGCCGAAGGCGCAATTGCTCAAAAACGCTCAGGCAAAAGGACGGATAGAATTTCGACTCTGGAGAGCGGGTGCAGGCCCCACCGAAGGTGTTTTAATCTCTCAGGTAACAGGACAGAGGAGCGATATTTTTGGACTGTTACTATGCAAAAAACTTGCCTCTATCAATCACACGTTGACTTAAAAGCTAAGATTGTTCCTTTTTATGGTTGGCAGCTTCCTGTCCAATTTTCCTCTGTTATGGCAGAGCATGAGGCTGTGAGACATAAAGCGGGAATTTTTGATGTTTCGCATATGCAGGTTATTGATTTATTTGGTGCGGATGCCATGGAGTTTCTTCAATGGCTTACAGTAACCGATTTGAGCAAAAAACAACCCAGTAACGGGCTTTTTTCCTGCATCTACACCTGTTTTCTAAATCCAGAAGCAGGCATTATCGATGACTTAATTGTTTGTAGACAGGAATCAAATCGTTTCCGGATTGTTACAAATGCCGGAACAAGAGAGAAGGTACTCAATCACCTAAAAGAAAAGTCAGGAGAATACGACGTAGAAATTAAACCTCTAGAAAATTATGGGATGATTGCTGTCCAGGGTCCAGAAGCTGAAAAAAACCTTAAAGAGTTGATAGATATACCTCAGCTGGCGTCCTTTGAGGCCTGCTTTATAGGCGATGATTTTCTATCAAGAACGGGTTATACCGGCGAGGATGGGTTTGAAGTGATAGCGTCTCAAGAGACTATTCAGAGCCTCTGGAGCGAGTTGATTCGTAAAGGTGTACTGCCCTGCGGTCTTGCCGCTAGAGATACACTTAGAATGGAGGCCGGGATGAACCTTTATGGCGCTGATATGGATGAGACCATACGTCCAGACCAGTGCGGTTTGAATTGGGTTATCAGTACAAATAAAGAATTTATTGGAAAAGAATCACTTCTCAATAATCAAGCCGCAGCGAAGATTGATCGGTTGGGAATCGTTCTAGATGAGCCTGGGGTTTTGCGAGCTGGAGTTGAGGTATTCGATGATGACAAGCCTTTAGGCGTTGTGACCAGTGGAGGCTTTTCGCCCAGCCTAAAAAAATCGATAGGCTTTGCCAGAGTTGATTTATCGATCAGTAATTCTTGTCAGGTAAGCATTAGAGGCAAGAAACTGAACGCAAGTTTATGCAAATTGCCATTTTATAAAAAGGGTCAAGGCCAAATTATTTTAAGAGGAGAAAGCTAATGAGTGAGGAAATTATTTTATACACGAAGGATCATGAGTGGATTAAGAAAACAGGGGATCAATCTTACATGGTCGGTATCACAGAGCATGCTCAAGATGCTCTAGGTGAGTTGGTCTTTGTTGACTTTCCTGCTATCAATGCTGAATTTAGTAAAGGGGATGCTTTTATAGTGGTAGAGTCAGTAAAGGCAGCTTCAGATGTTTACAGTCCCATCAGTGGCACGGTCATAGAGATAAATGATGCCCTCAACTCAAATCCAAGTATGGTCAATTCTGACCCGCAGGGTGATGGCTGGTTGTGCATTATTCAATCTGAAAATGCCGACATGTCAGGACTTATGAATGAGGCTGAATATCAATCACTTTTAGAAACACTGGACCACTGATGTCATTTATTCCGCATACAAAAGAAGATATCGCAACCATGCTTGCTGAGATTGGTATCTCAGATATTGAAGCGCTCTACGATGAGATTCCCGATGAGTTCAAGATCGGCACACTTGAGGGAATCCCGAGCGCTGCCAACGAAATGGAGGTAGTTAGGGAAATTACTGCGCTTGCTGCAAAAGATAAGTTTGGCTTAAATTTTATTGGAGCAGGGGCTTATGAACACTTCATACCCTCTGTAGTATGGGAGCTCACAACTCGAGGAGAGTTTTATACCGCTTATACCCCTTATCAAGCCGAGGCAAGCCAAGGAACTCTTCAATTGATTTATGAGTATCAAAGCATGATGTCGAACCTTATGGCACATGATATCTCTAATGCTTCTCTTTATGACGGTGCCTCAGCACTTGCCGAGGCAATTCTTATGGCGATAAGGGTCAATCGCACTAAGGACAGTAAAAAAATTATCATGCCAAGAAATTTACACCCATCCTATAAGGCGGTAGCGGAGAGCATTACTACTAAGCAGGGTGTTGAGCTCATAGATATTGAATTTAATCCTGCAGATGGACTGATTAATACACAAGACCTTGATAGCCATAGTGATGCGACAGCACTCGTTATTCAAAATCCAAACTTTTTTGGTTCCTTAGAGAATGTTGATGGGCTCACTGACTGGGCACATAGCCAGAATATTATCGTGATTGCAGTGGTCAATCCCATAGCCATGGCGCTTCTGAAGCCACCTGGCATGTGGGGCGAGAGGGGGGCTGATATAGCTTGTGGAGAAGGGCAACCATTGGGTGTGCCGTTGAGCTCTGGTGGCCCGTATTATGGGTTCATGACCACCAGAGGTGAATTCTCGCGCCAATTGCCTGGACGCATTGTGGGTAAAACGCTTGACAGTAATGGTAATGAGGGCTTTGTGTTAACCCTTCAGGCTAGAGAGCAGCATATCCGAAGATCCAAGGCAACCTCCAATATATGTACCAATCAAGGGCTGATGGTGACAGCTTCAACAATGTACATGTCCCTCTATGGTGAGCAGGGCCTGGTTGATGTCGCTAAATCTTGTCATAGCAAGTTAAATGAATTTATAACTGCAATTAAAAACTTAAAGGGAATAGAAGTATTATTCGATTCCGAGAGATTTCATGAGGTAGCAATTTGCATGCCAAAGAGCTCAAAAAAAATCATTGAATATATGGAGAGTCATGGCATTTCACCAGGCCTTGACTTGTCCCTCTATTTTCCAGAGCTAGAGAATACCGTCCTAGCGTGCGTTACAGAGGTAAAAACTACAGAGGATATTCAAGCATATGTAAGTCTGCTTGAGGAGGCATTGGAGGTTATTGAATGAAAGAGCAATTAATTTTTCAGCAAAGCAAAAAGGGCAGAAGGGTTAACAGTCTAAAGCTAGATATCGGCGATTCTTTTAGTATTTCAAAAGACAAGCTCAGAGAGACTCCTCTTGGATTTGCAGAGGTCTCTGAGTTGCAAGTCGTAAGGCATTTTACAAGGCTTTCACAGCAAAACTTTTCGATTGATACGAACTTTTATCCGCTCGGCTCATGCACCATGAAATACAACCCAAGAGCTTGCAACAAACTTGCATTAAATCCTGATTTTCTCTCCCGTCATCCGTACCGAGGAGAGACCAATTCGCAGGGTGTCTTGGAGTGTCTTTATAACTTGCAAAGTATTCTTGAGGTTGTGACCGGGATGGATCAAGTCTCTCTTACCCCAATGGCGGGCGCTCAGGGCGAGTTAGCCGGTGTCGCAATGATTCTTGCCTATCATAAGAAAAGAGGCGAAACACATAGAAACGAAATCATCGTGCCAGACGGAGCTCATGGAACCAATCCTGCAACAGCGATCATGTGTGGTTGTAAGGTTATTGAATTGCCTACTGATAAGAATGGAAACCTTGACATTGCTTTGCTAAAAGACGCTGTTGGTCCAAATACCGCAGGCATCATGCTTACGAACCCATCAACGCTTGGCACTTTTGAGCAAGGAATCGGGGAGATTTCAAGCATTGTTCATGATGCTGGGGGGCTGATGTATTATGACGGTGCAAACTTAAATGCCATCCTAGGTAAGGTGCTTCCTGCAAGCATGGGGTTTGATGTCATGCACATAAACCTACACAAAACGTTTGCAACACCTCACGGAGGCGGAGGTCCTGGCTCAGGTGCGGTTGCGGTCAATGAGAAACTCAAACCTTTTATTCCATTACCCGTTGTGACAAAAACTGATGATAAATACAGATGGGCAAACACAGATGACTTTCCTGATAGCATTGGCAAATTATCCGCATTTATGGGAAATGTTGGGGTGCTATTAAGGGCATATGTGTATGCAAGAATGCTCGGCGGAGAAGGCATGACCGAGGTCTCGAACTTTTCCACGCTAAATGCTAATTACCTGATGAAAAAATTACAAAAGAATGGCTTTAAATTAGCTTATCCAGGTAGACGAGCCTCTCATGAATTTGCTATTTCGTTGAAAGAGATCACTAAGGAGACCGGAGCTACCGCTATGGATGTTGCCAAAGCACTTTTGGACTATGGTTTTCATGCACCCACAACTTACTTCCCTTTATTGATACCCGAGTGTCTACTGATTGAGCCTACAGAGACAGAATCTAAAGAGACCCTTGATGCCTTTGTTGATGCAATGACGGATATTAAAGCCCGCTTTGTCTCTGATATCGATGGTATTAAGTCGAGTCCAAATACCCTTGCCCTTACAAGGCTTGATGACGTCAAAGCAGTTAAGGAGCTTAACGTTAGATTCGGTTAAACTAATTCAATGAAGAAAATTATTTTCGCTTCTCTCCTATTATTAGGATCGGTCAGTTATGCGCAGGGTCCTTTAAATTGGTCAGAGACTATCAATCAAGTGGCTCCAAGCATTGTCTCTATCCAGTTTGATATTCCGTTAGCCTTTGACAGCGAACAGAGAAACTCATCTCAGGCAACGGGGTTTATTGTTGATGCTGATAGGGGAATCATCCTATCAAACCGACACGTCGTTAATCCCGGACCTATTGATGCTAAGGCAATATTCATCAATAGAGAGGAAGTGAGCCTCAAGGCTATTTATATTGACCCAATTCATGATTTTGGTTTTTTTCAGTATGACCCAGATGACCTAGAATTTATTTCACCCCTCTCATTGAACTTATCGCTTGAAGGACTCCAGGTAGGAACTGAGATACGTGTCATTGGAAATGATGCGGGCGAACAGCTCTCTATACTAAGCGGTACGATTGCCCGATTAGATCGCGAGGCACCTAATTATGGAAGGGGCAATTATAATGATTTTAATACTTACTATATTCAGGCGGCGACAAATACCTCCGGTGGCTCCTCTGGTTCACCTGTCATCAATATTTATGGCGATGTGGTTGCCCTGAATGCCGGCGCATCAGCCCAAGCAGCATCAAGCTTTTTTTTACCGCTCCCGGCGATAAATAATGCGTTAGAAAATATTCAACAAGGATCAATCATACAAAGAGGGGGGCTTCTCACGGAATTTAGCCAAAGCTCATTTGCGGATTTAAGGCGAGAAGGCTTTCCGCTCGAGCTTGAGAGGCAGTACAGAGATACTGACCAAACCATGAATGGCTTGCTGGTTGTAAATTCTACTTTAGTTGATAGCCTTCAAGTCGGCGATGTACTGCTGACATTAAATGATTATTTGGTAAAAGACTACTTAGATCTTGAGATTCTTCTGAACAGAAATGTAGATGCTGAGGTAAATTTGAGGGTCTTTAGGGATGGAGAAATTAGCAACATCACCTCAGTTGTTTTTGATCTTCACTCTACAATTCCTGACCAATTAATCAAGCTTTCTGGTGGCGTTCTCCATGAAACCTCCTATCAGATGCAAAGGCATTATGGTGAATTAATTCAAGGTATCTACATTGCCAATACGGGCTATATCTTTGATTCTGCTGCTATCCCAAATCAGAGCGTTATTGTATCGATTAATGGAGAGGAGACGCCAACGCTCGAGTCTTTTCTGAATGTATTTTCTAGGCTACCTGAAAGGGAAAGGGTAAATATTGGCTACAGGCACCTAAGCCAGCCCAATGCGGTTCAACAAAGGTTGATTACAAAAATCACAGCATGGCATGACTTTCAGTTATGTGAGAAGCAGCCTAGCTACGAGTGGATATGTAACGACTATTCAACAAACCGTGACGAAAAGGTCTTTGCCCCATTTGATATGAATTTTGCCACGTATTCTGATGAGACGCTCAATCGATTACAAAGATCGTTGGTGATGGTAAATTTTGATCTCCCTATCGGCGTATTTGGAATTAATGAACGACATTACTACGGCACAGGTGTGATCATAGGAAGCGATACAGATAAATTCTATGTGGCTGTAGATCAAAATACGGTACCTACTTCATTGGGTGATATTCGGGTAACCATTGGGGGGACACTTGAAATACCAGCAAGGCCCGAGTTCATTCATCCTTACCATAATTTAGCAATCATCTCTTTTGAGCGAGAGCATATTGGCAGTACCGCGGTAGAAGCAATTACCCTTAATACAGAAATCCTTGAACCTGGTGAGGAGGTAAATCTTGTAGGATTAAGATTTGACCATCAAATTGAAGCCCAAACGGCAAGGGTAGCTCAGATTGAATCCATGAATTTTGGCTCAGGCAGGACACTAAGATTGAGAGAAATGAATCTGGATGTGATTGATTTAGATAACGCCCCAAATAACCTTGATGGCGTTATTTTAGATTTATCTGGTAGTGTAAGGGCGCTCTGGTCAAGCTTTCCAATGGGCACCGGGAATAATTTCAGGCAGGTCAATCGAGGTATCCCAAGTAGATTTATCGAGCAGTCATTGATCAGTTTTCAGAATTTAGAACCTTTATATTCTCTAGATATTGAACTTGAAAAAGTCTCCTACGCTCTGGCAAGAAATTATGGTTTGAGCGATGACAGGATCAATGAGTTTTTAAGTTCATTTAGCAACGATCGACAACTGCTCATGGTTAAAAGTATTGCTACAAAAGATGAGGTCATTTCAGAGGATCAATTTTTCAGAAATGGCGATATTGTGATATCGCTAGGTGGACAATTGGTCAACAGCTTTAATCTATTTGAGGAATTATCTCAGAGGGATGAAATTGAAGTTGTAGTGCTTAGAAATGGTAATGAAATTACTTTTAATGCTTCACCTGCGGCCTATTATGGAGACGATTTTCAGCATGCCATCTCATGGAATGGCTTAATCTTGCAAAACATTTCACGAGCCTTAAGATTTTCAATCGAAAGCCCTTACGAGGGTGTTATGGTTAGCTTTACCTCGTTTGGATCGCCAGGAGCAAGATCAAGTATATTTCCTGGCGTTAGAATTATCGCGATAGAAAATCAACAGATTAATAGCTTAGATGATTTTATAGGTGCGCTTGAATCTCAAGGAGAAAAGCAGAGCTTACGCATCACGCTTCTGGATCAAAATGATAGAAGATTTAATACCACGATCCAGTCGGAAAGTGTTTATTGGCCTTCCACACAGTACACTTATGACCCAGAATCTAATCAGTGGATTATTGGATAAACTTAAATCTGTTTAAATACTTCTTCCAGGTCTTGAAAGGGGTTGCTGCAATAACCTCTCCCACAAACAAAGATATTATTTTTATTTTTGTTATCTAATTTATCTTGAAAGAGCTTATGAGAGGTATTGTTTGGTAAATTAAATGCAAATAGATGTGGATTAAATTGACTATATATCTTCTTGTTCCAAAGCTGATCGTCTCTTTCATCGCTAAAAAATATGATGCTTTTTGCATGGGTGTAGAAGTTTGCAGCTAAAAAAAGCATCGAACAAGATTGGGGAGTCTTAGAAATCACTTCAGACTGAATTTGAATTGCACGCTCTGCAATTTCAAGATACTGGCTGTTAGCAGCAATGATACCTAGCTTTGTAAGGACGATAATAGCAATGGCATAGCCACTGGGTGTGGACTCATCAAATACTATCTTTGGATTGAATAATAATTTATCTCGATCTCTATAATTAAACCAAAAGCCCTCTTTATGATCCCAAAAAAGATCGATCATCGTATTTGTAAGCTCTAGGGTTAAAGAATAAAGCTCATCATCCCATCTGTATTCAAGGTACTCAATAAGGCCATCGATCAAAAAAGCATAATCATCTATGAAAATATGCTTATCATTGTTAGTAAGACATAAATTATCTTTATCTAATTGCGATAAGTTGTCTTTCAATATGCTTTCAATTAGATTCTCAGAAAGAAGACTGAAGCGATCCTCTTGAAAGATTTTTGCTGCTTTAGAGATTGCCTTTAACGCCATACCATTCCAAGAAAGAATGATATTTGTATTCTTTGTTGGGTAGAATTTATTTGACCATCTGTAATCATCAAGCTTTTTAAATATGCTTCCTAGACCCTTTCTATCTTTCTCTGAAAGGTGATTGCCCATCTCAATTGGAAAATATTGATCCTCATTTTCTATCTGTAAGCTTTGACATTGAAGGTGAAAGGTATTCAATTCATCAGTGGTTAGAATTTGTTTTAGCTCATCCATTGAAAATGTGTAATAGCCACCCTCTATACCGTTACTATCAGCATCAATGGATGAATAATATTTTCCATCTTCGGTTTTTAGTTCTTTCTCAAGCCACTTAATTGCAGAAAAAATTTTATCCTTAATAAGAGGATCATTTCCTATGACCCATGCGTCACAGAGCGCATCAAGAATTAAAGCGTTGTCATAGAGCATTTTCTCAAAATGAGGAATCTGCCATTTAGGATCGACACAGTATCTAAAAAAACCACCTGAGATGCAGTCATTGAGTCCTTTTGAGCAAATACTATGAATGGTCTCTTTGTTTTTTCTTAGGACGTTTTCGCTGATCTCAGAATTTTCATGATAAATGCGGCCTAAATAGAAATTTAATTTAAGTTTAGCCGTTTGCGGAAATTTAGTTTGTGATCCATAGCCACCATTCTGCTCGTCATAGATCCTGTCATTCTGTTCGCAGTATAATTTTGCAATTTCAGATAGGTCTAATTGCTCCTCTTGTTTCTCTTGATAAGAGTTTAAGAGGTTCACTAAATTTGCTTGGCTCTCACTAATTTTCTCTAGCCTACCTTTAGTCTCTCTGTCTATAAGTTGAATGAGCTCGAGGAATTTTTCCTTAGGGAAGTAAAGCCCAGAGAAGATTGGCAGTTGAGTATAGGGATTTATAAAGCTAGAGAGGGGCCATCCTCCTGTCGCCTCAGAGAGTATGTAGTGAGCTGACTGATAAATTGAATCAAGGTCAGGGCGCTCTTCTCGATCCACCTTAATACATACGTAATTTGCATTAAGATAGTTTGCTACTTCAGTATCCTGAAAGCATTCACGATGCATGACATGACACCAGTGACAGGCGGCATAACCAATTGAAATAAAAATTATTTTTTGTTCTTTCTTTGCATTTTCTAAGAGCTCATCACTCCATGTTTTCCAGTGTATAGGATCATTGGCATGCTGCTGCAAATAGACACTGTTCTCTTTTTTTAGTGTGTTAGACATTCGGATACTATAGCAATTCTGATATACAATTTAATGAGCATTATGTTTATTTATCCAGATATTCCTCCAGCCATTGCGATTAGTATCGGTCCACTCGACATTAGATGGTATGGGCTGATGTATTTGATTGGACTTTTAATTGCTTGGTGGGGCATTAAAAATAGTTTTAAGAAAAATGCTCACTTTAATTTGGACCCAAAAGATGCAGAGGATCTCATTTTTTACACTGCTTTTGGCCTCATTTTAGGAGGAAGAATTGGCTATATGCTTTTTTATGGCTGGCAAAATCTGATTAATGATCCCCTATCTCTTGTTCGCGTCTGGGAGGGTGGCATGTCTTTTCATGGTGGGCTTCTTGGAGGATTTTTCGGTATCTATTACTTTGCAAAGGCACACAAGATAGATCTTGGAAACTTGCTTGATGTTATTGTTCCATGGGTCCCCCCAGGTCTTTTTTTTGGCAGAGTAGGGAACTTTCTCAATGGTGAATTATGGGGGTCAGTGGCCTCTCCAGATATCTGGTGGGCTTTTATTGTACGAGGTGTCCCCAGGCATCCTTCGCAGCTGTATGAGGCATTATTTGAGGGTCTTTTGCTATTTATACTGCTCCAGTATTTAAGTCTAAAACCTAAGCCTAAATTCTTCTTATCAGGGGTATTTTTACTTTCATACGGTGTCGCAAGATTTGCGATAGAGTTTGTCCGACTTCCAGATTTACATATGAATCCTGATGCGGGGGGATACATAGCTTTTAATTGGTTAACCATGGGCCAGATTCTGACTGCTCCATTGATCTTAATTGGTATAATCATGATAAGTTTTAGTCTAAAAAAACGCTATGAGACAGTATCTTGAATTAATGCAAAAAGTTCTCAACGAGGGTGAGAAAAAAGAGGATAGAACTGGTACAGGCACTTTAAGTCTTTTCGGTCATCAGATGAGGTTTCCTCTTAAGGACGGCTTTCCATTGGTCACGACTAAACGTGTTCACCTCAAGTCCATTATTTATGAGCTTCTCTGGTTTCTTCAGGGAGATACCAACATCAAATACCTAAATGAGCATGGCGTGACCATTTGGGACGAGTGGGCCGATGCCAATGGGGATCTTGGTCCCGTTTATGGTAAGCAATGGAGAAGCTGGAAAACTTCTGATGAGGACACCATTGATCAGATATCCAATGCTATCGATCAGATAAGAGGCAATCCTGATTCAAGGAGGATCATCGTTAATGCTTGGAATGTTGCTGAGATAGATAAAATGGCCTTAGCCCCTTGCCATACCATGTTTCAGTTCTATGTGAGTAATGGGTCTTTATCATTGCAGCTCTATCAGCGCAGTGCGGATATTTTTTTGGGTGTGCCTTTTAATATAGCTTCCTATGCACTGCTGTTATTAATGGTGGCTCAACAATGCAATTTAAATCCGGGTGACTTTATATGGACCGGCGGTGATTGCCATCTTTATGTTAACCATTTAGAGCAGGTAAAGACTCAGTTATCTAGGGATCCTCATCCATTACCATCTATGAAGCTGTTGCGAAAGCCCAAATCAATCTTTGAATACGAATTTGAGGATTTCTTGTTAGAAGATTACCTTCACCATGAGCCTCTGAGAGCACCTGTCGCTGTCTAGCTAGAGAGATTTTTTTGTTGGATGATTGTCAAATCCTCTAATTTTAATGCAGTAAGATCATTACCCCAGACGCATCCTGAGTCGAGACAATAAATATTTTTAAAGGTAAAAAGACCAAGCGACGCCCAGTGCCCAAAAATTATTTTTCTATCTTGTGGTAGTTGATTTGCTAATTCATACCAAGGTTTAAGTTCATGAGGTTGATTCCCTGGGGGCACTTTAGTCTCAAGGTCCAAAGAGCCATCACTGTAACAATAACGCATTCGCGTTAGGACATTGAGCCAAAATCTAGTGTATTCCCAATCATTTTTCACAGTATTAGGATGAATAGGAGCGTTGCCATACATTTTTGCTAATACATTTAGCCAATCACTAGATTTCAACTTATCTTCAATTTCATTTGCCGCAGCAAGCGTGATTTTTATATTTGATAAGGGGTAGATACCCGCATGAACCATCATAAAATTTAATGCATCATTATTTATGATTAATGGCTTTTCTCTAAGCCACTCGACAATATTTGCGAGGTTCTTTGATTGTAAGATATCCTGAAACGTATCATTTGGGCCAATATGTCTTTGCTTGGTAGCTACCGCCAAAAAATGAAGCTCATGATTGCCAAGCACAAAATTAATACTGCTTTCATTTTGATAAGCAAATTCAATAACCTCTAATGAGTTGGGTCCACGGTTTATAAGGTCCCCAGCCAACCAAAGCTTATCCTTTTGTGGATCAAAGGCTATCTTTTCAAGGAGGCTTAAGAGTTCCTTATAACAACCTTGGATATCTCCAATAAAATAATTACTCATTTTTCAGATAGTTAGACATGTTTGCATAATCCCGAATACTAAGGTCCTCGGGTCTAAGGCTGGAATCAATGTTTAAGGATTCCCAATCCTTCTGGTTAAGACGGTCTTTCAAGATGGTTGAAATTTTTTTTCTACGCATGGAAAAACATTTATGGACGAGATGACTGAATACAGTTTGATCGAGAATATGAATATTATTTTTATGATCAAAATTTATCTTTAAAAAAGTTGAATTTACCTTAGGTGGTGGATCAAATGCATTAGGTGGTAAATCAAATAAATGATCAATTGAAACTTCAAGTTGCGTAAAGATTGATAATTTTCCAAATTTCTTTGATCCAGGTTGAGCACATAAGCGTTCTGCTACCTCCTTTTGCACCATAATGTATCCTAGAGAGAATAGGTGCTTACAATCTATTAATCTAAAAATTATCTCGGTAGCGATGTTGTAGGGGAGGTTGCCTATGATTTTATATTTGCACTTAGGATCTAAAATAGTTTTTAAATCTATCTGAAGGACATCGGTATTAAAAAACTCTACCTTAGAGTGATCGATCATTTTTTTTTGCAATAAAAAATCTACCATTCTTTTATCGATTTCAATTACCTTAAGGCTTCTGCATTGACTTTGTAGAGGCAGGGTTATTGCACCATCCCCGCAACCGATCTCAACTAAATCATCTGAATGCTCAGGAGTTACAGCGTCTAGAATTAGATTAATATAGTGTTGATCTACTAAAAAGTTTTGACCAAATCGTTTCTTTTTATGCATTCGCTAATTTTTTTGCTAACGCAAATGCTTGCACGAGGCTTTGTTCTGACGCTTGGTGCGTTCCTGCCTTATCAAGCGCAGTACCGTGATCTACGCTTGTTCTAATTATGTCTATACCCACCGTGATATTGACAATTGTCTCAAAGAAATGTGACTTGATAACAGGGAGTACTTGGTCATGATACATTCCTAAATAAAGGTCAAATTTTGCTAAATCATTAAATGCGGTATCAGCACTGAGTGGCCCCTCAGCATTGATTCCTCTGTTTCTTAGAAGCTCTATGGCTGGGCCGATCACTTCAATCTCTTCTTGGCCTAACTTTCCAGATTCTCCGGCGTGTGGATTAAGTCCTAGCACTGCAATTTTAGGTCTTCTATTTAAGAACTTTTTTTCAAGCCATGCATTTAAAACCTCAACAACTGCAATGATCTTTTCTTTAGTCACCATTCTTGTAACCTCTGCTAGCGGTATATGAGTTGTTAGTAAGGCCGTCATCATTGTTGGACTGGCTAATACCATTACAGGGTTGTCATTTTTTAGCACTTTGGCAATGTATTCGGTATGCCCCATAAAATCTCTTTTTTGCTCAGAGATAAGACTTTTTTGTACCGGGCAGGTAACCATAGCCGACGCTTTATTGCTTTTACACAATGCAATAGCGTGATCTATTTGGCTCATCACAGAATTAATATTTTTTGGATCTAAGGTTCCAGGTAGGACCTTTGCGCTGCAAGGAAAATCGATCACTGATATTTTTTCTAATGTCATCTGATCAAGACTATCCTCAGGGGCGAACTTCTCGAATTCAAGCTCTAAGTTTAGTAGGTTAGCTCGATCTCTTAATGTTTTTAGGCACCCTAAGATGGCAAAATTTTCACGAGCTTTTAATGCCTTTTGGGAAAATTTAAGAGTGATGTCAGGGCCTATACCAGCTGGTTCTCCAGAGGTAATGATTATAGGGCGTTCACTCATTTAGAGTAATATTTCGATATAGGCTTGATCTCTTAATTGAGTTACCCATCGCAATCTTTGCTCTTCAAACTTACGTTCCCTGATTTGCGTATCACACTCAAGTTCGATCATCTCATTGGTTGCATCGTGCATTCTATTGCCTATGACTTCTGCGATATGCCAACCAAAACGAGATTGAAAGGGAGGTGTAACTTCTGCTTCACTCAAATCAGCAATTTGAGATTCGAATTCTGGAACCAAATAACCGGGCGATGTCCATCCCAAGCTGCCCATTTCTGCTGCGGATAATGGATCCTCAGAAACGGCGGAGGCAACAATTCCAAAATCCTCACCCATCAATATTCTATCCCTAATGTCACTGAGTCGTTGCTGGATGACCAAATCATCTTCAAGTTCTGTAGGGGTAAGCAGAATATGCCTAATAAGTTTTTGGGGGACCATGGCAGATTCTTGTCCCTCTTTAGCATTAAGTTTTACGATGTGGATATCATTATTGGAGATAATTGCCTCGGATATTTCCCCGATCTCTAGTGATCGAACTTGATTGGCAAAAATTACAGGCAGTTGATTTCCACTTCTCCAGCCTATTTGACCTCCAGATTCTGCGGTACCGGCCGATGAAAATTCGATTGCTAAAGACTCAAAACTTTGTCCACCATTGAGTTGATCAATGATGCTTTGGGCAAATTCAATAAATTCATCCTGAGAAGCGATACCCAGTGACTGTCGATTCAGCAAGATATGGGAGACATTAAACTGTACTTCACTTTGGATGAGTTCAAGTTGGTCATTCATGCAGCTGTTGAGCTCTAGGGGTAGCACCTGAATTCTAGGTCCCACATCCCTTCTCATAAGCTCTTGGATAATCAGTTGCTCTCTAAGTTCATTTCTATAGACCAGATAATCAATACCATTTTCGCTCAGCATCATTGGGATTTGAGTAAGTGATATATTATTTTGAGCTGCAATACCATTGAGTGCCTGATTTATGTCATCATCAGTTATAAAGACGCCTAACTGACCTGCTCTTTGCACTTGCACTCTTCTAGAGATCAGCTGATCAAGTACTTCATTTTCAATTTCTTGAGCAGAAAAATTGATTAAAATATTTGGATCAATATTACCTCGAAAGGCTTGAATTTGAGGCTCAAGTTCACTTCTAAGGATGACATCATCATTAATGATTGCTACTACATCATCAACCAGCTCACCAAAACCACCAAGGTCTAAGGTTTGGGAATTGAGCTGAAAAGGCATCAAAAGAAGAAAGAAAAATTTTATTTTTTTCATTTAATAATTATCTAACTCCATTACCTATCAAATTAGTTATCAAGTTGCTTCTATTATTAATCAGACCCGTTAAAAAGAATTGAATTCTAAAGCCGTCATCTTGGTCGCCGTTTCTCTGGCTTATATAATTATAGTATTCAATACCTAGACCCCAACAACAGCCATTGTACTGCCATCCCAATCTCTTTTCTAGGGATTCACTGTTTTCAAAGTCATAGGAAATTTTTGAAAAAAAACTTCCATTAAACATAGGGAATACACTTGCTAGGGTAAGCTGATTTAAAAATTGATCTCTTTGTGAGTACCCCAAAGAGAAATAAGTTTGTTCATTAGCATTATAGATGATCCGTGCCACAGTCTGTGTGGCAGTTGCATCCGCTTCATTCCATCTTCTAGAAAATTGAGCTCTGAATGTTGAGGTGAATTGTGAATTTAGTTCAATAATATAATCATTGTCGACAGAGATATTGGATACGTCTTCAAAAGGTTTTCTACTTGCCAGTGCAAAAGTTCCACTAAGAATCTCTCTTTTTGTAGAATTTTGAAGAATTTCTGTGGATACCCCAAGCACCAAATCATCCCGAGGGAGTACTCTGTCTGCACCTACAAATCTAAATGGATTGAAGATACTTAGATAACTAAGCTCAGCAAGCGAAGAATCGATTATGGGAATATCTTCCTGGTTAGAAATATCAGATTGCACAATCAGTAGCTTTGGCTCGATTATTTGGTCCAAAGAGCGACTCAAATTCTTACGAAAGCGTGCATTTATCTCAATGGAGGCCACACCCGCGGTCCTATTAATATCCAGGATCTCGTTATGGTAATTTGTCAGTCGGTATAAATAACTCGGGGTAATATTTATGCCGCTAAGATTGATTGCCGAAGACAGAGAATGAGTTGAATCAAATCTAAGAATATTATCGTACTCCTCAAAGTAAGATAACTCAGAGAAATGATCATAAAAAATACCCCCAAAGGACTTAAATCCAATGAGAGAGAGTGAGGGGATAAGCGATTCATCCTTATTTTGATGTGGTCTAGAGGATATGCTGGCGTACTCATCTAATGGATTGATAATTGTATTTTGAAAAGCTTGTGCATTAAAATGCCAGTTTCCGAAATGTCCTGATAGGTGAATGTTATCTTTGATATATGGGGTAGCAACCATATTTCGGCTTGTATAAAAGTCCTCATAGTAATTCTGATCAGAGAAAGTCTCGATATTGCCACCAAGCGTAAAGTTTTCGATATTAAAATTAAAATTAAGCTCGGAAACATACCTATTTGTCTCGCTAATTTGATCATTGATAAGCTGCCATGATAAGTCCAATTCACCGCTGGATATCAAATGCCTGTATTGACCCTCGAGGGTTGAGCCGTACTCAGAAATATAACCTGGCGAAAGAATCAGGTCATAGTTTTCAGATAAATTAAGGTAGAAGGGGAAGCTGATATTTGTACCCAGTTTCTGGCTATTGCCAAATTCAGGCATTAAAAACCCCGTCTTACGTTGGTTGCTTATCGGAAAGCTAAGACTGGGCAAATAGAGTAGAGGTATGTTTTTTAGTCGAAGACTTAAATTAGAGGCACGCCCTATACCTTCTTGGGTGTTTAAATTTAACCTAGAGGCATTTATTGACCAAAAGGGGATTTCCTCTGCACATGTTGTGAAGAAAGCATTTTCAATATCAAGTAAACCAGCGTTATTAATGGTGAGCCTACCCGAACGACCTATTGCAAAAGGATTAGATAAATCAAATTCCGTCTCAATAAAGGAAATTGACTCGTTGACAGTATCAATTTCTGCATACTCACTTGCAATAAAGATATTTCTATCCGAATAACTGACCGAGCCACTTGCTTCAGCAAAGCCTGTAGATTGAAAATAAAGTGCTTGTTCCGCCATGATTACTTTTTCGCCCATTGAGAATGAGATATTTTCAAAGTAATCTGACCCATCAGCCCTTGATAAATCAACAAATCTTGCTGAAATTTCAATATTTTCGGTAAGATTTACTGGTTCAGAGGTGTCATTATAAAACCTATCGAGCACCCCTTGCCTTAAGGGTGGAGAACAAACTTGCGCCCTCAGTCCATCCATAGGCAAAATCGCAATTAATAGGAAGCAAAGATACTTCATAGTGTAAAATTTTCTCATAATAACAAAATCTTTTTTAAAGTATTTATGGAGGCAATCATCTTAAGTGCAGGCAAGGGAACCCGAATCAAAGGATTTCAAGATGGCACCCCTAAACCGCTTTTAAAGTTTAAAAAAAAATCTCTTCTCATCAGACATATTGAAAAATTGCGGGTTGCAGGATTTTCAAAAATTCATATAAACATTTCCAGTTACACCGATCAAATTCAAGCCCATCTTGAACAAGAATTAGACGATCTTGAAAATATTGAAATACATCATGAGGGGGATGAGCCGCTTGAGACAGCGGGTGGAATCATTAATATTCTTCCAAAGATCAAGCAGAATAGCTTTTCAGTCATTAACTCAGATATTCTGACAAAATTTGACTTTAAAGAACTCACTAAGCTGAGTGCTCATAATTATTTGGTGCTGGTGAATAATCCATCTTGGAAAAACAACAGTGACTATGGAATTAGTGAGCAAGGATTGATCATAAAGCAACAAAAAAAATATACTTTCTCTGGAATAAGTGTCCTTGATAAAAGTTTATTTGAAGGTTTTCTTCCAGGTAAACGGAGCCTCACTGAGATCTTTGATAGAGCTATTGATAATCAGGTGCTCAAAGGATTTGTTACAAAGTCTTTATGGTTTGATATGGGCACCCCTGAGAGGTTTAAGGAGGCAGAAAACTATATTAAAGATTAGATTGTAATAAGAAGTCATAGAAGCTATTTGTCCAAGGGTAGTTAGCTTTAAAGGACTCATAATCAAAAGGGTCCTCGTTTGTGAGGTACCATCTCTCCCTAATAATATCAGTCTCAGTGGCATCTTCTAGAAAATCTTCCCACTCAAGTTGTTGGTAGATTAGGCACCCCAGATTAATATCATTGTAGGTTTCGATTATTTGCTGATAAGACAATTTGTCACCGGCAATAATTTGTGTCATACCAATCCACTGACCTGGGCCTGAAAAAGCCAAGGATACAAATCTACCAATATCGCTAGGATCAATAAATGTACGCTGTAAATCTGAAGGTAGCGGACCCGAAACATTACAACCTTCCTGATCATTCAGAAGATCTATCAATGCAGTCATAAATGAAGCAGGCCGGAAAATAGTATAGGGTAATCCTGAGCTTATCAGATGATTTTCTATGACAAGCTTACTTTCAAATTGTGGCACCCCAGTATCAAGATGTGCTTTTGATACTGAGGTATAGATAAAATGTTTTACGCTCGAGGCTTTGGCCGCTTCAATGACATTTATTCCATATTCAACCTCTGTATCTGTGCCTATACCTCTATACTGTTGAACTGAAAACACACCGTAAACATTCTGCATGGCACGGAGTAATGATTCATAGTCTGAAAAATCTCCCTCAACCATCTCAACGCCCATTTCTGAGAGGGTTAGGGATGCTTCGCTATTATTATTCCGAGTTAATCCCCTTACCTGAAAGCCCTCATTAAGTAGTGCTATAACTACCGCACCGCCCTGAGTCCCGGTAGCACCTGTAACAAGTATGATTGGTTTTTCAGTTCCTTGCGAAAAAACCTGAGCGGTAAGCAAGAAGCAGAATAATAAGACTATATGTATTAGTCTATTTTGAGCCGCGATCA
>JAYPDM010000003.1:35684-36879 GCA_038125265.1 Gammaproteobacteria bacterium
AGCAAGAAGCAGAATAATAAGACTATATGTATTAGTCTATTTTGAGCCGCGATCAAGGGCATTCCTAGCAATAGATTTTGACCATCTTACAAAGTGCCATAGTTGATCTGTCATCCTTGGAGAGTTCGACGGCTCTAAAGGAAGGTCTCGAATTTCTTGGAGAGCTGATTTATAGATATTAAGTTCATCCTCAAGAGTATTAGTAGATTCAATTTTTTGAATGGGATTTTTAATTTCTTGAGACATATTTAAATTATAAATTATTGTTATAGTATAAGCATGCAATTTAATTTTAAAGAGAATTGATGTCCCCCCAGTTACTTTCAGAAGAAGACATTAAAAAATTACTGCAGGCTTATCCTTTATGGGAGTTAAGCAATGAAACTTTCCTTACCTGCATCATTAAAGATCGTAATTATCAAAATCTCGTGGATTTGGTGCTAAAGATAAGTGAGATCGCTGAAGAAATGAATCATCATCCAGATATTATATTCTCCTGGGGGAAGCTTCAGATTGATATCACTACTCACGAGTCTGGAGGAATCACTTTGAGGGATCAGTTATTTATCGAAAAACTTGAGAAGATATTTAATCAAAGTGAAATTTTTCTTTCTTAAATTTTACTCTTATAAAATTTAATGAAGATTGCACGCCTTTTAAACGTATCAAATAAATGATCAACTTATTTCTTCTTGTTGAAGGTATAAGCGTTACGCCTAGCAGTATGCTTATAAGACCTTGCCCAGGTGTGACAAGCATTATTAAGCCAAAAATTATCAGCAAAATTCCAACTACGTATCTAAAGAAATTCAAGATAAAGTTTTGGCTAGGTCTCTCAAATAGCTCTTTCACAAAAAAGCTGTTCGGTAATCTAAGAATTAGATAAGGAATAAAGATAATCGATAAAATAAATAGCAAGGCAGAAAGAATTGAAATGAACTTTAGTAATTCTAGATTTATGAACGAAAAACTACTCATAGCTATGGTGGTGGTGATGGGTGGACTTGAACCACCGACCTGCGGGTTATGAATCCGCCGCTCTCACCAACTGAGCTACATCACCAGCAAAAGCAATATTATACTAATAATGTGTATCTGTATAAAAAATACTCTGCCATTTTAAATATTAATTAATAATGATTAAATCGATTCAAATTAAGGCAATAGGTCATGGATTTTTATCTTTTGAAAATCC
>JAYPDM010000003.1:36979-82499 GCA_038125265.1 Gammaproteobacteria bacterium
CAGAAAGTGTTGATTTGAATGCATGGCCTTATGCTGCCTATATAGAAATGGATAACATGGAATTTTTTTCTGCATCTCCAGAATTATTTTTTAGAAAGACTGGCAAGAAAATTCTATGCAAGCCTATGAAGGGAACCATGCCCAGAGGAAAGAGTTTTTTCTTTGATCGTTTGAATGCGTATAAGCTTCAGAAATCAAAAAAAAATCACTCTGAAAACATCATGATTGCAGATATGGTTAGAAATGATTTGGGTAAAATTGCATCTCCTGGATCGGTAATCCTTGATATGCCTTATAAACTAGAAGCATTTCCTGGTGTCTGGCAAATGACCTCTGGTGTATCTGCAGAGGCGGATGCAAGCATGAAGCATATTTTTCAGGCGCTCTTCCCATCAGCTTCTATAACCGGTGCACCAAAATTATCAACCATGAGAATTATTAATCAGATTGAGAGGTCCTCAAGGGGGATCTATACAGGCTCTATCGGTTATATTTCTCCAGAGAATGATGCTCAGTTTAATGTGGCCATAAGAACTCTGGTCGTTGATAAGGTAAAAGAAAAATTTCAAATGAATATTGGATCAGGAATCACTGCTGACTCAAATGCTAAAACAGAGTACCAAGAGTGCTTAACTAAGGCTTCTTTCCTAAAAAGTATTCTGGTTAGCTAAACTAGAGACTGACTTCTCTTGGGTATATAATACTCATGCATTTCTGGGGAAGTGCTCTCAATTAATCTAATTTACGAAGGTTTTATTATGGCCCAACATAAGATCATTTATACCTATACTGATGAAGCACCTGCGCTGGCAACACATTCTCTTTTTCCTTTAATTAAGTTCTTTTTAGAAAAAGCGAATGTGCAAATAGAGATGAGGGATATTTCTCTGGCCGGGAGAATTCTCGCTAGTTTTCCAGAATGCCTTACAGACGAACAAAAGCAAGATGATGATTTGGCCTATTTGGGTCTATTAGTAAAAGAACCTGAGGCTAATGTCATTAAATTGCCCAATATAAGCGCCTCAATCCCACAACTTCAAGCTGCAATTAAAGAGTTGCAATCACAAGGCTATAAAGTGCCAGAATTTCTTCCGGACTCGACTGATAAGTCTGATAAATCTAATGCAGATCGATACAAAAAAATTCTTGGGAGTGCGGTAAATCCTGTTTTAAGAGAGGGCAACAGCGACCGAAGAGTTGCCAAAGCAGTCAAACAATTTGCCCAAGCCAACCCACATTCTATGGGGGATTGGCATGCTGATTCTAAGACCCATGTATCCCATATGGATGATGGAGATTTCTACTCGAGCGAAAAATCTTTAACCATGGATAATGATGATGTTCTTAAGATTGAGTTAGTTAACAAAGAGGGATTTAGAACCCTGCTGAAAGAAAACCTTAAGGTTCTTGAAGGTGAAGTGATTGATGCTGCCCGAATGTCAGTGAAATCATTAAGAAAATTCCTCAAGGATCAAAAAAAGAAAGCGAAAGAAGAGGGAATACTCTACTCGATTCATCTGAAAGCAACCATGATGAAAATATCAGATCCGATTATGTTTGGGCATGCAGTAGAAACTTTCTTTGAAGATTTATTCTCAAAGTACAGCAATGAGCTTGATCAAGTAGGGTATAAGTCTAAAGACGGGCTAGGAAGCCTCGAGCAACTTTTAGATAAACTGGATTCAACAAAAGCAATTGAAATTAGAGATTTTATGCAAAAACTTATCGATGTTGGACCCTCACTTGCCATGGTAGATTCCGATAAGGGAATCACGAATCTACATGTCCCTAGCGATGTAATCATTGATGCCTCAATGCCAGCAGCGATTAGAGCAGGGGGGAAAATGTGGAATGCTCACGGAGAAACGCAAGATATGAAAGCGATTATTCCAGATCGCTCCTATGCCGTCATTTATGATGAGATAATCCGCAACCTTAAAGAGCATGGTGCATTGGATGTTACCAAAGTTGGGAATGTCAGCAATGTAGGTCTTATGGCAAAAAAGGCCGAAGAATATGGATCGCATGACAAAACATTTGAAATTCCAGAGGATGGAAGAGTGATTGTCACTACTCAAAATAAAAAGGTAATACTAGATCATGAGGTTAACAAGGGTGATATATGGAGAATGTGTCAAACTAAAGATATTGCTATAAAAGATTGGGTAAAGCTCGCTGTATCAAGGGCAACTGCCACAAAGAGCAAGACAATTTTTTGGCTAGATAAAGACAGGGCACACGATAATGAAATTATTAAAAAGGTTGAGAAATATATCAAAGACTTTGATCTCTCAGGTCTTGATATAGAGGTCTTGCCCCCAAGATCAGCAATGACAAAAACTTTAGAGCAGGTTAGAAACGGTAAAGATGCGGTCTCGGTTACTGGAAATGTCCTAAGAGATTACTTAACAGACCTTTTTCCGATTTTAGAATTGGGGACCTCAGCGAAAATGCTTAGCATTGTACCTTTGCTATCAGGCGGCTGTCTGTATGAAACAGGTGCAGGTGGATCAGCACCAAAACATGTTCAGCAGCTGTTAAAAGAAAATCACCTAAGATGGGATTCGCTTGGAGAATTCCTAGCCCTTGCGGTATCAATGGAGGATATGGCGACAAAAACCAGTAACACTAAATTAGCTATCATGGCTGAATGTATGCATAAGGCTAATGAGGAATTCTTATTAAAAAATAAGTCTCCCTCAAGAAAATGCGGCGAAATTGATAATCGTGGAAGTCATTTCTATTTAATCAAGTATTTTTCTGATGCCTTAGCATTGCAAACACAGGATAAAGATCTTGCCGAAGAGTTTATGGAAATCTCAAAAAATCTTAATGAAAATGAAGATTTAATTATAAATGAACTTAATCAAGTTCAAGGAGTATCAGCAGATATTGGCGGATACTATCATCCTAACCCTGAGCTTACTGACAAAGTTATGCGTCCAAGTGGTACACTAAATAAGGTATTTAATTAAGACAAGGAAAATTTAATGATCAATCTAACAAGAAGGGGCTTGCTAGGTGGCGTGCTTGGAACGGCATTTGTCCCAAGAGCTTTTACGCAAACAAGAAAAGAAGTCCGAATTAACGGAAAAAGAATTAAAACAGTTGATATTCATGCACATGCCTCCATCCAGGCTGTTGAGGAAGTGATTAATGGTACTCCGCTCGAGAGAAGGATAGGCGGATCCAGACTCCTCAATCCAGGCAGAGTGGATATGATGAACGAATGGGGGATCGATGTCTCTGTAATCAGCGCAAATCAGTATTGGTGGTACCGTGCTGATAATGAACAGTTGGCAGCCGATATTATTCAAGTGCAAGATGAAGGTTTCGCGGCTTGGGTTGAGAGATATCCAGATCGATTCGTGGCCCTGACCTCTGTGGCCCTTCAATTTCCTGAGCTTGCAGCACAACAATTAGATTATGCTGTGAATCAGCTAGGTTTTAGGGGTGCGTCCATTGGTGGTCATGTTAACGGTGTCGTTCCCTCGGGGCCAGAATTCGATCCATTTTGGGCTAAGGCCGAGGAATTGGATGTTCCGATCTTTATTCACCCAAACGGATCTAGCAATATCATTGCTGAAGGAGGCTTAGATTTTAACGGTGATTTAGGTAATATCATTGGTAATCCTCTAGAAACGGCATTCTTTTTTACGAGACTTATGTTCGATGGAACCTTCGATAGATTTCCAAATCTAAAAATTGTTGGTGCGCATGGAGGTGGCTATTTACCCTCTTACTTTGGAAGGGCAGAGGTAGCATGCAGTGCGTTTGGAGGTCCCGCTCTCAATGAGGCAGGTGATTTTATTGGTGTGGATCCGATTCAGGCGGATAACTGTCAAAACAAGAAACCACCAAGAACTTATCTTAGAAATAATATATTTGCCGATACGATGGTATTTTCTGATGAAGCGCTAAGGCACCTGGTAGCTGAAATGGGGATTTCTCAAGTGGTTTATGGTACTGATATGCCATTGGGCTGGCCTGATACTATGGATATCATATTAAATTCTGTCCATTTAACGAATGCTGATAAAGAAGCAATCCTAGGGGGTAATTTAATACGTATATTAAAGCTAAGCCAAGAGGTTTAAATTAATTATTCTTGAATGGTTTGTAATTCCTCAGTCTGAGCAGCCTGCTCGGGCTGAGGATAGTTAGCGATAATAATCATCAGTACAATCACTGAAAGTGTTGTTAAGAAGAAAGCAATGACCATAAGTTTTCCTGACATACTTATTCCCTAATATTTTTAACATGACATTTTACCAAACTTACTGTTTTTCCGTCAGGGTCAGCATCTATTCCCTCGAAAAAATCTAAAAATAAACAAGAGTCTAGTAATTCTCTTAATTCATTTTTTTTCATTCTATGCGATCTTGAGGTCGGACCGGCTACCTTGAGATCAGTCTCTAAATGTTGCTCAATAATAAATTCTGTTTCGGGTTTACATAAGGCAGGTAGCTTTTGAATTAACTTATTATTCATAAATCTAACGATAACAATCAGGTCATATTCTTTAAAATCAATTTCCGATAAGTTGCAAAGATCCATGCACCGCCAGTGAATCTTATCTAAATCTGAAGTGGCTTCAATATTTTTCTGAATCGCGACATTAGAAATATCTATCCCCGTGACCTGATCGCAAATGTCCTTTAAAAAATTAATATTCCTTCCTAGTCCACAACCAAGATCAAGGGCATGGCGATATCTATTTTCTGTTAATCTTTTTATGAGATATTCGGAAGCGTGGCTTCGATGTTGATACCAGCCATCTTGATATCGCTCATTCCATTTATCTCGATCTTGCGAAGACAAGGTATGTTAGGGCATCCATCTACCGCCATTCACATGCAGTGTTTGGCCAGTAAGATAAATATTAGATAGGTCAGATATCGAGATAACTGCTTGGGAAATAGCTGAAGTATCTCCTTTGATAAAATTATGCTCATCCGTAAAGCTTGCTTGTGGCTGATCTATTGACCTTTCTGTTTCGATTACCCCAGGAACAATACAATTAACTTTTATTTTATTTCTTCCTTCTTCAGCAAGAGCCTTGGTTAGTCCAATAATTGCAGCTTTTGAGGTAATGACATGCGCTCTATCCCTTGCAGGTTTATGAGCACTAAGCCCCCCTATATTTACGATTGATCCTGTGGTATCACATCTTCTAAAAAATTCTTGAGATGCCAGAAACATTCCTAAAACATTTCGCTTCATGACTTCATTAAATTCTTCAGAATTAATTTCTAAAAACTTTTTATGCGGTCTATATCCTTGTCCATTGATCAATATTTGAGGATTGCAGTTATATTTTTGTTCAAAACTTTTAAAAACCATCTGAACATTTTTATCATCAGACATGTCTGCTATACATCCCCCAATATTGTTTGAGAGAGTCTTTAGATGACTTAATGCCTTGTTTAGATTTTCCTCAGAATAGCCACCCACAATAAAAACTTTTGCACCAAAATTAATATAGGTTTCAGCTATTGCCAACCCAATATTTCTTGTCCCTCCAACTACTATGACACCGATATCTTTAAAATCATTCATATTTAATTTACTCTAAAGTTAGAGAATAGCCTCTCTAGAGAATTACATTCCTCTAGGGAACTTATTATACTAATAATTTCTTTAGCCTTTTTTATTGGCCAGTTAACAAAGCTTACGCACTCCATAAATTTCTCAGATACTTCATCATAGGTCATTGGATTTTCTGGACTGCCTTTACCAAAGTCGAGCGTTTTAGTTATTTTTTTCCCATTCACCAGATCAATTGTAACGATGGATGTCATTTTATCGTAACCGCACTCTTCTGCGACAGGATCAGTATAAAAATCTACTCTTGCTAACATGTTTTGAATATCTTGTCTCTGCACAAACTTAGTTTGATATTGCTCAAGACCTGCTTTTCCTTCGATTGCAAGAATTGCCATCGAGTACTCCATTGAGAATTTTGCCTGGTACTCATTTTGGGGTTGATGATGTATCAATGCATTAGGCATATTATGATTTGTACCGACCGAAATCTTCTTTATATCATCTGAAGAAAAGCTATATTCTTCAATCAGCTCAAGCATTGCAGTCATTGCTGGATGCGTCAATGAGCCTGAAGGATGAGGCTTGATGCTAATTCCTGGCGAAATAAATGTCCATGGGTTCCCGAGTTTCCCTATAATTGCTGACTCATCAAATGCTCCTCCATGAGCCTGGAAAAATCCCCTTGGCGCTTCGAGTATATTATTTGAGGCGCTAAAACCAAGCTGAGTTAATTCATAAGCAATAATTCCTGATTCAGCAGCTTTGCCAGCATGAAACGGTTTTGTCATGGTGCCAAAATTTTCTCTTAACCCAGCAGATTGTGACGCCGTAATACTAAGGCAATTATTGATTTGCTCTTGATTGAAATCAAAAAGCTTGCTCATAGCAGTTGCAGAAGCAAAGCCACCGCATGTTCCTGTGCTATGAAACCCATGTTGATAATGCCTTGGAGATATAGCTTCAGATATTTTAGTTTCCACTTCAATGCCAAGGTTATAGGCTAAGAGAAAATCATTCCCGGTCACCCCTTTCGTTTCACTGGCAGCAATGACAGCAGGTAGGCATGGAGCTGTCGGATGCGTTAACAGACCGTAAACTCTATCTTTAGCAACCGCAAGTTGGGTATCATCAAAGTCATCTGCATGCATGGTCAAGCCATTCAAAAATGCAGCAAATCGCATGGGCCATTTTTTATTAGCGCCAATTGCCGACGCAGGGCCTGATGGTAAGCCTAAGTTATTTAAATATTTAAATGCGATAGAGCCTGCCTCTGAATGCAAACCAGAAATAGCAAGACCAATCCCATCTAATATAGATTTTTTTGATGCTGTAATTGTCTCGATCGGAATATCATTTATTGTTGTTCCAACAATAAATTTTGAAATTTCATCGGTGACCTTAAAGCTTGAATTTAAGTTATTGGTCGGGGTAAATGATTCAATCTTTTTCATGATATTTTTTTATTGTTACATAAAGTGATTTGCCAAATAAGCTTACTAAAGAAAGAGAAATAAAGAGTAGAGCGATAGGTCTAGAGAAAAATCCTAACCAACTTCCTTCAAACAATATCAGTGATTGGGCTAGAGAAGTTTCAATGAGAGTACCAAGAACTAATCCCATGATGATGGGTGCAGGTGTGATACCTAAATTCTTTAATAGATAGCCGACTATACCAGCAATTAACATAATCCATACATCGATCATAGATTGCTCTAAACCATAGGCGCCAACGATACAAAGACAAAGAACAATTGGCCATAATATTTTTATAGGAATTAAACTAACCCGACTTAAATATTTTGCTCCGTAGAGGCCTATCCCAATGAAAAGTATATTGGCAATTAACATCGATGCAAAAATACCATACAGAAGATCTGGTTGTTGTTCAAAAAGATACGGCCCTGGACGCAAGCCTTGAACCTGAAGTCCGCCTAATATGATGGCTGCGGTTGCACTCCCAGGGATTCCAAGTGCAAGGGTAGGGACCATTGCACCACCTGTAGCAGCATTATTTGCTGCTTCGGGCCCAGCAATCCCTTCAATCTCACCCGTACCGAATTTTTCTGGCTCTGCGGACCATCTTTTTGCTTCATTGTACCCGATCATCGCTGCCATCGTACTTCCCTCTGCAGGCAAGACCCCAATGAAAGTACCAATAAGACTCGATCTTAAGATCGTGTTCTTAATTTTTTTAAGATTTTTTAAGGTTGGAAGTTTTACTGCATTAACTGCCAAGGCTAGACGATCTTGATTGATTTTTAGTGATTGATTGATAAGTTCTGATATTGCAAAGAGCCCAATTAGTACAGGAATAAAATCTATGCCATCATAAAGTTCAGGATTTCCAAAGGTAAATCTTTCTACCCCAGTCATCAAGTCAATACCTACCGTTGCTAACAACAAGCCAATCAGGCCACCAATAATATTTTTTACAGGTGATTCGCTTCCAATTGATGCAAGCATTGAAATACCAAAGAGAGCTAAGGCAAAGTACTCTGGAGGACCAAAAGAATAGGCAACCCTTGCCAAAAGTGGAGCAAAAAACAAGAGTGCGAATACGCTGATAATTCCACCTATGGCCGAGGAGATGGCGGATATTCCAAGTGCTTTACCCGCCTCACCCCTTTGAGCAAGAGGATATCCATCAAAGGCGGTTGCAGCAGCTGGAGGTGCGCCTGGAGCATTGATAAGTATTGCAGTAATTGATCCACCAAAAGTACCTGCACAATAAAGTGCAGACATTAGTGCAATTGATTCAATAGGTTCAAGATATAACGTGAAAGGCAGTAGTAGTGCGATCGCCATGGATGAGGAAAGCCCAGGCAGTGCGCCCACAAGTACTCCTACTAAAGTTCCCATAAATATTAGAAATATTAAGTCTGGATTAAGAAAAATATTGAGCAAGTAATTTAAAGTTTCTATACCCATAGCATTCCTGGAAACCTTACATTCAATAAAATTGAAAAAATCAAATAGATCATGATCGGTGTGATTGTAGATAGGAGAAATAAGATTTTCTTATTTTCTTGACCCCATGCAAACTGCAATAAAATCAGCAAAACAGAGAGACCTAAAATGACTCCAAGCACAGAAAAGAGAAGGCCAGAGGCAATCAATATTAGAGTTGTGATACCGATAGTTTTATTAAACCTCAGCTCAAAGGATGATCTTGAGTTTTTGTCTTTAAATATCACCCAGAGGCTTAGAATGAGAATGCTTATGATTAATACTCTTGGAAAGAAATAGGGTGACATATATTGTTCTAATATTTCAGGGTTTTGTATGATTCCAAGTTCAAGCATTGCGATTCTAGCATCCTCATAAAGTTCTCTAACTTGACTATCCCATTCCTCTCCGATGGCTACACTCTCCTGCGTCAATCCCGACCCAATCAGATAATCTGTAAATATTTGGTTATTAAGTCCAGAGGAAAAAATCCTTTGCAAAGTTTCTATGTGCTCCAAGGGTGTATCTTTATGTACAAGATATCCTCTGACAGTTGAAAACACTACATCATAGCCAAGCTCTCTTGCTGTAGGCACATCTGGAAGTAGTGATATTCTATTTGGTGAAAGGACAGCCAGCGGCCTAAAGATGCCCCTCTCAATTTGATCAAATGCTTCTGTAAGATTTAATGCAGCTGCATCAATAGTTTGTCCTGTTAAGTTTGTGACTATTTGGCCCCCTCCAGAAAAGGGAACGACATCAAGTTGAGTGTTTGCTCTTAAAGCAAGAATTGCGCCGGCAACATGGTCTACTCCTCCAACTTGAGTGGTGCCCCACTTAATAGGTGTCGACTTGCCATAATTAATCAGCAAATTTAAGTCGAGAAAAGGACTCGACTCATGCACCATAACAACCAAAGGGTCATCTGTGGCTCTTGCTATACCGATTAAGTCATCTATATTTACAGTACTTTGGCCTCTTGCCATCGCAAATAAGTGCGTTGGCGTGATGGCAAGAATGTTATGACCGTCATGAATTTGACGATCAAAATAATTCATAGCTACAACGCCACCACCTCCTGTCCTTGGAAAGACTCCAATATCAACATCATTCACGCTTTGAATAGCTAGAGCCATGGTTCGGGCAGTTGTATCAGTACCTCCACCTGGGCTGGCATGCGTAATAATATCTATTGGATGATCGGGAAAAGAATCCTGACCAAAAAGTGAGATATTAATAAAACAAAGTAAAAATAAAAATTTTCTCATTAAACATTAAATAAAAAATGTATGACATCTCCTGAGTTAACTATATATTCTTTTCCCTCAAGCTTCATTTTTCCTGAATTTTTTGACCCGACCTCACCATCATGTTTTATGTAGTTTTCATAAGAAATCACTTCCGCACGAATAAATCCTTTTTGAAAGTCTGTATGAATCTCACCAGCTGCTTGTGGAGCAGTTGCACCTTGATAAATTGTCCATGCCCGGGCTTCTTTTGGACCTGCGGTATAAAATGAATGAAGACCCAGCAATTCATAGGCGCATCGTATTAACTTTGCAAGTCCGGGTTCATTGATACCATAACTTTTCATATAGTCATTTTTTTCTTCATCGTTCAAAAGTGCTAACTCAAATTCAAGTTTAATAGCAAGTATGACTGATTCTTCGCCAATACTATCAACATAGGTCTTGGCATCCAACATCATTTGATTGGGCTCAAGAAGGTCATCTTCAGAGATATTAAGGACGTATAAAATTTTCTTGAGGGTGATAAGATTTAAGTCTTTAATCAAAGATATTTCATTATTTTCTAAATTTAATTTCCTTAGAGCGATACCTTGATCCAAAGAATGAATTAAGGAAGTAAAAACAGATTCCTTTTTTAATGCCTCCTTGTTTCCGCTTTTTGCAATTCTCGCGTTTTTTTCTTTTGCCTTAACAAGAACCTCAAGATCTGCAAGCAATAATTCAGTATTAATGGTCTCGATATCTCGTATAGGGTCAATGTTCCCATCGACATGGGTAATATTTTTATCTTCGTAGCAACGTACCACCTGAATAATTGCATGAGTTTCCCTGACATGTGATAAAAATTTATTACCTAAACCCTCTCCCTTAGATGCACCAGATACAAGACCGGCAATATCTACAAATTCAATGACTGCTGGAATTTTCTGTTTTGAAAGGGCAATGGAGGCAATTTCATCAAGTTTTTTATCAGGAATCTGTACAATACCGACATTGGGTTCAATGGTGCAGAAAGGGTAGTTTTCTGCCGGTATCGCTTGAGCTGTTAGAGTATTAAATAGCGAGGATTTTCCAACATTTGGGAGACCGACAATGCCACACTTTAGATTCATGATTTTGATTCTGTTTGTAAAAAGGTTCTAGCAAGCTCAATATTTTTTTTATTAAATAGTAGTTCTATCATCTGTACTGATAGTTCGATACTTTTTAATAGTTTCTCCTGATCCTCTGGGCTTGGCTTATTAAGCACATAATTTGTAATTGCATCATAGTCGCCAAAGCCTGGACGACCAATGCCAATCTTGAGTCTTAAAAAATCTTTGCCATGGTGAGCAATAATATCTTTAAGGCCATTATGTCCTCCACTGCTGCCGCCAAATGTTAATTTGCATTTACCTACCTCTAAATCGATATCATCATGGACCACTAGCATGTCTTCGCTTTTCAATTTATAGAAGTCTGAAATTTGTTTAATCTTTAAGCCGGATCCGTTTATAAAGCCTGAGGGCTTCATAATTCTAATATTGTGAGAAAAAAGCTCCAGTTCCGCTATAGAGCCACCGAGCTTTATATTTTCTTTTAAAGCAATAGATTGGGCATTTGCTAAAAAATCAATGAACCAGAATCCGACATTATGTCTGGTTGATATATATTTATCACCGTTATTACCAAGTCCAATGATAATTTTAGGAAGACTATCCATAAATAAATTCTAAGTGAATCCCCACAAGGGAAAAAGAACTATCTATTCTTCAGAATTTTCAGTAGCAGGTTCAGCTGAAGCCTCTTCAGTGCTTGCCTCAGCTATATCTCCACCCTCAGCATCTGTTTCCTCGATCACTTCTTCTTCAATCTCCTGACGTTTAGGTAGTTGAATGGTTGCAATTCCCGGGTCTTGTTCAGCAGCGAGTGCTAACGAGGTAACGCCCTCAGGCAAGGTAATTTCAGATAAATGTAACACTTGATTTAACTCCATAGCGCTTACATCCACTTCAATGGCCTCTGGCAAGTCTTTCGGGAGACAGCTTATTTCAATTTCAGTTACCAGTCTTGAAAATTCACCACCTTGAGTTTTCACTCCTGTAGCAACATCATCACCTATGTAGCTAAGAGGTACATTTAAGGTGATCGCGACATCATCACGAACTCTTAAGAAGTCAATATGAGTAGGAAACTGTTTTGAGGGATGTCTTTGTATATTTTTGATGATGACCGACTGTGGACCTTTTTCCTCGGTCAAGGTAATAATCGAAGTATAGAAGGAGTCTTTCTCCATGAATTGACGAAACTTATTTGAATCAATCAACAAATGTCTAGGGTCTCTTTTTGCCCCATAAAGTACGGCTGGAATGAAACCTTTAGACCTTGATCGACGACTATCAGCAGTTCCATGATTTTCGCGATCGACAATTTTTAGTTCAAAATCATTACTCATAACATTTCTCCAAGGGCGCTATTCTAACAGCAAATGCTAGTCTACGTACAGAGAACTTACAGATTCTTCATCGGAAATTCTTCTGAGTGTTTCTGCCAGCAAATCAGCAATAGAAAGTTGTCTAATTTTATTGCATGAGGAGGCTTCTTCATTGAGTGGTATGGTATTTGTTACGACGAGTTCGTCAAGACTAGATGACTGGATTCTACTAATTGCTGGACCCGATAAAACTGGGTGAGTTATATAAGCTACTACCTTGGATGCACCATTTTCCTTTAAGACCTCAGCCGCTGCACATAAAGTTCCGGCGGTATCAATCAAATCATCTATGATGATGCATGTCTTTTTATTGACATCACCAATTATATTCATGACTTCAGCAACATTAGCTTGTGGACGTCTTTTGTCAATAATTGCAAGGTCTGTGTCATCAAGACGTTTTGCCAGCGCTCGAGCCCTGACTACTCCTCCTACATCTGGAGAAACCACTACCATATTTGGATAATTTTGTTTCCAAACGTCTCCTAAGAGTATGGGGGAGGCATAGACATTATCAACGGGTATCTCGAAAAATCCCTGTATCTGCTCGGCATGGAGATCCACTGTTAAAACCCTGTCGATACCAGAGGTTTCTATTAATTTGGCAACCAGTTTTGCTGTGATAGGACCTCGTGTTGCACGAGGCCTTCTGTCTTGTCTTGCAAATCCAAAATAAGGTATTACTGCCGTGATTCTTGAGCAAGAGGCTCGCTTACAGGCATCAGCCAGCGCAAGAAGCTCCATCAAGTGCTTATGCCCAGGAGGACAAGTAGGCTGAATTAAAAAGGCATCTTTACCTCTAATATTTTCAAGGATTTCAATATTGACCTCACCATCACTAAAGGTTCCAACGCTGATATTTCCAGGTTTAATAGACAGTGATTTTCCGATTTTCTCTGCAAGCTCAGGATGAGAGGAGCCTGATAGTATTACTGCATGTTGAAGTGACATATTTTTACCTCAAAGTGGCTGGGGTGGTAGGATTCGAACCTACGCATGACGGGATCAAAACCCGTTGCCTTACCACTTGGCTACACCCCATCACAATTTAAATTAAGATTAAATACTTCTAAGGTCAGTATTGTACCCTCATATTGAATAACATTCCTCATTCGTAAGTAATTTTCATTTGGCCTAAAAGACTCGATTTTCCAATCTTCTTCATAGAAAATTTGCTTATTCATTATTGTTTCAATAGACGTATCATTTGAATAGGGCCTGCCCAGTATCCAACTAAATAAAGAATTGAGGTCAGGCACATGAATATTATTGATTTTTCCTAATTCTGCAAGCTCTTGAGAGCTAAAAACGTCATTTTGAATTTGAATGTTTATTTGATCATCAGATGCACTGCGTGAAATTAAAATGATATTGGAGCCTAATAGGCTGCGAATTCTTAGTAATTTATCTCCTGTTTTGTTTTCAATATAGGTAAATCTTCCATTTAAATTGAGCAAGGCACTGTTAATGCTCATTGGGCCATTTAAGGTAAAACATGAGAAATCGTTAGACTGTATTAGCTTATTTCCAGTTGTACAGGCACCGAGAAAAGCTAACAGGAAGAATAATTTTTTCACGAATTACAGTTGTTCGATAAATATTGAGTTTGGATGCTCCGATATAAGTTGATCAATAAGTATATCTCTTTTCGTATTTTCGTTAGTAGCATCATATAGCTTGATAAGATGAAAGATAACCTCTGGATCAGGAAAGCTTAGATAGGCAGATTCAAGATATAAAGCAGCTTCTTGATAGCGCTCTAGATTAAATAAAACCCAGCCGATACTATCTTGAATAGCTGCATTCTCGGGGTCTAGGTTTATCGCTTTCTCTAAATAAGTCAGTGCTTCGAGATGGCGAGCAAGCTTATTCGTATAGAGATAACCAATCGCATTATTTATTAAGGGGCTTTCTGGCTCAATATCATAAGCCATAAGCAGCGTTTGCTCTGCCGCATCTAGCTGATTAAGCTCCTCCTCGATCGATGACTTAATCAAAAGAAGTTGAGTATTATCTTCAGCTAACACCAAAGAGTTTGAGCTTTGCAAGAGCGCTTCTTCAAGTAACCCTTGATTGATGAGCTCCCTAATAATCTCAATTGAAATTTGTGCATAAAGAGCACTGAAATTTATTTCTTGCTGAATTAGTATTCCTGACGCAGCAATTTTTTGAGCTTCTTGTAATTCATTAAAGTCATAACTCAGTCTAATCTTCAAGAGCAAAAACTGCTCTTGATATTCAGGATAAGCTCCAACGAGTGAATCAATATAATCGAGACTATCTCTAAAGCTAGATAACTCGATGGCATTTATTCTAGACGCTGTCTCTTGAGCTTCGATAAAAAATGGCCCCCTGCCTACACGAGAAAAATATCTGAATGCTTCTAAAAAGTTTTCCTCACGAATACTTATATTTCCAAGAAAAAAGTTTGCCTCATCGCCAAAATTTGGAAGCTGTATGAGCGTTAAAAATATAGCCTTAGAATCTTGAAAGTTTTCTAGGTAGTACATGCTCAGAGCCAGACCATATTGGATACGACTGTCATAACCAAATTCGTCTTCAAGTCCTTGGTAATATTGTATTGCCTTGTCAAAAATTTGATTATTTAAAAGAACCTCGCCAAAGCTTAGAAAAAGTTCAATATTTTGTGTTTGTTCGAGAGATTCCAATGCAATTTGGTAACCCCGTTCATCATCACCCAGACGGATAAGGGATCTTGCAACCAAAAGACCTGCCTCCGTCCAAGCTTGTTGCAAGTCATATGCTCTCTCAGCATAGTTTAGGGATTGCTGATAATTTTCTAGAAGAAAGAAAAGTGTTGCAAGCACATAGTTAGATTCGGGTACGTCAGGAAATCTTTGGTTTAGACTATGAAATAAGTTAATCGTATGGACTAAATTTTCCTCTCCTCTGATTTCTTGTGCAATTCTTAAAATTGTCTCACCGGGGACTAAACTTTGATCAATTAGGTCATTTGCAATTTGTTCAAACTCATTAAGTTGGTCCACTCTTAGCAGTGACTTCATTCTGGCTAATTTTGCGAAATGATTTTCTCTATCTAGCATTAACCATTGCTCGCTCGCTTGAAGTGCAAGCATATTCATATTTTGCTCTAGAGCTATGGAAGTTGCCCTTTCTGCCCAATAAGCATTACTATCAAAATCTAAGATAGTAAGATAGAGGTTTATTGCTTCCTCGTAGCGATTATTTTCTTCTGCAATCGTCGCATTGACTATAATGTCATTAACATTTGTAGCCTCATTATTGGGTAAGATGGTGCAGCCATGGAGTGCTAACAAGACTATAAGTAACTTATTGAATAAATTTTTCATCATCTACTTTATAAAACTTAGCACTAATAGGGGTATAAGTTAAAATTAAAGATATTTTATAGAATTAATACTATGAAAAGGTCTATTCTTACAAAAATTGAGGAAATTTCATTAAAGGCTGAGGAGGTTGGGCAACTTTTATCCGAACCCTCTATCATCTCAGATCAAAAAAAATTTTTGAGCTACTCAAAAGAGTATGCCTATCTCAGCGAGGTTTCTGAAGACTTTAATGAGTGGAAGTTAATAGAGCAACAATTGATTGAGGCAAAGAATCTTCTAGAAGAGGAAAGCGATGATGAAATGTTTGAGCTCGCTGAGGCAGAATTTAAAGATCTTGAAGAAAAGCAGAATAAATTAGAGCAAAAATTACTTTTACATTTAGCGCCGCGAGACCCTCAAGATCAACTAAACGTTTTTTTAGAAATAAGAGCAGGGACCGGCGGAGATGAGGCTGCTATATTTGCAGGAGATCTTTATCGTATGTATGTGAAGTATGCAGAGTCACAGTCTTGGACCGTAGAGCTCTTGAGTCAAAATGAGGGTGATCATGGTGGCTTCAAAGAAATTGTTATAAGAATTGAAGGAAGCGATGTATACGGAAAGCTAAAATTTGAGTCTGGTGCGCATAGAGTTCAAAGAGTGCCTGAAACTGAGTCTCAAGGAAGAATCCATACATCAGCTTGTACCGTGGCAATTATTCCTGAAATCAATGAATCCAGTGAGGTAGAAATTAATAATAAAGACTTAAGAATCGATACATACAGAGCATCTGGCGCAGGCGGTCAGCATGTAAACAAAACTGACTCTGCAGTAAGGATTACACACATTCCAACCGGCACGGTAGTGGAGTGTCAAGATGAGAGGTCACAACACAAGAATAGAGCAAAAGCGATGTCTTTGCTTTTATCAAGGATTAGTGATGCCAAGCAACAGGAGCAAAATATGAAAAGCGCAGCCTTAAGGAAAAGCCTTGTAGGTAGTGGAGATCGTTCTGAGAGAATTCGTAGCTATAACTTTCCTGAAGGAAGGATAACTGACCATAGGATCGATTTAAAAATTTATCGGTTAAGTGAAATTTTATTGGGTGATTTGGACTCAATTATAGATCCTTTGCACGAGTATGAGATCGCAGAACAGCTCAAGGAATTAACTAAAGTTTGAGTAATTGTTGAATATTAAAGCAGTAATTGATGAAGGGAGTCTTTATTTAAAAGAAATCTCAGATTCACCAAAGTTAGATGCCCAGTTATTATTATGTAATGTCTTAAACATTGATCGAGTTTCTTTATTTTTAAGATATGAAAAAGAAATAGATGAGCTAATGAAGGCCAGATTTGATGCTTTACTTGAGAGAAGGAGACTGCAAGAGCCTTTAAATTATATTATTGGAAAAAGAGAGTTCTACTCTAATGATTTTTTGGTCAATCATGATGTACTTATCCCTCGGCCAGAGACAGAACTAATTATTGATGTAGCAAAAAAATATATTGATAAGGATATAAAAAATATTATCGATATAGGAACTGGGTCAGGTGTCATAGCAATTACACTTAAATTAATTTTTCCAAATATCAATATTACAGCTTCTGACATAAGCGAGGATGCATTGAAAATTGCAAAAAGAAATGCTGAGATACATAAGGTTAAATTAGATTTTGTCATCTCAGATGCTTTGCAAAATATACAAAATAATTTTCAAATGATTGTTACGAACCCTCCCTATGTTAAATCTTCATTTATCGAGGATGACCTATCTTTGGCTTACGAGCCAAGGCGGGCGCTTGATGGTGGAGAAAGCGGATTAGAAGTGATTAAGAAAATTCTTAAAGAAGCAAAAGAGAAAATTGATACGGGTGGTTTAATTATTATGGAGCATGGTTTTGACCAGGCTGAAGATGTTAAATCCATTGCTAAAAAATATAATTTTGATTGTCTATGTAATATTAAAGATATCAATGATCATCCAAGAGTGAGTATTCTCAAATGGAATTAGATCATCAAGATCAAGATCGGCTATTGGGCTTAGATGATATCAGTCCAGAACTCCTTGAAGTAGCGCAAAAGAAAAATATAGTCATTTTTGGTTTGGGGGGTTTAGGCTGCCCAGTTGCTTTATACCTCTCTGCATTTGGTTGTCAAAATCTTAATTTTGTTGACTTTGATACGGTAGACCAAACAAATTTGTCCAGACAGATACTTTTTGATATTCATGATTTGGGTCAAAAAAAAGTAGCCGTAAGTAAGCATAAGCTTTTGCAGAGATATCCAAATATTAAAATTAATACTTATGAGGATAGGTTAGATTTAAATCATATTGATCAACTAATTCTTCAGTCTGATATTGTTTTTGATTGCACTGATAATTTTGACTCTAGGTTAATTATTGCTGGCTATGCAAGAAAACATAATAAATGGTTAATCGCAGGATCTGTTATTAGATATGAAGCACAACTTGCTGTATTTAGTAATTCCAGGGATGCTGATTGCTGTTACGGCTGTCTTTATGAGATTAATAACGACCCCATGATTAACTGTGAGGGAGGAGGGGTTTTTCCACCACTTGCGGGTCAAGTAGGAACTTATATGGCTTCAGAGGGAATAAAGGCGATGTTATTCAATGACACAAATTTAGATGGGAAAATACAAATATTTGATTTAAAAAACAACGAATGGAAGACACTTAGGATTAATAAATCAAAAGACTGTAAGATTTGTCGTAATTAGAGACCAGCTACTCCCCCGAGATATTTTCTTATTTCATCAATTTCTATTTTTTTCTTTTCAGCAAGCTCTTTAATTTGCTCTATATTTATTTGATTGATTGAAAAATATTTTGCTTCGGGATGAGCAAAATAGTAACCGCTGATAGTTGAGGCGGGCATCATAGCAAATGAATCCGTAAGTTTTGCACCTATACTTTTTTCAACCTCAAGTAGATTCCATATTTTTAATTTTTCTGAGTGGTCAGGGCAGGCGGGATACCCTGGAGCAGGCCTTATACCTTGATACTTTTCAAGGATTAATTCCTCGTTGTTTAAATTCTCATGGGGTGCATACCCCCAATAATCACACCTTACCTTTTGGTGAAGCAACTCTGCTGAAGCTTCCACCAGTCTATCTGCCAATGCTTTAATTAAAATTGAATTATAGTCGTCAAGTTTTGATTCATATGAGGCTGCCAGGTCATAAATATCACTACCTGCTGTAACTGCAAAAAGGCCAAGATAGTCCATACCGATTTCTTTGGGTAAAATATAATCAGCTAGGCATTGATAGGGGGTATCATTATTTTTTAATTTTTGTTGCCTTATAAAGTTAAAGGTTTCAATTATTTGATCCTGCTCAGCACTATAAATATAAACGTCTTCGTCCTTTGAATTTGCAGGATAGATACCATAAACCGCCTTACAATGAGTGATATTATTCTCTTGAATAATTTTTAACATTCTTTTTGCATCTGCAAAAAGCTTAGTTGCTTCGACCCCGAATTTTTCATCTTCAAGAATTTGAGGATATTTTCCATAGAATTCCCAAGCATTAAAAAAAGGCATCCAGTCTATAAAGGGAATAAGCTCTTTAATAGGTAATGCAACAATTTCTGAATTTGTTTGATTTACAGGGCTTATCGGTTCAAATTGTTCCCAATTAATTTTAGGCCTCTTATCTCGAGAATCTTTTAGTGAGAGAAAGATATTTTTGCTATTTTTTTCATCATGTCTTCTTTTTCTATCAATATGATCTGATGCGACTTGGTTTAGAAACTCTTCCTTTTTTTCTCCAATTAGATTTTGTACTACGTTAACAGATTTGGATGCGTCTTTAACATAGATCACACCATGGTCATAATTTGGAGCAATTTTTACACTTGTATGAGCAGGGCTAGTTGTTGCACCGCCAATCAATAGCGGTAAGTTAAGGCTCAACCTTTTCATCTCTTTTGCCACATGGACCATCTCATCTAAGGATGGTGTAATTAGACCTGAAAGACCAATTACATCGACATTATTTTTTATGGCTTCCTCAAGGATTTTTTCACAAGGCACCATCACACCGAGATCGATAACTTCAAAGTTATTACATTGCAGAACAATGCCTACAATATTTTTTCCAATATCGTGAACATCCCCCTTTACTGTCGCAAGTAAGATCTTATTTTTTTTCATTGACTCTGACTTGCTTTCCTCTATGAATGGGACTAGGTGCGCAACTGCAGTTTTCATGACTCTTGCAGATTTTACGACTTGAGGAAGAAACATTTTTCCTTCCCCGAATAGGTCACCTACCACGTTCATTCCATCCATCAAGGGACCCTCAATGACCATGAGAGGTACTTTGAGTTTTAACCTTGCCTCCTCCGTATCTTCAACGATATATTTATCTATACCCTTAATAAGGGCATGCTCGATGCGCTTTTCAACATTGAGTTTTCGCCACTCTAGATCCTCGTTTTGTTTTTTGTTGGTTTTTTTATCAGAAAACTTTTGAGCGATATCTAAGAGCTGATCAGTGGCATCAATATGATCATTTAAAATAACGCTTTCCACCGCTTTTCTTAGATCAATTGGAATCTCATCATAAATGGCAAGTTGACCTGCATTTACAATACCTAGGTTCATTCCAGATTTTATTGCATGATAAAGGAAAACAGAGTGCATCGCCTCTCTAACGATATCGTTCCCCCTGAAGGAAAATGAAATATTACTTAAGCCACCGCTGACATGAGATGTTGGAAAAGCTTCTTTTAATTTCTTAGCCGCATTTATAAATGCAACTGCATAATCATTGTGAGCTTCAATTCCAGTAGCCACAGCAAATATATTGGGATCAAAAATTATATCTTCTGGAGGAAATTTAATTTTATTTACAAGCAAATCAAAGGCTCTTGAGCATATCCTAAATTTTTCTTCCTCTGTCTCCGCTTGGCCATTTTCATCAAATGCCATAACAACTACAGCAGCACCAAAAAGCTTAATTTCAGTCGCTTGTTTGAGAAATGCCTCTTCACCTTCTTTTAAGCTAATGGAATTAACTATGGGTTTGCCTTGAATGCATTTCAGTCCAGCTAGAATTACTTCCCATTTTGAAGAATCAATCATGATAGGTACTTTTGATATTGCAGGCTCAGATGAAATAAGGTTCAAAAATTGAACCATTACCGCTTTAGAATCCAGCATTCCCTCATCCATATTGATATCTATAACTTGTGCACCATTCTCAACTTGATCCAATGCTATGTCTAAAGCAGAAACGTAATCATCTGATTCAATAAGTTTCCTAAATTTCGCAGAGCCTGTAACATTTGTTCTTTCTCCGATATTGGTAAAGAGACTTTCCGGACCAATTTTTAATGGCTCTATGCCAGCAATTCTCATCTCGTTATGTTTGAGCTTATGAAGTGCTCTAGGTTTTTCTTTGCACAGAGTATTTGCTATGGCTTGAATATGTGATGGAGTTGTGCCACAACATCCTCCTGCAAAATTGAGCCAGCTATTTGAGGCAAATTCCTTAATAATTTCCGCCATCATTTCAGGTGTATCATCGTATTCACCAAACTCATTAGGGAGACCCGCATTAGGATGCACGCTCACCGGAAATTCAGATATTTTTGATAGTTCCTCGATATACGGTCGCAACTCTTTAGCCCCAAGAGCGCAATTAAGACCAATCGCAATTGGGTCTGCATGTCGAACAGAGTTGTAAAAAGCTTCTAAAGTTTGACCGCTCAAAGTTCTTCCACTCGCATCGGTAATTGTGCCTGAGATCATAATTGGTATGTCACTGGCTAAGTTTTTTAGTGCATATATAGCAGCCTTTGCGTTTAATGTATCAAAAATAGTTTCAACCAAGAAAATATCAATGCCACCCTCGATGAGGCCCTCTGCAGCCTCAGTATAGGCTGTTACCAATTGATCGAAGGTGATATTTCTTTCTGCCGGATCATTGACATTGGGAGAAATTGAGCAAGTCCTGTTTGTTGGTCCGATTGAGCCTGCAACAAAGGCAATTTTTTTTGTTTTTTTTCTAAAATTGTCTACGCTTTGTCTTGCAATCTTGGCTGCCTCTGTATTGATTCTTTTTGATATACTTTCTAGGCCATAATCTGCCTGTGAAATTCGATTAGCATTAAAGGTATTGGTACAAATTATCTCTGCACCGGCATCCAGGAAGTCCTCATGAATTTTTTGGATGATATTTGGTCTCGTTAAAGCAAGAATATCGTTATTTCCCTTCAGGGAAATTTTATTTTTTTTAAACTCTTCTCCATGAAAGTCTTCATCAGTCAGTTTTAGTTCTTGGATGGAAGTACCCATTGCACCATCAATGATTAATATCTTATTTTTAGCTATATTTAATAGTGCTTCACGAATCATCTTAAAATTACTCAAACGATTTAAACAGTGATTCTAGTAGCTCTGACTGATTCAGGGAATAAAAATGGTAGTTTTTTACTCCGTTCTGTTTAAGCGCCTCAACCTGATCGATCAGTAAACTGAGACTAAGCTTCAAATTATCCTCATTGCTAGATATATTTTTATATGCTTCTATCATTGATTTTGGAATCGAAGCGTTACATTTCTGAGCGAAGGCAAAGACCCTTTCAAAGTTATTTATTGGAAGAATGCCCGGAATGATAGGAATACTGATATTTTGTTGAGCGCATAGATTAAGGTATTCATAATAAAAATTATTATCAAAAAAGAATTGTGTGATTGCATGGGTAGCGCCCAGATCTTCTTTTAATTTAAGTACTGCTATATCTTCTTTTATGCTTTTAGATTCTGGGTGGATCTCAGGATAGGCAGCCACAAAAATATTTTTATAGTCTTGAATTTTTTTTATTTCCTCAATGAGATCAGTTGCAAATCTCAAGTCCATGAGAGAATCATTTTCTTTAGGCTTGTCACCTCTGAGGGCAACCACAGATTGAATTCCTAGCTTTGCATAATCGCTTAGGATTTTTGATATTTCTTGTTTGGTAGATCCAACACAAGTTAAATGCGGAGCAACAAGTATTTTTTTTTCTTTGATAAGTTTTTTTACGATTTTATGAGTTCTGTCACGTGTTGATCCATCAGCACCATACGTTACTGAGATCAATGAGGGATTATATTTTTTTAGCGTTTCATAGGTACGCCAAAGCTTATCTTCCATCGCTGGACTTGAAGGCGGGAAAAATTCTATAGAGAAATCTATCATTTATTTACTCTCAATAATTTCTTTAACTAACTTTGGATTAGCTTTGCCTTTAGAAGCTTGCATAACTTTCCCTATCAGATAGCCAATAACCTTATTATTCCCACACTTAAATTCATCAAATTGAACTTGATTTTCTATTAAGATTTTATCAACCAGATCACTTAATTCTTGGGTATCTGAAATTTGAGACATATTGTGTTTTGCAATTAGATCTTCAATCGATGCCTCTGAGCCGTGTTTATATTCCAGAAGTTCTCCCGCTTGTTTTTGCGAGAGATTTCCTAAGACGTATAAATCAACTACTGAAGATAAGTCAACTGGTGATAATTCTAATTTCGAGAAGTTGATATTTTTTTCATTCACCATATTTGATAATTTACCTAAAAGCCAGTTTGCTAATTGTTTTGGGCTTGCATGTTTTGAATGAGTAATTGAGCTCTCAAAGAAAGTCGCTAAATCAAAATCATTTGCAATACGGGCTGCATCATTTTTATCTAATTGGTATTCATTGATAAATCTCTTATTTTTTTGATTAGGTAGTTCTGGCATGGATTGTTGAATGCTTTTGATTAAGTCCTCAGAAATAACTACCGGAAGTAGATCTGGATCAGGGAAGTATCGGTAGTCATTTGCCTCTTCTTTGGAGCGCATTGGCCTCGTCTCTTGTTTTTCCTCGTCAAAAAGTCTGGTCTCTTGAGTGATCGTTCCTCCTGACTCTAAAATTTCAATTTGTCTTTGGGCTTCAATCTCAATGGCTTTTTCAATAAACCTAAAGGAGTTCAGATTTTTAATTTCTGTGCGTGTACCAAGTTTTTTACTCTCTCTTGGTTTGACAGATACATTTGCATCGCATCTCAAAGAACCCTCTTGCAGATTTCCGTCACAAATACCAAGGTAGGTGACGAGCAAATGAACATACTTCATATATGAGCTCGCCTCAGCTGCTGATCTCATATCGGGCTCAGAAACTATCTCCAAGAGTGGAGTTCCAGCACGATTTAGATCAATTTTAGATTTCCCAAGGGAGCTGTCATGAATTGATTTTCCGGCATCTTCCTCAAGATGAGCTCTGGTAATTCGTATTTTTTTAATTTCTTCATTGATATTTATCTCAACATAACCCTCTTGCACGATAGGCAATTCTAGCTGTGAGATTTGATAGCCTTTGGGGAGGTCAGGATAAAAATAATTTTTTCTAGAGAAAATGGTTTTTCTTGAAATTTTTGCGTCAGTAGCCAGACCGAATTTTATGGCTTTTTCAATAACAGATTGATTCAGTACTGGCAGTACTCCAGGGTATCCTAGATCAATAATAGATGCCTGCGAGTTTGGCTTAGCACCAAAGTCTGTTGACGATCCAGAAAAGATCTTACTTGCTGTATTGAGCTGAACATGTATTTCAAGTCCAATCACAATTTCCCAGTTACTTTTCATCGGTCAAATTCCTGAGGTATTTGTTGATGAAAGTCAGTCTCTTTTTGGAAATGATTGACTGCATTTAAAAGTAGGTCTTCTCGAAGGTGTTGAGCAACAAAGTGTCCTCCTATCGGAAGTCCATTATGAAAGCCTATAGGAAAAGAGATGGCAGGTAATCCAGCTAGATTTGCACCGATTGTGTATGCATCATTGTGGTACATGCTAATGGGGTCATTGCTTTTTTCACCAATTGCGAATGGTAAGTTTGGCGTAGTGGGCGAAAGTATAAGATCAACTTTTTTAAAGGCTTCTTTGTAATCATTGGCTATGAGCCTTCTAACGCGTAACGCCTTGACATAGTAAGCATCATAAAATCCAGCAGATAACACATAAGAGCCAATAAGTATTCTTCGTTTAACCTCATCACCAAATCCCTCACTCCGAGTATTTGCATAAAGCGATTGCAAGGATTCAGAATCTTCACTGCGGTGTCCATACCTGACTCCATCGAATCTCGATAGGTTTGATGACGCCTCAGCTGGGGCAATGATGTAATAGGTCGGGACATTTAAATGACTATTTTTAAGATCGATATCAATAATTTTTGCACCCATCTTTTCAAATTGATTAACTGCTTGCTTGATGGCATTTAGGATATTTGGGTCAGCATGTTTATCAAGTGAGGATTTCGCTATACCAATGGTAAGTGTATTAGGTTTCTGATCTAAGTTTTTTGTTGTGGACGCAACCTGGTCATTAATTGAGGTTGAGTCTTTTGGGTCATAGCCACTTGCTAAATCATAAAAAATAGCGATATCTTCAGCAGATGGGGCAATAAAGCCAGCTTGATCAAGGCTGCTTGCAAAGGCAATCATTCCAAATCTAGATATCATTCCATAAGTTGGCTTTAGACCAGTTACACCACAAAATGCAGCAGGCTGACGGATGCTTCCGCCTGTGTCTGTCGCAGTGGCTATTGGCGCGAGTCTTGCTGCTACGGCTGATGCGCTTCCGCCTGATGAGCCACCTGGAACCAGCTTAAGATCCCATGGATTTTTACAGGGACCAAAAAAGCTGGTCTCATTAGAGGATCCCATCGCAAATTCATCCATATTGGTTTTGCCAAGGGTCAATGCACCTGCTGAAGCGAGGCGTGTAATAATCGTAGCGTCATATGGCGATTTGAAGTTTGCTAACATTTTGGAACCGCATGTAGTTAGGTGGCCTTTCATGCAAAAGATATCTTTATGAGCTATGGGTATACCTTTCAATTTAGTCTCAATTATTGAGTCTTGATCTAAAAAGGACTCATTTACTGAAATGAATGCATTTAACTTTGGATTAAACTTTTGAATTCTCTCCTGGTAATAAGAAAATAATTCCTCATAGCTGAGTTTTTTTTCACTCAGGGAGGTAATCAGTTCTTTAATGCTAAGATGATGAAGCAATTTAATCTACCACTTGAGGCACAACATAATATCCATCAATAGTTTCGGGGGCATTTTTTTGGAGCTCCGAAGATTGATCTTTTTCGGTGACTTCATCCGGTCTTAGCACTTGTTCTCTATCAAGCGGATTGTAAAGGGGCTCAATTGAATCTAATTCAAGATTGGCCACTTCATCAATAATTTTTTTAATATCAAGAAGCTTTTCTTGGACCGCAAGTGACTCAGTCTCATCCAAAGAAATTTTGGCGAGATTCGACAAGGCCTTAATATTGATATTTTGTGACATAAATTCAAATATATTCTACTTGTTACTTGCTGAATTCCCAAGCCATTGATAAAGTGTGAGTTTTACTTCATTTATTTATGATTAAGACACTTTTTGGTTTCTTCTCAAGCGATCTTTCAATCGACCTTGGGACTGCTAATACTTTAATTTATGTTGGCGATAAAGGCATGGTGCTCAATGAGCCATCAGTTGTTGCTATTAAAGATGATGGAAGAGGCGGTAAGTCAGTCTTGGCAGTGGGAGCAGAAGCCAAAAATATGTTAGGTCGAACTCCGGCCGGAGTACAAGCGATTAGACCTATGAAAGATGGAGTGATAGCAGACTTTAATGTTTGCGAAAAAATGCTTCAATACTTTATCAAGAAGGCACATGGATCACGATATTTTAGACCGAGCTCAAGGGTACTGATCTGTGTTCCTTACGGCGCGACTCAAGTTGAGAGAAGAGCGATACGTGAGTCTGCTGAGGGCGCTGGAGCAAGAAGAGTTTACCTTGTTGAGGAGCCAATGGCAGCAGCGATCGGTGCTGGGATGAATGTACAAGAGGCGAGAGGTTCGATGGTGCTAGATATTGGGGGTGGGACTTCAGAAGTGGCTGTTATGTCACTTAATGGGATTGTTTATGCTCATTCTGCCAGGATTGGCGGCGATAAATTTGATGATGCAATTATCAATTATGTCAGAAGAAATTATGGCGTTTTAATTGGTGAGGCAACCGCAGAGCGCGTAAAAAAAGAAATTGGTACCGCTTATCCCGGAGATCAGGTAAAGGAAATTTCAATTAAAGGGAGAAAACTTTCAGAGGGAGTCCCAAGAACTTTTACGCTTAATTCAAATGAAATATTAGAAGCACTGCAAGAGCCACTCAATGGAATTGTTGAAGCGGTGAAGGCTGCTCTTGAGCAGACGCCGCCAGAACTTAGCGCTGATGTTGCCGAGAGAGGTATTGTGCTTACCGGCGGGGGTGCATTATTAAGTGGCTTGGATAGACTTTTGCTAGAAGAAACAGGGGTTCCCGTTATTGTTGCCGAGGATCCCTTAACTTGCGTCGCTCGAGGAGGAGGAAAATTGTTAACCCTTCTTGATAAATACGGTCCAGCAGCATTCTCAGTTGAATAAAATATAGAGTGTCGCTAGATCATATAGGAAATCATAAGAGGTTAAATGTTTCATTTAAATTCTTTTCCCTTTGCGTAGTTTCATTATTTTTAATTTATCTTGATTTATCAGGCAATATAACGAGTTATGCTAGGAGAGCGATAGCGCTCTCTGTTTATCCTCTCTACTCGATATACAATTTTTCAATTGATACCTCTCAACAAGTATCCTTTTATTTTTTGGAGCGAGGTGATCTTTATGAGCAAATTAATCAGATCCAAGCAGAAAATGATGAGATTAATATTCGATTACAAACTTTAGAATCATTTGAAAATGAGAATCAAAGATTAAGAGATTTGCTTAATGTTATTCCGAGAGAGGAGATTAATTTTTTAGCATCGACAGTCATTGATTCTTCGATGAATCCTTTTGAACATCGAATAGTCATACAGAGCGGTTCAAGGCAGGGTGTGGCTATGGGATCAACAGTGATCTCTGCAGGGGGTGTCGTTGGACAGGTATTTTCTACAACCGATTTGATCTCGCAAGTAATACTAATCACCGATCCAGACCATGCTATCCCTGTCATTTTACCCAGGACAGGCTTTAGGACCATTGCATATGGAATTGGGAATGAGGCTGAACTCTCACTTCCATTCGTGACTCCTGATCAAGACATCGAAATAGGAGATCGTTTTGTCACCTCGGGCCTTGGGAATACCTTTATTCCAAATTTTTTTGTTGGAGAGGTGATTGAATTTTCAGAGAGTCAGGAAGGGCCTTTTGCTAATTTAAGAATACGTGTTGGCTTTGAGGTTAATAAAGTAAATGAGGTATTGGTATTAAATTAAAATTATGAGGGAGCTTAAATTACATCCTTTTCTTTTATTTTCGGTAAGTCTCTTACTTGAAACTTTTCCAATTCCAAGATTTTTAAGTTTTTACTTTCCCTCGTGGGTGCTTTTATTTTTTATCATTGCCTTTCTGTATTCGACTTTAAGCAGTGTTTTTCTCTATGGCTTTATGGCCGGTTTATTTTTAGATGTTATTTTAGGTACAAACATAGGATCAAATATCTTAATTTTTGTTACCATCGCTTTTATATTAATGAAGTGGATTCGAGTTATCCTACAAAGCCCAGGTGTACAGCTTTATTTAATTATCTTAATTATTTTTTCCCTTTACGAAGTTCTAAATTTTATTTTAAGTGGTTTTATTCAAATATCTTTGAGCCAGATAAATATTATCCAGCCAGTCGTAAATACACTTTGGTTTATAATGATTTCATCTATTTTTGATTTTTTGAGAATCTATAAGAAAAGTTATGAATCATAAAAATCGTTATGAGAGATTAAAAAATATCTGGAATGAAAAGCAAGTCTTTAAGAGTCGGCTAATCTCATCGTTTTTGGTCGTTGGTTTTGCATTTCTTCTCTTGTCATATCGTCTGCTTGAGCTGACCGTTTATGAATATAATGAATTATTTGTGTCTTCAGAAAATAATCAGATTAGAATTTTTCCAATAGACCCTTCTCGTGGAATTATTCGTGATCGAAATGGCATAGTTCTGGCGAGAAATAATCCTGTCTGGACTCTAGTTATTACCCCTGAACTGATTCAAAATCATGATGAAATATTTAGTTGGCTAGAAGAAAATATAAACTTAAGCTCTGATGCTCTAGCTGATTTAAATAATCAAATCTCGCAGGTCTCTTCGTTTTCTGAAATTCCAATCAAACAATTAAATGAAGATGAGACGGCAGTTTTTGCAGCAAACAGATTTAAGTTGCCTGGACTTGACCTGAGGGAGAGGCTTCAGAGGCATTATCCCTATGGAAGAGAAACAGCTCATGTGATTGGCTATCTCGGGGCAATTTCTCCAAGTGACCAGCAAAGATTGAATCTTGGTAACTACACGAATGGTGCTCGGGTGGGTCGGTATGGCCTAGAGTATTTTTTTGAAGATCAACTCCATGGTGCCCTAGGAAGACAAGCAACAATAGTTAATTCTAGGGGAAGAGTGATTGAAACACTTAACAGAAATGAAAGTTTGCAAGACTTATCCAGAGATATATCTCGATCACTGCCTTCCTTAGAGGGTGAAGATCTTGAGCTTACCTTGGATATTGAGTTACAAAGACTTGCCTATGAACATTTAGAAAATTGGAGAGGCTCAGTAGTAGCAATGAACCCAAAAACGGGTGAGATTTTAGTTTTAGCAAGTAATCCAACATTTGATGCTAACGACTTTGCAACAGGTTTGTCTCAATCGCAATATGAGCGATTGTTAAATGATCAAAATAGACCATTATTTAATAGATCCCTACTTGGGGCTTACCCGCCTGGATCAACCATAAAACCATTTTTAGCATTAGCGGCCCTAGAATTAGAACATATTCATGAGAACAGTACTTTCTTTTGTGAAGGCTCATATTCTTTGCCAAGTGATGATCATATCTATCGAGATTGGCTTGAATCGGGCCATGGCTCTGTGTCTCTAAATAGGTCGATTGCTCAGTCATGTGATGTCTATTATTACAATTTAGCAACCGAGATGGGTATTGAGAGTATTTCAACCTTTCTATCTCAATTTGGATTTGGCCAAAATATGGATTTTGGTATGGGTCGTACTCAAGCAGGTATTCTGCCATCCCCAAGTTGGAAGCGAAGCTATTTCTCTGCCTCCCAGGATCAGGTTTGGTTTCCCGGTGAGACAGTAATTACTGGTATAGGGCAAGGGTATTTCTCTGTAACACCCATCCAGCTTGCCTTTGCAGTAGCGACTCTCGCAAACAAAGGAAATATTGTCCAACCCAAAATTATTTTGAATAACAACTCTTTAACTGGGGAAGATGCAGAATTATTGCCCTCTTCAATTCCTTTAAGAGGTGAAAATATAGACATTGTATTTGATGCAATGAATTCTGTGACGCATGTACCCGGGGGCTCTGCTTACTCTATATTCTCAAATGATCTGAATGGCATTGTCGGGAAGACTGGGACTGCGCAAGTTGTCTCCATCGGTCAAGAGGATGAGTATGATGAGGAAAATATTGATGAAAATTTAAGGGATCATGGTTTGTTTTTTGGAATTTCTCCTCAGGAAGATCCCGAAATTATCGTGGTTGCTATTATCGAGAATTCTGGAGGCGGAGCCCGAGTAGCTGCACCTATTGTAAAGTCAATTATTGATGCATTTCATGCTAAAAGCTCAAATGAGGGCATAATTTTTGCCAGCAATGAATAGCAAGTCTATGATTGAAGCCCTTATCGGGGACAAGTTAATTTTTTTTAGTTTTTTATTATTGGCCAGTTTTGGCTTGATGGTTCAGTATAGTGTTGGTAACCAGAATTTGATTTCTTTAGAGGGTCAAATATTAAAGTTATGCCTTGCCATTCTTTTCTATGTCCTAATTTCGAATATTCAAATTAATGAGATTCGAAAGATCAGCCCAATTTTATTTGGCGTTAGCTTATTCATGCTGATGCTTGTCCCGCTCATTGGAGTAACAATCAATGGTTCAACCAGATGGTTGGATTTAGGTATTGTTAGGTTTCAACCCTCAGAAATTTTAAAATTAAGTTTACCTATGTTCTTAGCATGGTACATAGACTACAAGGAGTTCACATTATCCCGGTTAGATTTTTTGGTATTGCTTTTGATAATGATTGCTCCTGCCTATCTTATCTATCATCAGCCTGACTTAGGTACATCATTGATGGTCTTATTATCAGGCTTTATTGTCATATTTTTCGTAGGTGTAAGTTGGAAAAAGATTTTTCTCTTTCTTGGAATTTTTTTGGTTTCCTTGCCTTTTATATGGAGACTGCTTGCGCCCTATCAGAAGAATCGAGTTTTGACTTTTTTAGATCCAACTTCAGACCCTTTGGGGGCTGGCTACAACATAATTCAATCTCAGATTGCAATTGGCTCTGGAGGGTTGTTCGGCAAAGGATGGATGAATGGATCTCAAGTTCAATTAGATTTTCTCCCGGAGCAGTCCACTGATTTTATTTTTGCTGTGATCGGTGAAGAATTTGGTCTGTTCGGGATGTTATTTTTGATTACACTTTTTCTTTTTATTTTAATCAGGGGTTTCGCAATATCTTTTGGTGCAAAAGGTACATATTCACGAATGCTTGCTTCAACAATTACACTGATTTTTTTCTTTTCTGTTTTTATTAATATGGGAATGGTTGTTGGTCTATTGCCTGTTGTAGGCGTCCCATTGCCATTTATTAGCCAAGGCGGGACCTCCATGGTTACAATCATGATATCTTTAGGAATATTAACGAGCATCAGTAGAGATAAAAAGCTATCAGAGGAATAAATATGATTTTGAGATTTACAGTTTTAATTTTTATCTTGGCTTTTCAGCATCTAAGCTTTGGCCAAGACATTGAAGAGCAAAAGCGATTATTTATTGAAAATATCACGATGAATACGGATTATGAGCGTGAATTTATTGAGCAACTACTCTCTGAAATTGAAATTCAACAATCTATCTTAGACGCTATTTCTAGGCCTGCAGAACGAGTACTTACGTGGGATGACTACAGGGGTATATTCATCACTGAGCAAAGGATAAATGCGGGAATTAATTTTTATAACGAGCACCTCTCTGAAATAACCTATGCAGTGAATCAACATGGAGTCCCAGCTGAAATTATTCTAGCTATACTCGGTGTTGAAACAAATTTTGGTACTCGGATGGGAAGTTATCGTGTTATTGATGCATTAGGCACGCTTGCTTTTGCATACCCTCCACGCTCGGCCTTTTTCTCATCGGAGCTGGAGAGATTTATCGAGCTAATTCAGACTGAATCAAATACGTTTCGTGAAGCAAGGGGCTCTTATGCTGGTGCTATGGGCGCGGGTCAATTTATTTCTTCGAGCTACTTGAGTTATGCTGTTGATGGTGATGGAGACGGAGTCAGAGATTTATGGGAATCATGGCCAGATATTTTTGCAAGTATCTCTAATTATTTTAGAAGAAATGGATGGGAACCAGGTGCGCTTATCGCAACGCGATTAATTAATGAAAATAATATTGAGTTAGCAGAACATACCAATACTGTTAATCTCAATAACACTGTTGCAGGAGTTAAGGAATTAGGATTGAGCTTTCCAGTAAGCTATCCTGATGATTTACCGCTAACGCTTTTAAAGCTCGAAGGCCCATCAGGTACTGAATATTGGGCAGGATTTCATAACTTCCGATCCATAACCCGCTATAACATTAGTGTTCTTTATGGCATGGCAATTTATGAACTATCAGAAATTTATAAGAGTAAGATTTATAACTAAATGAGGACCTGGAAATTAATTTTTTTAATTTTCTTTTTTTCAAGCTGTAGCTATCAACCTCTTAGTCTTTTTGAGAGAAGGCAAGACTACTGCATTATCAATAACAACGGTTTTGTTCTTGGCAATATCCCAATTTATCGTGTTGGAAGAGAGCAGTTCATAGTCAGACAAAGTAGCAGAGGATATTCTGCAACTGGGATAGCATCTTGGTACGGGCCAAATTTTCATGGCGAAAGAACTTCAAGTGGCGAAATTTATGATATGAATGAGTTAACCGCTGCCCATAAAACACTTCCAATTCCCTCATGGGTAAGGGTGACCAATTTAGATAATGGTTCGAGTGTTCTGGTAAGGATTAATGATCGTGGACCCTTTGTTGATGATCGAATCATTGATCTTTCCAGAGAGGCTGCCGATCGGATTGATATGATTAGGGACGGAACCGCAAGGGTTAGAGTGGAGTCGCAATCAGACTGGTTAGGGAGATATACAGACCTCAATGTTGATTATTATGCGCAAGTAGGAACCTTTGAAAATGCCGGAAACGCTCGAACAATGGTCATTAATCTAAGAAATCAAAACTTCAATAATGTTATGATTGAATCTGTTAACAGCGGTGCTAATACGCAGTACTTAGTGAAGCTAGGACCCTTTTCGCAGCCCGAGGCTTTTATTGACTTAGAGTCAAGGCTAACAAGGTCTGGATACGAAGGGGCATGCTTGGTTGCTCAATAAATTAAAGGTATTTTTATGAAAATAATTAACATTATAAAAATTACATTTCTTAGGAGTATTTTCCTAATACTGAGCTTGGTGGGTTATTTATCTGCTCAGGCACCGGTACCACAGCCACCTCAGATTAATGCTTCAAGCTATATCTTGATGGATTTTAATACTGGGACAGTCTTGGCAGAGAGAGAAATTGACTCAAGAGTGGAGCCCGCCAGCTTAACGAAGCTAATGACTGCCTATGTCATATTCAAAGCAATCGAGGAAGAACAAATGAGCCTGAATGAGTTAGTCTTGGTCAGTGAGAGAGCATGGAGGACTGAAGGATCAAGAATGTTTATCGAGGTTGGCGACCAAGTCCGAGTGGAAGATTTATTGAGAGGTATGATCATTCAGTCCGGTAATGATGCAAGTGTTGCCCTAGCAGAACATCTGGCAGGCTCAGAGGCAGCCTTTGCTAATTTAATGATGTATTATGCCGATCTTTTGGGTATGACAGGTTCTTCATTTATGAATGCAACAGGACTCCCTGACCCCAATCACTATATGACTGCGCGAGATGTTGCTACGCTCGCTCAAGCAATCATTAGTGAATTTCCTAATTACTATCAACTATATTCTGAGCGTTCATTCACCTATAACGATATACAGCAAGGAAATAGAAATACTTTGCTAAGGCGCGATCCCTCTGTCGATGGACTAAAAACCGGCTATACAGATTCTGCTGGATATTGCCTCGCATCCTCCGCCATAAGGGATAACATGAGATTAATTGCTGTAGTATTTGGCATGAACAGTGCTGAGGCAAGAGCGGAGGGTAGCCAAGTCTTATTAAATTATGGATTTCGTTTTTTTGAAACCAGAAGACTGATCAATGTTAATGAAAATGTTGCTGAGGCACGCATCCTGGGTGGTACACCTGCCTACATACCCGTTGGGCTTGGTGAGGAGGTATTTTTAACTCTCCCCAGGGGTACGTATGATGATATTTCTGTGCAAGTTGATATCAATCCTGATCTATGGGCCCCGGTAGACATAGGCGCGCAGGTAGGTGACATACAAATACTCCTAAATGATTCGATTGTCTACGAAAATACGCTAAATGCATTAAATTCCTCTGAAGATGCAGGTTATTGGCAAATGCTCAAGGATTATGTAGAAAACTGGTTCCAATAGTATTATGTCTGAGGATATTTCACTCCTTGAGTTTCCATGCGAAATTCAGGTTAAAGTTTTTGGTGAGACGAGTGACCTTTTTATCTTTGAGGTCGAGAAAATTTTTAAATCTTTTTATGGCTTAGGTGGCTACAAAGTGAGTCAACGAGATAGCGCAAATAAAAAATTTATGGCTCTCTCTATAACCGTTAATGCCCAAAGCAGAGATCAAATTGATGAGGTATATAGACATCTTGCAAAATGTAGCCATGTAAAACTTGCTTTATGAATGATTGCCTCTATAAAGAAATGGGTAGAATTGATTTCGATCTTTGTTGGGAAGAGATGAAACAATTTACCTCAAGACGCACTAATGATTCAAAAGATGAAATTTGGTTGGTAGAACACAATCATATCTATACGCAAGGCCTTAATGGCAAGAATGAAAATATTCTTAAGGAAAATAATATCCCTGTAAAAAAGATAGATCGTGGTGGTCAGGTTACTTATCATGGTCCAGGCCAACTTATTTTCTACTTTATGGTTGACATATTTAGGATGAACTTGAGTGTTTCAAATTTTATCGTCGCTTTAGAGAATGTCATTATCAATACGCTCGCTGGTTTTGATATTGAAAGTTTTGGTAACCGCTCTGCACCTGGCGTCTATGTTGAGAATAAAAAAGTCGCTTCCATAGGCGTTAGAATAAAAAAAGGTAGATCCTATCATGGACTGGCTTTGAATTTTAATAATGATCTTGCACCATTTGATGATATTCATACTTGCGGAATACCAGGACTCGAGGTCACCAGTATCAATAATATTAATAACACCATTGAAAGGTTGACGCTAATCGATTCTATGCTCTCTTCAGCGCAAAGAGAGTTTGGCTATGGAAGTATAAAAAGTTTAAATTAAATGAAAGAATCAGCACTAATTAATGGAGAATGTTTGGATATTAAAGATGCCAAAATTTCGATTTTTGATCGAGGTTTTTTGTTTGGTGACTCCATTTATGAAGTCTTTAAAACTCAAAATAGTATTCCATTATATTTTGATGCCCACTGGGAGAGGTTTTTAGAGTCATGCAGGCTCATCAGTCTCGATCTACCGTTTGATAAAGAGCAACTTTTTTCTAGTGTAAAGAAAATTTTCAAATTCTCGGAGATAGCATCTCAGGAAGATATCTACATTCGAATGATATTTACCAGAGGTATGGGATTGGATCTTGATATTGCCTCGGCCAGTGATCCTAGCTTAATCATCTTTACTAAGAAATTGCCATCATGGAATGAGCAATTCTACTCAAGAGGGATAAAATTGTGGCTAGGGGACGTATTAAGAAATTCTACTAGGTCCCTAAGTCCTAGTATTAAGGGGGGCAACTACTTAAATAATATATTAGGGTTAACAGATGCCAAAAACCATCAATGTGATGATGTCTTATTTTATAATCATGATGGTCTTATTACTGAATGCTCAAATTCAAATTTCTTCGTAATTCATGATCATCAGATTATTACCGCACCTGCAAACCATGGCTTATTAAAAGGCATTACTCGCAAAGTACTCTTAGAGGAGATCAATATAGATTCTTATGAATTTGTCGAGGCCGAAATTGATGATGCTTTATTAGAACAATCAAGAGAGGCATTCATTACCAGTACAACCAGAGGAGTAATGCCTGTAGGATCGATAAGGTCCGATGCTTTTGAGAAAGAATATTATGTGAGCAGTGATTCAGTAGTGCGTGTAATCCAAAAACTTTATGAAGAGCAAGTTGAGTTACATTTGAAAGAGTTTAGTTCTCTTGACCTAAGTGAATAGGTTTAGGTTTATTTTAAATAGTATAATGACTGCCACGCGCCCGTAGTTCAGCTGGATAGAACGCCGGCCTACGAAGCCGGAAGTCGGGAGTTCGAATCTCTCCGGGCGCGCCAATTAGTGGCACACGTTGTTTGATAGTCCGACGGTCATTGCGTCAAAGCCAGTTTTAATGGTTGTCTCGATGAGCCCGATGCTTTGACTTTCAAGTGAGTACACAGAAATATTTGGTGTATCTGCGAATGCAATGTATGCGGATCTTCCATCTACTGAACCAAAGGTCTCAATGGGAATGCCAGAAAAATTACCCGCATCCACAATATTGAGCGTGACATTATCAAAGAGTAGGTAATTATTTGTTGTGGTCCCCATAAATAAATTGAATCGGTCAAACCGACCAACAGTAATAAGGTCTAGATTTGCACTTAACGTACCATCAAAATAAACACTAAACTGATTTTGATCCACTGATAAAAATCTTCCGCTCACTTGATCGATCATATACATAAAAGACCCAGACGGTGTTGTATATGGTCTTGCAGGTAAATCACCAATCTGAAAAGAATTAAAGATTATCTTTGAGAAGGCGTTGATGGCATAAACCTCGCCGCTAAGATTATTTGAGATATATATATATCTTCCATCAAGACTTCTTGAGGGCGAGGATAGTAATGCTCTTTCAGAGATAATTGGTAATTCAATTTCTGAATATACTTGTGAGTTCAGATCCAAAAAGCCAATCCATGCATTCTGATATCCCGAGAAGAAAAGCTCAATTTCATTTGTATCAAATAGGACCGCACTGGTTGGAGGAAAATCATGGATTGTAAAAATAGTGCTTGCTCCGTAGGCACTAATGTATTGAATCCCACCTTCGGATAGATTAGTGAAAGCAATTTTTGTTCCTGATGGATCCATTACTCCAAATTCAGGAATGACATCAAGGCTCATTTCTGAGGCTATGGATAAATTTCTCAAATCGATAAAATTTGCAGTATTATCCTCGAGGCTTGTAAATATTAATACCGGAGCAAAGGGCGTAGCAAATAATTCATGGACTTGCTTGTGGGTATCAATGACTGCGATGGAGTCATTTTGAGATAAATCGATAATTTCAATTTGATTCACCTCATTGCTTGAGACAAAAAGTAAATCAAGTGTATTAGAGATACCAGTTTGCGAGAGTAGGTTTGAACTTCCGAAACAAAAAAAAATAATTAAATATTTTTTCATTTATGAGCTAGCTTAAGCCTAGATAGGGGTATATAAAATCACTGACTGTATGAAAATTATCAGTTACCAAAATAAGTCCAAACAGCATTACAACAGCGGCACTAATTAAATTTAGGCTTTTCCTGTAGCTACTGATAGCCAGCATAAATGTTTTAGATTTTGATAAGAATAGTGCGCTTAAGAAGAAGGGGATGGCAACACCCAATCCAAAAATGAACATGATCGACCCTCCTATTACTGGGCTGCCAATGGCACCCACATAAACAATAAGAGTCCCAATGATGGCACCTCCAAAACACGCAGTGCAACCGAGAGCAAAACCTATCGAGCCAATGACAGTCGCAAATAAATCTTTTTGATTGAATTTTTGAATTGCATCAGGAGCCATGACTGGACATGCTGATATTTTATTTCCTCTAAGAATCATCCAAATACCCAGTCCAATGACAACAAGACCAGAGGCAATAGAGACATTTCGACTATGCACCGAAAATAATAATTGAGCCTGATTGCCAGCATAGCCAATCACAATACCTGCGATCACATATAACAGTAGGAAGCCAATGATAAAACTTGTTGCGATAAGTAGCATTTTATTTCGAGCAGATTGCAAATAATTTACAGGATTATGTGATTGCGCAGAATTTGTTAGACCCCCCATAATCCCACCAAACATAATGACAAGTTGCAGTAGGCAAGGCGTCAGTACCGAAGATAAAAGTCCTGCCCCTAGCGCAAGCACAGCAATCCAGGTTATATCATTTCTAGATTTAAGTTCTTCAGGTAATTCTATACCTCCTTCCCATCTCCCAACAAAAGTGAGTGGCTCCTGACTATTTAGATAATTGCTTGATATAAAAAGCTCAATGACATCATTATCGGTAATTTGAATGGGGTTATTATCTGGGTCAAACTTTGAGAAAGAGAACGTTGATAACCTATGATGAGATACCTCATTAGGACCCTCAGAAAAGTTAGGTAGGTATTCTTGATCATTTATTCTTAGAATGACATTCGGGAGAGTCCCCGGTAAATCATCGGTATGCATTGTCTCATTGATAAAGAAAATAAAATTTCTATCAGGACGTAAATTATTAACAGTCATTGCACGGTCTACGTACTGAAAATATTCTGTTGTCGCAAAGGTACCTGTGATCTCAATGAGATTAGTATTAATGATTTCTCGAGTTAGATAGCTTGCAACAGTATCTGCTTTTATGAGGCGGGACTCATTGCCGGCTGATTGCATGAGATTATTGCCTTGAATGGTATAGGGCAATATAAGCCAAGAGCAAGCAATAAGAAGCGCTAACAAGGATAAGCTAACGAGCTTAACAGGATTGTAAAAATTAGTTTCCATAAAATTCTCTAAAACCCTCTAGTATTACCTCTGCCGAATCATTGAATGAAAAGATATTCATCAGTTCTCTATTTGGGCCAATTAGATAGATACTTGAGGTATGTTGCACTACATAGCTGCTAGGTGTCTTTGTCACTGTGTAGCTCACCTTAAAATTATTACTCGCACTATTAATTTGATCAATGCTGCCAGAAAACCCCGACATTCTGGGATGAAAGGTAGAGGCATAGTTATGAGTAATCTGAGGCGAATCTCTCTCAGTGTCTACACTAATAAAAACGCCTTGGCTATTGTCAGGCATTTCCTGGAGCGCCATTCCCATATTAAATGCCATCAATGGGCAAACATCTGGACAGTTAGTAAATCCAAAACCGATTAAAGTATAGTTATTGTCTAATATGGATTGATCAATCGTATTGCCTAGATAATCAGTAAGCTGAAACTCTGAAACAATATTAAATCCATCCATGACAGAAACATCTTGCATGGCCATTGAATGTACATGCTCTTCCTGTGCAAATGAAGAGAGGGCAATCATCATGATTACCCCGAGATATAAAAACTTACATCGCATTCTTAGTAGTTAAGTGCGACCCCTTCGATTGGATTAATCCCATTATGGAAGTTGCCCTGATCTCGAACTACGCTTGGATTTCCATTCTCGTCATAATGAACGAAAATGATTCCATGGGCATCACCGTTTTGGGGCATATCGATAACCCTCAAAAGCTCACGCGTTGGCTCATCATATACATACAGCCGACCTTCAGCATTGCTGGTGGCCCACATTTCTCTCCCATTTGGTGCCAAGATGACATGGTCTACTTTATAGCCACCATAAACTGTCTCAATCGCGTGTCCTTCATGGACATCAATAATGGTCAAGGTTCTTCCTAGGTGAGAGGCGCCTTCGCCTTTATCTGCTACCCATATCTCTGACTCATCAGCATTAAATGAGGCTCCGTAAGGCCCGATACCGGTTCCATTCGTCCAGTCAACGATACCGGTATTGAGATTAATTTTAGATATATTGGAAGTCGAGGTAATCACATAAAGATTCTCTTTAGCTGAATCAATGAGCGCCCAATTAGGACGGTAGCCTGGCACAGGAAACTCCATCTCAACTTCCCAGGTAGTTGCATTGATTTTTGCGACCCAAAAAGGTCTCATGGCCATCAGCCTGCCTTGATATATTGAGGTAACTGCGCGCATACCGCTGGCACGACCAGGTGCGTAGCCTGCTGGCTCCATCAGTGCATAGATATACTCATAATCAGGATCGGCCCAGGTTGTATAAATCATTCCACCAAGGTCTTGGTCATAAAGAGCAGCAACAACTTCATCTGTATCTGGGTCGTAGATCATCAAGCCTGGTCCATCTGGATCTCTCGCAAACATATCAAATAACATGTAATCACCAAAGACCGCACCATGATGCAAGCGTGCACCAATGGTGACTTGCTTGATGGGCTGTAAAGTCAGCGCATCAGCAACTACCATAGTTTGTGAGCCACCCGGATCAGGCCTTCCGTCGGGACCCGGCTCTCTGGGGCCTGTGATATATACTTGCGTTCCATCAGGTGAGACAGCAGAGGTGTGGACTGTGGCTCTTAAGTCATCTGAAAACTGATAGCTAGCAATGACCTCAAAGGTTTCCGCGTCCCCAACCACCACTTGATTGCTTGAGGGTCCAATATACCCATCAAATAAAACGCCCGGCGAGCTATTGGTACCAACATTTTCATAAAAGTATGTTTTTCCAGGTTCGGGAGTGAATTTCGGTTCACCCGGATCAAAAGTTGCAACAACTCTTGCCTCGTAATCCCTTCTTAAGCTTCCTTCATTGGATCTTCTTACCCAGTTAGCAGCCAAATCTGAGAAGTTTTCAATTTCTTCAATTTGACGATCTCGGTCGGTTTTCATAAATTCAAATTGAGAGGCTCTGTTTCCTCTGGCGGCAGCCTGATTAAGAAGCATCTCAATACGCATTTCTTCGCTGTAAGGAAGACCCGCCATAGACCTTATGTATATTGCAATTGCAGCAAGCTCTTCATCAGAAAAGTTAAAGCTTGCCATCATGGGCGCCATGACTGGATTGCTCTCTCCCTGTGCGAAAATGTCACTCGCGACAGGGCCAAAAAGCAGATTAGGGCCGATGAGGCCTTCGCCGCCAGATCCATGGCAGGTGGCACAACTTGCAGGAGCATTATAAAGCTCCTCGCCTTGGGCTAGGACTGCATCCATTGGTAAACGATCAAACAACTGAGCGCTTAAGTTTGAGCAAAAAATAAAGGCAAAAGAAATAATAATTTTTTTCATAATAATTTTGTATTTAGTCCTAATAGAATTAGTGAATATATAAATCTTACCTTAACAACTGTATGATTGTCTTACAATAATTATCAAAAATATAAAACATTTAAGGATTGCAATTATGGAGTGTAAGTGCGGCAGAAGTCCAACCGGAAAGTGTATTGGCTGGCACGGGTTATCTGATGAAGAATACAAAAAGAGGCTCAAAGAATATCAAGCTAAAAATGAAAAATAATTAGATATAAAGGGTATCTATACTTTTATTAAAGATGATTGATAGCAAAAAAAGATTTTCTTTGTATTATTGGCCTACGCCTAATGGCAGAAAAATTTCAATAATGCTTGCTGAGCTAGACATTGAATATGAACTTATTCCAGTGAATATTGGTAATGATGAACAGCTCACCCCATCATTTATAAAAAAGAACCTCAATCACAAAATCCCAGTTCTTTATGATCAAAAGATTGATGCTTATTTGATGGAGTCAGCATACATACTCTTATACCTGTCAGATGAATTTAAGGCGTTAGCGCCTGAACATCCAGCTGCAAGAGTAGAGATGATGCAATGGCTTTTTTTCCAAGCTGCACATATCGGCCCAATGCTGGGTCAAAATCATCACTTTAATTTTTATAATAAGGGTAAAGCTCCTTATGCCGAGGAGCGTTACATTAATGAAACAAACCGACTTTACTCAGTACTAGAAAAAAGGCTCGAAGGCAGAGCATTTATATTAGATAGTTATTCCATTGTTGATATTGCTATGTGGCCATGGATTGCAAGATACCCTAGGCAATCTATTGATTTATCTAAATATAAAAATGTTAAAAGTTGGTATGAGACGATTGCCAAGAGAGAGGCCGTTCAAAGGGGATATAATATCTTTGGTTCATCAGAGCTAATACCCTGATTATCACAAAGTTTATTATTTTTAATTTGGCTAGACTTTAAAATTATAAAAAAAGCATTATGCTACAATTAAATTACTGATTTAGATCGTGAAAAAATGCAGAATTTACAATTTACAACTGAAGTAGAAGCAAGGACTAGCTCGGTTTATCAGAGGCTTAAAAAGGTAATTCCTGAGGTTGAGTGGCCTATTCATGCCCCGCTTATTGATCGCATTAATACGCTAAAGTCAGAGCTTAATGCAATCATCCTTGCCCATAATTATCAGACACCGGAAATCTATCATGGCGTAGCAGACTACAAGGGTGATTCCTTGGGGTTGGCTCAAATGGCTTCAGATACCGATGCGGATATCATCATTGTATGTGGTGTGCATTTTATGGCAGAGACAGCCAAGATATTAAATATGGATAAGAAGGTACTGATTCCTGATGTCGAAGCTGGGTGCTCTTTAGCTAGTTCAATCACAGCACAAGATGTAAGAAATTTAAAATCACTTCATCCTGGTGCTCCAGTTGTGACCTACGTTAATACCGCAGCGGATGTTAAAGCAGAGACAGATATTTGTTGCACGTCTTCCAATGCTCTTAAAGTCGTTGAGTCCCTCGCTGAGGAAAAGGTAATTTTTATTCCAGATAACTATTTGGGTAAATATGTTGCAAGCCAAACAGAAAAAGAAATTATTCTTTGGGAAGGGAAGTGTGAGGTACACGAGCAATTCACAGGCCAAGAATTAAAAGACTACAGAAGTTCATTTAGCAATATTCAAATCATTGCACATCCAGAGTGTGCGCCTGATGTGCTTGAAGAGGCGGATTACGTCGGATCAACCAAGGGCATGATTGATTATGTGGATCAAAAAAGACCTGAAAATGTGGTCATGATTACAGAGTGCTCAATGAGCGATAATGTTGCAGTAGAATTTCCAGAGGTGAATTTTGTAAGACCCTGTAATCTATGCCCACATATGAAGAGAATTACGCTGAGTAATATTTTAAGTTGTTTAGAAAACGGTCAGCATGAAATTCATATCGATTCAGACATTGCGAGCAAAGCCTTGTCCTCAGTCCAAAGAATGCTAAGCATAAAATAAATGACTCAAAATAATTATGGGGTTGTAATCCTTGGTTCTGGAATTGCCGGATTATCCTGTGCCTTAAGATTAGCGGAACAAAATATACCCTCAGTGGTGCTTACTAAGCGTGAGGCGATCAATACTGCGAGCTCATGGGCACAAGGCGGAGTAGCTGCCGTTGTCGCTAGCGAAGACTCTTTTGAATCTCATCTTGAAGATACTTGCCGAGCGAGCAGTCAAAGTACGAATCGTAAGATGGCTCGTAAAATTATTGAAAAGGGCCCAGTAGTAATTGATTGGCTTTCTCATCTTGGCGTTCCCTTTACAAGAGAAAAAAATGGAAAATTAGCGCTCGGGCAAGAAGGGGGGCATGCCTTCAGGCGAATTGTGCATGCTGAAGATGCTACCGGTAGTCATATCATGAAGGCTTTATGTGCTGCCATAGAAAAAGATTCAAGAATAAAAATAATCTCTAATGTTGAGGCGGTAAACCTGCAATTAGTGCATGAAAATTTAAAGTTAGTTGAGCTTGATGATACTCATGGTAACAGGCATCAAATTCAAACGAGTCATCTTATCATCGCAACGGGAGGATTTTCAGGGCTTTACAGTCGCACTACTAGCCCCGCAAGAGGAACAGGCATCGCACTTGCTGAATTGATCGGGTGCAAAATAACAAACCTTGAGTTTGTCCAATTTCATCCGACCGCATTATTTGGCGAGAATACAAATTTGTATTTGATCTCAGAGGCTTTAAGGGGTGAGGGTGCTATTTTGCGAGACTTAAAAGGAAATGCATTTATGAAAGATTTTCACCCAGACGGAGAGCTTGCACCGCGCGATGTGGTGAGTAGAGCAATTTTTCAAAAAATGACTGAACAAAAAAACCCATACGTCTATCTTGATGCAACTCAGGTTTCTTTAGAGCAGTTAGAGAATCATTTTCCTAACATCCTTAGGGAGTGTTTAAAACGTGGGATCAACGTTAAACAAAAATTTATACCTATCACACCCGCGGCTCACTACACATGCGGAGGTATAGAAGTTGATGAAAATTTTAAAACAAATATTGAAGGTATCTATGCTGTAGGTGAATGCTCAAACTCTGGATTGCATGGCGCAAATAGGTTGGCCAGTAATTCGTTATTAGAAGGGCTGGTCTCTGCATTGTATGTTGCATCAGATATCAACCAAAGCCCTGTTGAGAGTAATTATAAAATGACGAGTCAGCCTCATCTGACACAACAAAAGCATAAGCAATTTTGCTATCAACTTATCAAGAGCTGTAAGCAATTTCTATGGGATTATGTCGGTATCATTAGGACCGATGAAGGCATGCAGTTTGCGATTAATGAGATTCAAAACTATATTCAACGAGTCGATGATAAAATCGGCATGAAGGATCCGGGTAACGATCTACTGAGAACAAGACTTAGGTTAAAAGTCTCTCTTAGTTTAGCTCAGTCAGCATTGAATCAAAGAGTCAATCTAGGCACTCACTACAATTCTGATATACATTAATTATTGACTTGCGAGCTCGTTTGTTACGTAGGCCGCTACATCAAGGATCTCCTCTCTGCTTAGCACCCCATTAAAAGCAGGCATTGCATTAAAGCCATTTCTAATTCTATCAATGACATAACCAGGATTTGACGCACTCATAAGCGCAATACCACCGCCATGTCCTCCTTCACCATTTACCCCATGACAGAAGCTGCAAGCTGAAGCATAAATAGTATTACCGTTAGCCATATCCGATGATGAGAGATCAAAATTTTCAAGGCCACTCATACTATCAAGCATTGAAATATCTGAGATGCCACCATCGATTGTGAAGAGCCATAAATTATCTCCTTTTTCTGATCCGGCGAAAGTATTGCCAGCGGCATACGCAACAATATACTGCTTATCATTGTAGTTGAAGGTTGTGACTGGAGAATTCATACCGGCACCCGTTTGAAACTCCCATAGCGAGTCACCCGTGCGTGATGATAATGCAGTAAGCCTGCCATCATTTCTGCCAACAAAGGTAAGTCCTCCCGCAGTTGTGATTGATCCGCTGTAGCAGCGGTCGGCCCATCTTTGTTGCCATACTATTCTATTGGTTGTCATATCCATGGCTGCAAATACTCCAGAGATAAAATTTGGTACTGCTCCAAATCTTCCTCCCAAAAATCGACCCTCAAGACGAGGGGGAATTTCCTCTGGCTCACCGCCCCTAAAAAAAGACATCCTATCTGTTGCACAAACATAGAGAATTCCAGTATTTGGATTATAAGAACTTGGTGGCCAATTGGCTCCTCCATTATGACTTGGTTTTATAACAGTTCCTTCGGTCCAAAAGGGAGTAAAAATTCTTCCTTGATTCACAAGCTCGGGATATCCTTCGGGCGCAATATCAACCTCCTGAGGGACAAATGCATCACCGATAGGATAGGGTTGGGTAGCAGCGGTGGCTTGTCTGGGATCTTGAGGGACCGGTCTCTCCTCGATGCCAATGAGCGGTGTACCATCTGTCCTATCAAGTATGTAAACCCATCCGGTTTTGCTCGCCTGTGCTAAGCCTTGACGTAATTCACCATTGATATCAATATCAAATAAAACCACAGGATTGGGAGCAT
>JAYPDM010000004.1:0-13705 GCA_038125265.1 Gammaproteobacteria bacterium
ATACAGGCTCCGTTATTAATTCATTATGCAAGTAATGATCCAAGGATTAATGCTGGTTGGCCCGATTATGAGCAAGCTCTTAATGCTAATGGTAAAGAATTTGAGGCGCATTTTTATGATGGGACTAATCATGGCTTTCATAATAACTCAACGCCTAGATACGATGAGAGCGCTGCCTCCCTTGCATGGGAGAGAACGATTAACTTCTTTAAAGCCAATCTTTACAGCTAGCCATGTATAAAAAGATTGCTCCATTTATAATTTTTTTATTTGCTGGTTGTGCAACAGAGACTACCACCATGAGCAATGACGAAAACATTGCTATGACTACCAATCATGCTTCCTTATTAATGGAGCCAACTTGGGCAGTATTATTCTCTGGCGATGACTTGGAAAATTTTAATGAAATAGGCGGTGCCGATTGGCAATTGTCTGAGGGAAGCGTTTCTGCTGTCTCCGGTGATCCAGGTTTTCTTGTGAGTAATTTTGCTGTGGGTAATTTTAGTTTAAGAGCAACCTTTACTGCATCGACAGATACGAACAGTGGTATTTTTATTCGATGTGAGAGTTCAGAATTTGTTGATGCAGAATCCTGCTATGAGATTAATATTTTTGATTTGAATCAAAATTTAGCTTTCCGTACGGGCTCCATATTAAGGGTGCAAGCACCTTTAAATGAGGTCATGGTAGGTTCAAATGAGTCAATTCTTGAAATTCAAGCAATAAATAATCGAATACAAGTATGGGTTAACGGTATTCAAACTGCAGATGTAGAGGATAGCACTCACACATCGGGCTATATCGGTTTGCAATACAACACAGGGCCAATTTCATTTTCAGAGGTGCTTTTTAGACCGGAATAAAAAGGAGATTTTATGATAAAACACAAATTCTTAGTTCTTTTGCTTTTAGCTCCAGCATCGTTTTTATATGCACAGGCTAATCCCTTTGGTGGAGAGGTAAGGCCTTGGTATATTGACGAACCATGTGTTGATGACAATCATGTCAACTTTCATGAGTGTGCACTTGAAGCTGCAGAGAACTTTGAGCCACCTAGAACATTAGACGGTGTTCCTGATATGAGTGGTATATGGCGAAGAAGATCAGCTTTGCACGAGAGTATATTGGCTCATCCAGTGACCCTTGATGATTTTGGAGGCTCAACTGGTATCGTTAGTACCGATAACGGTTTAGTTCCAATACAAGACTGGGCAGAAGCTAAAAGGCGTTACAATAGACCTGCTTACGTACACCATAATGCTATCTGCCAACTTGATGGGATTCCTACGACCATGTACATGACAGGCACCTATCAATTTATGCAGTCTCCTGGCCAGTTTTTGGTTCAAGGTGAAGAGGCACACGCCTTTAGAATGATTGATATTGATAGAGACCAGCATATCGGTGAGGGCATTAGGCTTTGGAATGGAGATTCTATAGGTTACTGGGAAGGCAATACGCTAGTAGTTGAAACACGCAATCAAAATGCAAGACCATGGCTCGATCAAAGGGGAAGGTTTTATACCAATGAAGCCTTAATGACAGAGCGTTTCACGATGATAGGACCAAATACTATCCATTGGGCAGTTACAGTTGATGATCCTAATGTCTATACAGAACCTTTTACAATTTCACTCGCCTACAGAAGAAGCCGGAATCAGGATACCTTTGAGGTTTGGGAGGAAGCATGTTATGAGGACAACGCATTTGCCGAGCAAATGTTTCAAGACATTGGATATGACGTTCACAAGCCTATTTCTGGAGAGGAGGCACGCAGGTTATCTGCTGCATGGGATCTAGAAAATGGTGAACTTGAAGTTTTAGAGGAGACACAATAATGAAAAAATTTATGGCTTTTTTATTCGCATTTACCTTTTTAGGTGCATTACCAATCTTTGCGCATCACTCAATTGCATTGCAATTTGACATGACGCAAGAGGTTGAAATCGAAGGTACTGTCGTTAGCATGGAGTGGCGGAATCCACATGCATGGCTTCAAGTAGAAGTGACTGCTGATAATGGTGATAGTGAAATTTGGCAGGTTGAGTTTGGCGCTGCAAACTCTTTATATCGTCGCGGGTGGACCCAAGGTGATTTACCTGTGGGCGCTGAAGTAAGCGTCCATGGTTTACCGGCAAGAGATGGTTCAAATACTATTGGTGCTGAAGATGTCACATTGGCTGATGGAAGAACCTTATTTGCTGGAAGCAGACAATAACGGAGTCAAGAATGATTAAAAAAATACTATTTTTTGTCTCACTATTTCCGCTTTATTTAGCCGGTCAGGGTTATGAACCAAGCAGCACTCTATGGGGAGCACCCGACCTTCAGGGTGTTTGGCAGGCAGTAAATACTGCTAATTACGATATACAAGATCATGAGGCAAGATTAAATGTACCTGCTGGATATGGTGTGGTTGTAGGCAATGAGCTTCCTTATCGAACTGCAGCATTTAATCAAAGAGTGGAAAATTACCGTCAGAGAGAGTCACTTGATCCGGAAGCGAATTGTTTTATGACTGGTGTACCGCGCTCAAACTATCTTCCTTACCCATTTCAAATCTTTCAGACAGAAGATCAAATTGTACTAACCTACGAATATGTTCATACTATTCGAAACATTCATATGAACAGTGAGCATCCAGGCATTCCTGGTATTCAATGGTATATGGGTGATTCCAGAGGTCACTGGGAGGGTAATACGCTTGTAGTTGATGTTACGAACCTTGCACCTAATTGGCTCGATAGATCTGGAAATTTTTATTCTGAAGATGCTCATATTGTAGAGAGGTACACCCTAATCGGACCGGAGCATATGAATTATCATGTAACGATTAATGACCCACAAACCTACAGTGAGCCTTGGGAAATGGAAATGACCCTGTATAAAAGACAAGAAGAAAATATCAGGATACTTGAATATGAATGTTATACATTCTTTGGCGATGAAGTTCCTGATGCGATGAGGTAAGGGTTCTCTTATGCGTCTTGTATTATTACTTCTTTCACTAGCTCTGCCTTTAACCTCTTTTGCTCAGAGTGGTTCTGATTGGCCAACTTTTGGTGGTCCAGTAGGTGGGGGACAGTATTCAGAGCTTGATCAAATTAATGTCAATAATGTGACTGATCTTGAGGTAGCTTGGATCCATAATTCTGGAGATAATGCTTGGCTTGAAGCTACGCCCATACACGCAAATCATATGCTTTATTATTGCTCTCCAATGAACAGGATTATTGCGGTGAATCCAACAAGCGGTGAGGAAGTATGGAGATTTGGTCCTTATGATGATGGCTATGCGTTAATTGATGAAGATCCAAGAGTTGCTAGATGTCGTTCTGTGGCATATTGGGAGTCATCTGATCCAAATGAAATTAATGAGTTCTGCGGTAGAAGAGTTTATAAATCTGACGTTCACGGAAATATTTATGGGGTTGATGCAAACACAGGAGTCCCTTGTGATGACTTTGGTGCTAATAATGGTCATCCTGGGTATGTCACACATTGGGACTATGATGGAAATGGTGAGGGGCCAAGACACTCCACATCCGGACCTATTGTGATTGATGACGTGGTCATTGCGGCCGTTGGTGTTGAGGATAGCCCTGTCAATGCCAGCGATGGTTTTGTGAGAGGCTTTGATGCAAGGACGGGAGATTTGATTTGGGAATTTAACCCCATACCGCCTGAATATATCAACGAATCTGGCGCAGCGAACGTATGGTCTACGCTGAGTGGTGATGCGGAGAGACAAATGGTATTTCTTCCAACTACAAGCGCCTCATCAGACTTCTATGGCGGTACAAGAACTTTTGAAATACCACATAGTTCAGCAACAGTTGCACTTTCATCTGTCACGGGTGAGGTGATTTGGAGTTTTCAAACGGTTAGACATGATATATACGATTATGACCTTCCCGGACATCCTCTTATTGTTAATATTGAGCACAATGGTGAGCGAAAAGATGTCGCTATCCAGCAAACTAAATGGGGCCATCTGTTTGTTTTTGACGTAGAGACGGGTGAACCAATTTTTCCAATTGAGGAGAGGGCTGTCCCAACTTCAGACATTCCAGGTGAAATTACATCACCTACCCAACCATTCCCATTATTACCAAAACCATTCACGCGAACAGAGCTAACCGTTGACGACATGTATGGAATCACACCAATAGATCGTGCGTGGTGTAGAAATAGATTCGAGGAGCTAAGATACGACGGAATGTTTACGCCATCAAGCATTCAAGGTTCATTAACCTTTCCAGGTTTTGCGGGTGGTGGAAATTGGGGTGGCGCAGCTTACGACCCAGTAAATAATTTAGTCATTATAAAATCACTTACAATTGGTACCGTTACGCATCTTATACCTGATGACTCAAACCAAGAATTATTTTCTGGGACGCCCGGTGAAAGTGTAGGCAATCAGGATGGCGATCCTATGCCCGGTACACCATATAGAATCAGGATTGAAGAATTTAGGTCACCACTCGGTCTTCCATGTACACCGCCACCATGGGGCACGTTAACTGCTGTTGATATGGATTCAGGAGAAATTGTCTGGGAGAGACCCTTTGGACTAGTTCGTAGATTTGGTATTACTTTTCCTGAATTTCTAGAGTGGGGGTCAGCGATTATTGGTGGACCAATTACTACTCATGGGGGGCTTATATTTATGGGCGCCTCTATGGATAAAAAGATGCGAGCTTTTGATGTAAGAACAGGAGAGGAGCTTTGGTCGCATGATTTGCCATTCGCCGGTATGGCAGTCCCAATGACATACATGGAGGATGGTGTTCAGTACATTGTTATGGCTGCAGGCGGTAATCGCCGAACCTTTACAGAAGAAGGTGATGCAATCGTTGCATTTAAGCTTCCATAATTTACCTGCTAACGCTATAATCACCTAAAATGGTGACTTTAAAAAGGACCTTGTACAGGTCCTTTTTTATTATATGGACAAGAGAGATCTATTCGAACACTTATCCAAAGAGCTTGAGCTTATGGGCTATGAGCTTGTTGATTTAAGGGCAAACTTAGCAAAGAATGGCCTAGTAAGGATAGATATTGATAAGAAAGGTGGTGTTGATATTACTGATTGTGAAATTGTAAGCAAGGCAATGAGTGCGTTTTTAGACGTTATATATCCTGTAGATTTTAACTATAATTTGGAGGTTTCTACACCTGGATTAAAGCGTAAATTATTTAAAAAACAACACTTTATCGATCATATTGAATGTAGTATAAAAGTAAAGTTTTATAAGGCGGAGAAAGAGGTAACTACTATCTATGGATTGATCTCAAGCGCTGATGATGCTGGCATTACTCTTACAAACGGTAATAACGATCAAATCATACCTTTTAATCAAATAATTGAAGCAAATCTTAATATGTAGGCAAATGTTATGAATAAGGAAATATTATTAGTTGTCGAGGCAGTATCCAATGAAAAAGGTCTGGATCGGGAAATAATTTTTGAAGCAATTGAGTTAGCTCTTGCTGCTGCAACAATTAAGAAAAATAGACAGGAAATGGATGTTCAAGTTGTGATTGATCGGACTGATGGATCTTACGAGACGTTCCAAAGATGGCTTGTGCATGCAGATGATTCAGAGGATTTAACAGACCCTAATATTGAACTTAGACTAGAAGATGCGCTTGATATTGATGCTAATGCAACAGTCGGTGAATATGTAAGGATACCAATAGAATCAGTTGAATTTGGAAGGATTGCTGCTCAAAATGCTAAACAAGTAATCATTCAAAAGGTCAGGGAAGCTGAGAGACTGGAAACCAGCGAATTGTATACACCAAGAATTGGTGAGCTTTTCTCTGGAATCGCTAAAAGATTAGATAGAGGTGGGGTTTATATTGATTTAGGCTCTAATATTGAGGGCTTTATACCAAGAGATAAATTAATACCTAATGAGATAATCAGACCCAATGAGAGACTTAAGGCGATATTAGAGGAAGTCAGAACTGAGGCAAGAGGTCCTCAATTAATTTTTTCTAGAGTAGCACCCGCATTCTTAATTGAGCTTTTTACTATTGAGGTGCCAGAAATTAATCAAGGTGTGATTAATGTTTTGGGTGCTTCGCGAGATCCTGGCTTAAGGGCTAAAATCGCAGTTATTGGAACGGATGACAAAATCGATCCTGTTGGAGCATGCGTTGGCATGAGAGGTTCGCGTGTCCAAGCTGTTTCAAATGAACTTGCCGGAGAAAGGATTGACATTATTCTCTATGATGAAAATCCAGCTAAATTTGTGATCAATGCAATGTCACCTGCTGAAGTTGTCTCTATTATTGTGGATGAGGACAGCGGCTCTATGGATATTGCAGTTGATGAGGATAAGCTTTCCCAAGCAATTGGTAAAGGAGGGCAAAATATTCGTTTGGCAAGTGACCTTACCGGCTGGAATCTTAATGTTATGACCGAGGCTGATGCTGAAACCAAGAGTGAGGAAGAGGCTTCAGAACTTGTAAATTCACTTATGTCTAAGCTCGATGTTGATGAAGATGTTGCAATGATCCTCGTACAGGAGGGCTTTGCTTCTGTTGATGAAATTGCTTATGTGCCCATGAAAGAGCTCTCATCGATTGAGGAATTTGATGAGGAGATGGTTAATGAATTACGAGATAGAGCAAGAAATATTTTGATTACAGAAGCCATTGAAGGTGACGTAGCAGAAGACTTAAGCCTTAATTCAATGAAGACCCTTACCCCAGAACATCTTGATGTTCTCACAAATGAAAATATTAATGATAGAGATGATCTTGCTGAGTACGCATCTGATGAGCTAGAGGAGCTGCTCAAAGTTAGTTCAGAGCTTGCAGAGGAGATTATCATGGAGGCTAGAGCGCACTGGTTCAAAGAATGACCGATATTAAAGTCAAACAATTTGCAGAAACTTTAAAGATTGAGGCTGAAAAGCTAATTGAAAATCTTAATGAGGCAGGGATAGATCTAAAAAGCCCAGAGGACCTTATTAGCGATGAGGCAAAGCTGAAATTACTTCAATTTTTGCGTTCAAAGAAGGCAGATAGCGCAAAACCTTCATCAGGCTCAAAAATTACTCTAAAAAGAAAGTCTATGAGTCAAGTGAAGCTAACTAATACCAATACAGGTAAGGATAGGACAGTTTCAATTGAAGTCAGAAAGAAGAAAACATATGTAAAAAGAGCACAGGTGCCTGTTGATGATTCCGATGAAAAGGAAATGGATATACAGAATGAAGACAAGTCTGAATTAAAAGAAGCAATACCAAAAGTTACCGAAGATCCAAAAAAGTCTATTGAAAAAGCAGATAGTAAAAAGCCAGATAATAATGAGGAGTTAACTAAAGATGATCTGATAAAAAGAAAAAACGTAGAAGATTGGCGTGCTGCGCAAAAACAAAAAGATGAAGACAAGGCATTACAAAAACTTGAATCTGACCGTAGTAGAAAAGAATCAAAAAAAACCAGGGATAATACGCTTCATATTGCTGAGGGCGCTAGTGCTAGAAAGAAACAAAAGGCGCAAAAATCAAGATCTTCATTAAACATAGAGTCTCAACATGTCTTTGAAAAACCTGTAGCGCCTGTTATCAAGGAAGTTAAAATTCCAGACACTATAAGTGTTTCAGAGCTGTCACAAAAACTTTCTATTAAATCTTCTGAATTGCTTAAGGTCCTTATGGGTATGGGTGTAATGGCTACCATAAATCAACACCTTGACCAGGATACGGCAATCCTTTTGGTTGAAGAATTAGGTCATAAAGCAGAACCTGAGGATCTTATCCCCAGAGAAGAGGCAATTATTGATGCAGCATCCTCAGATAGCTTAGAGACTGCTGAAACTAGACACCCCGTTGTCACGATCATGGGTCATGTTGACCATGGAAAAACATCTCTCCTAGATTTAATCAGAAAAACTAAAGTAACAGAAGGTGAAGCAGGTGGAATAACTCAGCATATTGGTGCTTATCATGTTGACTCAGGTAAGTCTGGTATCACCTTTATTGATACCCCTGGTCATGCTGCCTTTACTTCTATGAGGGCTAGAGGAGCTAATATTACTGATATTGTTATTCTTGTGGTTGCTGCTGATGATGGGGTTATGCCGCAAACTATTGAGGCAATACAGCATGCCAAAGCAGCCTCGGTACCTATAATTGTGGCAGTTAATAAAATTGATAGACCGACTGCAGATCCTGACAAAATAAAAAATGAATTATCTGCTCATGAGATCATTCCTGAAGAGTGGGGTGGTGAGCATATTTTCGTAAATGTATCAGCGCTGACAGGCGAGGGAATTGAATCTTTACTAGAATCTATCTTACTGCAAGCAGAAATTTTAGATCTTAAGGCACCTTTTGATGCGCCTGGCAAAGGTGTCATTATTGAGTCAAGAATTGAGAAAGGTAGAGGAGCAGTAGCTACTGTTTTAATTACCTCCGGCACATTAAATGTAGGTGATACAGTGTTAGCAGGTAATGAATCAGGAAAAGTTAGAGGAATATTTAGCGATACCGGTGAATCCATCAAAAGGATTACTCCATCGATGCCAGGTGAGGTTATTGGCCTTTCCGGTGCTCCTTTAGCAGGTGACGAGCTTTTAGTATTAAATGATGATAAGGCTGTTAAAGAAGTAGCTAAGATTCGTCAAGAAAGAGAGAGAGATCTAAGGCTTTCTAAAAAATCTGTAAAACTAGAAGATGCCTTTACAAATATCGGAGAGAATCAGAAGGCCATTCTAAATCTGCTAATAAAAGCTGATGTACAAGGCAGTGCTGAAGCGCTTAGAGATTCACTAACGAGCCTCTCAAATGATGATGTTACCGTTAATATTATTTCACATAACGTTGGTGGAATTAATGCATCCGATGCCCAACTAGCGAATGCAAGCAAAGCCATCATGATAGGTTTTAATGTCAGAGCAGATAGCGCTGCTAAAAATGTAATCAAAGAACATGATTTAGATATAAGGTATTACAGCATTATTTATGAAGTTATTGACGATGTTAAGCTTGCTTTATCAGGATTGTTGGAAGATGAGGTCAGAGAGGAAATTATTGGTATTGCTGAAGTTAGAGATATCTTTAAATCGCCTAATTTTGGAAAAATTGCAGGATGTCTTGTTACCGAAGGCAATGTAAAGAAAACCAACCCAATTAGGGTGCTAAGAGATAATGTCGTGATATACGAAGGCACCCTTGAATCACTTCGAAGATTTAAGGACGATGTTAATGAGGTTCAATCCGGCGTCGAATGCGGAATTGGTGTTAAAAACTATGATGACGTCAAGGTTGGCGATCAAATTGAATGCTATGAACGCATCACTATAGAGAGAAAAATTGTCTAAAAGAAGACCTTTTTCAAGGGTTGACAGGCTTCAAGCTGAGTTACGTAAGGTTGTCGACACGTTTCTGGCATTTGAATGTCAGATAGAGGAGCTTAAAAATACCTCTGTTACTCATATTAACTTAACAAAAGATTTATCTATTTTGAAACTCTACATCAGTCATACTGAGATGCATTCAGATAGAGAAATCCTTGAATTTTTTGGTTCTATTAAAGGTAAACTCAAAAATGCCATAGGCAAAAATATTCGAATGAGAAAAATTCCTGAACTACAGTTTCAAATTGATAATCAACTAAAAGAGGCTGAGCGAATTGAGCAGCTAATTAATTCAATCAGTTGATGAATGGAATACTTCTATTAAATAAGCCCAAAAATTGTACCTCTTACCATCTGGTTGCAAAGGCAAAAAAAATATTAAATCAGAAAAAAGTTGGGCATGCAGGCACGCTTGATCCTCTAGCCTCGGGTCTTTTAGTTTTACTTATTGGAAAAGGGACTCGTCTTAGCGAAGATATTATGAGTTTGAAGAAGATCTATACTTTTGATATTCATTTAGGCTTATCATCAGATACGGGTGATTTTGAGGGAAATATTACAAAAGAAGAAGTAATTCCCTTAATTGATCTAGATTCTCTAAAGGATATAGTTTGTCGCTTTAAGGGCCATCAAGAACAAATAGCGCCAAAATTTTCAGCATTGAAACATGAGGGAAAGCCTTCTTATTATTATGCAAGGAAAGGTATCGATATTCCTAAAAAAGCAAGAAATATTGAAATCTCAGATATTGAACTTCTTGGGATGAATGAAAATATCATCTCCTTAATAGTAACTTGCTCAAGCGGTACTTATGTACGAACTTTGGGTCAGGACATCGCAAATAGTTTAAATACCGTTGGCGTTGTAGATAACATTGTGAGGCAAGCAGTGGGTCCTTTTCGTCTAGATAAGGCTATAGATTTAGTAGATCAAGAAAACTTAATTAACCAATACCTATTGCCTCTAGATTTCCCTTTTCATGACCTGGATGCATTAACCCTAGGGCATGATGAGAGCATAAAATATAAAAATGGCTTATGTATAAATATAGATCGTTTTCAGCAACGAAAAGTTAGGGTTTATGGAAGCAATGATGAATTTATTGGTATAGGACATATTAACGATTTTAATTCCTTAAAAGTGGTAAAAAATTTATTTTAAATGCTTTGCTTATAGGCCTTTTGGCGTTTAGAATATGCAGTGAAATTAACTTGAAATATATATGAGTATAAATCTAGCAAATAAATCAGAAGTAATTGCTAACTATAAAACGAGTGATCATGATACTGGATCTCCTGAGGTCCAAGTTGCATTAATGACATCTAAGATTAAGTCATTAACAGAACACTTTTCTGTGCATAAAAAAGATCATCACTCTAGAATTGGATTATTACGACTTGTAAGTAAACGTCGGAAGCTTCTTTCTTATCTTAAGGCAAAAAAACCTGAATCTTACCAAAGCTTAATAGCTTCGCTAGGTTTACGCCGTTAGAAAGAATAATATGATTGAAAAAAAATTCGATTTTGGTAACCGACAAGTTACCATTCAAACCGGAAAAGTCGCCAAACAAACAGATGCATCTGTTATTGTATCTATGGATGAAACTGTAGTTTTAGCTACGGTCGCATCATCAAAATCTGTGAACCCAGATCAAGATTTTTTTCCATTAACTGTCAATTATCAAGAAAAATACTATGCATCTGGAAAAATCCCTGGTGGTTTTTTTAAAAGAGAAGGAAGACCAACCGAAAAAGAAACTCTAACCTCTCGATTAATAGATAGACCAGTACGTCCATTATTTGAAGATGGATTTAAAAATGAAGTTCAAGTTATTGTTACTGTACTATCCTTAAATCCAGATGTGGATCCTGATATTCCAGCAATGATAGCTACATCTGCAGCCCTTGCTTTATCTGGCCTTCCTTTTAAGGGGCCTATTGGAGCTGCTCGTGTTGGCTATATAAACAATGAGTACATGCTTAACCCCTCAAAAGAAGAGTTACAAACTAGCGATTTAGATCTTGTAGTTGCGGGTACTTCAACTGCAGTTCTAATGGTTGAGTCAGAAGCGAAGATTTTAAGCGAAGAAATAATGCTTGGTGCAGTGATGTTTGGCCATCAATCATTTCAAGTTGTTATTAATGCAATAAATGAATTATCCAAAGAGGTAGGTGTTGAGCCAATTGAATGGACACCAATTCTTAATGATGAAGGCCTTGGAAAAACAGTTACTGAAAAAACTACATCACTTATAGCTGACGCATATCAAATTACTGATAAAAAGGAGAGGTTATCTAAGCTTAGCGAAATCAGAACAAATGTTGCATCAGAATTGAGAGAATCATTAGAGGCTTTTAATGAGAGTCAGTATAAATCAATTTTTCATGATGTTGAGAAAGATGTAGTTAGAAAAAGTATTATCTCTGGAAATAAGAGAATTGACGGTAGAGATATCGATCAAGTAAGACCCATAAGTGTTGAAGTTGGCTTATTGCCAAGGACTCATGGATCCGCATTATTCACTCGTGGTGAAACACAAGCACTAGTTGTAACAACTTTAGGCGCTGGTAAGGATGCACAATTAATTGATGCTATTGAGGGTGAGTATAAAGACCCTTTCATGCTGCATTATAATTTCCCTCCTTATTGTGTTGGAGAAGTTGGGTTTATGTCAGGCCCAAAGAGACGTGAAATTGGACATGGAAGGCTTGCCAGAAGGGGTATCGCAGCTGTACTACCTAATATGGATGAATATCCATATGTTATTCGAGTCGTCTCAGAAATTACCGAATCTAACGGTTCGTCGTCAATGGCATCTGTATGCGGAACAAGCCTTTCGTTAATGGATGCAGGCGTTCCTCTCAAGGCCCCAGTTGCTGGTGTAGCCATGGGTCTGATAAAAGAATCAGGGGACTTTAAAGTGCTCACAGATATTCTTGGCGATGAAGATCATTTAGGTGATATGGACTTTAAGGTTGCTGGAACCGTTGAGGGTATCACAGCACTCCAGATGGATATTAAGATTGACGGTATTACCGAAGAGATCATGAAGATTGCTCTCGATCAAGCAAAATCAGGAAGGCTTCATATACTAGATGAAATGAGCAAGGTAATCTCTTCATCAAGACAAGAAATGTCTGAATGGGCACCGATGATAATCACAATGAATATCGATACTTCAAAAATCAGGGACGTTATCGGAAAGGGAGGGGCAGTCATAAAAGCCCTCACTGAGGAAACGGGTGCAACTATTGATATTGACGATAGTGGATTGATTAAAATAATTTCTGTTGATGGTCGTGCCGGTAAACTTGCTAAAAAGAAAATAGAGCAAATTACAGCTGAAGTAGAGGTAGGCAAGATTTACGAAGGTAAAGTTGTTAAATTAATGGACTTCGGTGCTTTTGTATCAGTTCTTCCAAATAAAGATGGTTTAGTTCATATTAGTGAGATCTGTGAGGAACGAGTCGAAAAAGTTACTGATAAACTTGCTGAGGGAGATGTTGTAAACGTCACAGTTCTAGAAATTGATCGTCAAGGAAGAATTAGGCTTAGCATGAAAGGTGTAGACCAGTCACCCATACAAGAGGACGAAGATTAATTTTTATCTATATCTGTCGTCAGAATCTTTAAATTGTCTTTCAGTATGCTCTCTACGCTCTTGAGCCTCAAGGCATAGTGTGGCAACAGGACGAGCTTCAAGCCTTCTAATGCCGATCTCTTCTCCAGTATCCTCACAATAACCATAGGATCCATTAGAAATCCTCTCAAGTGCTGAGTGTATTTTTCTTAGGAGCTTCCTTTCACGATCTCGCGTTCTTAGCTCTAGACCGAATTCTGATTCTTGGGTTGCTCTATCGTTAGGATCAGGAAAATTTGATGCCTCATCTTGCATATAGTGAACTGTTTTTGATACCCCAGAGATGAGATCATTTTTCCAATTAAGAAGGATATTTCTAAAGTGCTCCAATTGAGACTTATTCATATATGATTCATTTTTTTTAATGGTATAAGGCTTTATTGGCTTAAGCTCAATCTTAATATTTTTGTTAGGGGTTTTTTTATCTGCAGATTGATTATTGGTTATTTTGACTAACTTTTTTGCTACTTTTTTAGTAACCTTCTTTTTAGCAACTTTTTTAGCTACCTTCTTTTTAGCTACTTTTTTCTTTGCAACTTTCTTAGCTACCTTCTTTTTAGCTACTTTTTTCTTTGCAACTTTCTTAGCTATCTTCTTTTTAGCTACTTTTTTCTTTGCAGCTTTCTTAGCAACCTTCTTTTTAGCTACTTTTTTCTTTGCAGCTTTCTTAGCAACCTTCTTTTTAGCT
>JAYPDM010000004.1:13805-13889 GCA_038125265.1 Gammaproteobacteria bacterium
ACTTTTTTCTTTACAGCTTTCTTAACAACCTTCTTTTTAGCTACTTTTTTCTTTGCAGCTTTCTTAACAATCTTCTTTTTAGCT
>JAYPDM010000004.1:13989-40900 GCA_038125265.1 Gammaproteobacteria bacterium
CTTCTTTTTAGCTACTTTTTTCTTTGCAGCTTTCTTAACAATCTTCTTTTTAGCTACTTTTTTCTTTGCAGCTTTCTTAACAATCTTCTTTTTAGTAGCTTTTTTTATAACTTTCTTTTTTGGCATAAAAATTTAAATATTTAGAATCGTGGACATTATACGCAATAAAATTTACATGTAAATTTTAATCAAACCTAATCCCATTTATGATTCACAGTTACATTAGTAAAGATTCCCCCTCTAACATTAAATTCTGCATGAATTTGTAATTTATTAGGTTTAAGAAGAGCAATTAAATCTTCTGCAATCTTATTTGTTACAGCCTCATGAAATGCACCCTGATCTCTGAAGGAATGCATATATAACTTATAACTTTTAAGTTCTACACATAGTTTATTTGGCTGATATTTAAGTGTAATTTTTGCAAAATCTGGTTGGCCTGTTTTAGGGCATAGACAAGTAAATTCAGGTGTAATTATTTCAACAAGATAGTCACGATTATGTGAAGGATTTTCAAAGGTTTCAAGGTAGTTATTGGTATCGCTCATTTCATAAAAATCAATAAATTAAATAGCAAGTTAGTATACAATTTAAGTATATATTTAACCATTACTTTGATTATCATTAATGAGGCTTTCCTCCATAAAACTATCCGGTTTTAAATCCTTTGTTGATTCAACAATTATCAATTTAGATTCCAACCTAGTCGGTGTTGTCGGGCCAAATGGTTGCGGTAAATCAAATGTTATAGATGCAGTCAAATGGGTGCTCGGTGAGTCTTCTGCGAAAAATTTAAGATCAGACTCAATGTCAGATGTTATTTTTAATGGTTCTGAAACAAGAAAGCCTGTTGGAACTGCTTCTGTAGAGCTCATATTCGATAATGAAGATAAAACTATTTCAGGTCCTTATGCAGAATTTAACGAAGTTTCTGTCAGACGTGTAGTCTCAAGAGACGGCCTCTCAAATTATTATTTAAACAATACCAACTGCAGAAGAAAGGATATAACTAACTTATTGTTAGGAACAGGCCTGGGTTCATCAGGCTATTCAATTATTGAGCAGGGAATGATTTCAAAAATCATTGACGCAAAACCAGATGAAATACGATCCTATCTTGAGGAAGCTGCGGGTGTCACTAAATTTAAAGAAAGAAGAAAAGATACGCTAAATAGACTCAGACATACACAAGAGAACTTAGATCGTATTGAAGACATCATTCAGGAAGTATCAAAACAACTAGATAAATTAACAAGACAAGCTAAGAATGCTGAACGTTACAAGGAACTTAAGCAAGAACAACTAAAAGTTAATTCAGAAATAATTTTTCTAAGAATAAGAGAAATAGACTCTAAAAAAGAATTGCTAGATCAAAGCCTTTTAAATTTAAGAAATGACAGAGAAAGAATTTCTACTGAGAAAATAAAGCTGGTAACTGAACTTTCAACTCTTAAAACAAAGGCCGATGAAAGCCAGGAAGTCTTTGACACTCTCCAAAAAAACTTTTATCAAACTGGCTCAAAAATTTCTAATTTAGAGTCTCAGAAATCATTAATTAATGACACCATACAAAGTATTAATCAGGATATTGAAAAAATTCATCACGATCTAGAAAATTCTAGACAAATGCTTACCGAAGATGCCAACAAGTTAGATGATTCCTCAACGAGAGATAACACTTTAAATCCAGAGCTTAATGAAAAGAACTTATTGCTTAATAAGCAGACATCAGCCTTAGAATTACTTTCGGAAGAGATGAAAAATATTCAGGCCTCCAAGAATGAAGCCAGCACTACAAATAATAGGCACAACTCAGAGCTTATTAAGCTAGATGCAGATATTGATCAAAACAGTGAAAATATTTCTAGGATCAATAGAACCCTAGATGACATTAACTCTCAGTTATCTGATATTTCGAAAAAAACTATTTTGGATGTGGAAAGCAACGAGAATGATATTAATGCCCTTAAGGACAAGCAGTCCGCATTGATTAGTAATATTAATGAACATCAAAATTTGTGTGATGGTATAAAAGAGAATCTTGAATCCCTCCATTTAAATCATAATAACTTAAAGACACAACTTTCCAAGAATATCGGTCAAGTTGAATCTCTTAAAGAATTTTTAAATCTCAATAAACCCGAAATTGATTCAAGCCTAAAGGAAAATCTTGAATTAAGAAAATCTTGTAGCGATCTATTAAAAGTTGAAGAAGGTTGGGAATCAGCAATTGATATTGTTTTGGGCGATAGGCTTAACAGTTATTTCTTGAATAATGAAATTAATCAAGAAACTATCAGAGAGCTTTCTGATTATGAAAGTATTTCTTTAGAAAATCTTACAAATAATCAATCAATGACAATACCCGCAGGTTCGCTCCATAGCAAAATTATCACTGATTACTTGATTGAGGAGTTAATTCACATAAGGGCTGTTGAGAATATTGATGAGGCTATTGAACATATTGAAGACTTAAAACCAAATCAATCAGTAATAACTAAGAGTGGCATTTGGCTTTCAAAGAATTTCTATAGATCTGCTTCTTCCGGTCAAGAAGGTATATTGTCTATAGAAAAGAAAATCCATGTCCTTAATGACGAAATAGAGGGTATTAGAGCATTATTAGATAAAGATTCAACTAAGATCAATGGCGTAAAAATTAATCTTGATGAAGAGATAAAAATAATTGAATCTTTAAAGGAGGCTATTGATTTAAATAAAGAGGCCCTAGATGACCAAATCATCGAACAAAATAGACTGATCGCTCATAATGATGCTATCAAGGATCGGAAGATTACACTTGAAAATCAAAAAGCCCTATTAGAGAAAGAAAAATTAGATCGGGAACAAATAAGCAAAGATAAGCATAGTACTAAGAAGATTTTACAAAATAAAATTGATGAATATGCTGCAAGGCTCGATCAATTATCGACACAAGAGCTTGAACTAATGAGCAAAATTGAAGAGCTTAATCTGGATATCACTATAAACCAGAAGCGTTTGCATGAAATTGAAATTGAAATCAAGGAACATACTACGATCAAATCATCAACTGAAACTGGTATTCAGCGTCTAGAAAATCAAATACAAATTCTAGAAGAGAATCTTATTTCAAGAAATAATTCCTTAAATAATAAAAATCTAGAACTTAACGAGGTAAATATAAAACTAGATACCACTTTAGTTGAGTATCAAAAGCTAGATGAAAAAGTGATTCAGTCTAAAAGTGAATTAAGCGAAATAAGCTCAAATATTTTAGCAATTGAAGACTCTATAGCTGTAAACGACAATAAAATTAATCAATTACGTGATGAAATTGAGACAAATTCACTCACAAATAAAGAACTCGAAGTAAACCATAAAAATTTAAATGATGATTTAGCTGAACTTGGTATATCTTTTAATGCTGTATCAACAACAATTAGTGATGCTGTTAATTTAACTGAACACCAAGATTTATTAGATTCAATTAGTAGAAAACTCTCAAATCTAGGCGCAATTAATTTAGCAGCCATTGAAGAAAAGGAAGAATTGGATGAAAGGAAATCTTTTCTTGATGAGCAATTCGATGATTTGACCAGTGCTATTAGAGTTCTTCAGGAGGCAATTAACAAAATCGATAATGAAACTAAAGAAAAATTTAGAGAAATGTTTGAAGGTGCTAATCAAGCATTAAAGTATTATTTTCCTAAGTTATTTGGAGGTGGGCATGCCTTTTTAGAGCTTGAGTCAGAAGACTTACTTACCGCTGGTGTTTATATCATGTCTAGTCCACCCGGAAAGAAAATTAATAATATCTCAATGCTTTCTGGAGGAGAGAAGACACTTACTGCTATTGCTTTTATATTTTCAATGTTTCATCTAAACCCATCGCCATTTTGTCTTCTCGATGAGGTCGATGCACCCTTAGATGAATCTAATGTGGGAAGGTTTAGTGAACTAGTTGCAGCAATGTCTGAAAAAGTTCAATTTCTGTTGATAACACACAATCAAGCAACCATGGAAGTGCTGGAATCATTAATGGGTGTAACGATGGCTGAACCGGGAGTATCAAGAATTGTGTCTGTAAATATGAAGGATGCAGTTAGTCTTGTTGACGAATGATTGAAGAAATACGCATATATTTAATTATATTTATCTCTTTAAGTATCGTAGTTGTATCAGTGAATTTTTTTTTCAAGAAGTATACTAAAGCCAATAAAAAAACTACTCAGCATAAAGCCAAAGAAGCACCAATCATTGATAAACCAAAAAATAATCAGAAGCAATTTCAATGTTATTTATTAGTTAAATCTAAAGATAATAATTATTTTAAGTATAGTGAACTAACAAAAATAATTATAGATTATGGGTTTAAGTTAAATAATGACTCAGTCTTTGCTTTAAATAATACAAATAACTCAAAGATTATTATTTCGAATAATATTAATCCAGGAACTTTTCATAACCATAATGACGATTCAGAGATTAAAGGTTTGTATGTATTTTTTTTAACGAGAGTAGATAAAAACTTAGAGTTAGATCTTCATAACTATTTCAATTTAACTTTAACGATTGCTTCACAATTAAATGCTCAAGTAAATACAGCTAATAACATTCTTGTTAATAGCAATAATGTTGAAAATTATACACAAGAATATATAGCCACTTATGGCTAATACAGATAAGATTCAAAAGGAAATTGAGCATTTAATTACAATGCTTAATAAGCATATTCATGATTACTATCTCTTAGATGAATCATCAATATCTGATGATGAATATGATCAACTTTTTTTAAGGCTTAAGAATTTAGAAGAGAAATATCCAGACTTTACTCAGTCAAATTCACCAACTCAACGTATTGGCCCAAAAATAGAATCTGGATTTAGGACTGTAAAACATAGAACCTTAATGTTAGGGCTTGAAAACGCTTTTAATGAAGATGACTTCATTGCTTTTTTTGAGCGTGCCTCCAAGCAACTAAATATAAACATTGAAGCAATATTTGAAGAGGGCATAGTTGCAGAACCAAAACTTGATGGAGCTGCAGTGAATTTAACTTATGTCAAAGGAAATCTTCAGTTGGGAGCTACTAGAGGCGATGGAGAAATCGGTGAAGATATAACCCATAATATTCGAACAATTAGTAATTTGCCTTTAAGACTTAGGGGTCAAAAGCTACCTAAGGAATTAGAAGTCAGGGGTGAGGTTATTTTTCCAATTGAAAAATTTAATTTATATAATCAATTTGCAACAACTCGTGGTCTTAAAGTATTTGCTAATCCTAGAAATGCAGCAAGCGGTACTTTAAGACAAATTGATCCTATGATTACTGCAAGCAGGCCCGTGGAGGTCATTTGTCATGGAGTTGGATTCATTTCAGATAATTCATGCAATTACTATGATGAACTCAATACCTACATTAAGACCTTGGGACTACCAGTTTCACCCTTGATTGCTAAGCTTCATAGCTTGAATGATTGCATGGAGTACTATGAAAATATAGCTCAAAAACGAACATCTCTGCCTTATGAAATTGATGGCGTTGTCTTTAAAATTAATAATCTTTCCTATCAGCAGGATTTAGGAAATCTTGCCAGATCTCCTAGATGGGCAGTTGCCTTCAAACTTAAATCAGAAGAAAAAATTTCCCAGATTGAGAACGTTGAGTTTCAAGTAGGTAGGACAGGTACCATTACGCCTGTTGCAAGGATTAAGCCCGTAAATTTATCGGGGGCAATGATTAAAAATATTACACTTCACAACATGGATGAAATTGAACGCAAAGATTTGCATATTAATGATTTTGTTCTAATTCGTAGAGCTGGCGATGTAATTCCAGAGATAATAGACGTGATAGCAGATGACCGTCCCAAAAATGTACGCGACATAATTATGCCTAAGAAATGCCCCTCCTGTTCCTCGCCAATTGAGAGAACTGAAGGAGAGGCCGCCTATAGATGCACAGGCGTCAACCGATGCATGTCGCAATTCATTGAATATTTAAAATATTTTGTATCAAGGGATGCGTTTGATATTGAGGGAATAGGTGAAAAATTAATCAAACAATTAGTTGAATTAAAGATCATAAATAAATGGCCAGATTTATTTTCCTTACAAATTAATGATCTTGCAAAACTTGAACGCATGGGTGATAAATCATCTCAAAATGTTCTAAGGTCAATTGAGGCAGCAAAAAAAATTAATTTTGACCGTTTTATCTATGCTCTTGGCATACCTGGCATAGGAAAAGTAACTGCCAGATCCCTCTCAAAAAATTTTAAAAACTTAGATCATCTAATTTCTGCATCCTTAGACACATTAATTCAAATAGATGATATTGGAGAGACCATTGCATCGGAAATAACTAAGTATTTTTCTAGTTCAGAAAACCAAGAACAAATTGCTTTAAGTTTAAAAAACGGAATTACTATAAATTATTTATTCTCTGAATTAAGTAATGAGCTGAAGGGTCGTATCATGGTTATTACTGGTTCCTTTGCAAAATATGATAGAAGAGAATTATCTGAGATGATTGAACTACGAGGCGCTAAGGTCTCCAATGCGGTAAGCAGTAAGACAACAGACCTGATTTGTGGCAAATCTCCAGGAAGCAAGTTTAATAAGGCTCAATCTATGGGTATAAATATTGTCTATGAAGACGAACTTAGTAGATTAATAAATTAATTATCACCTCTAGGGTATGCAAGCGCCATATCCTGTAAATAATCACCTAAGAGGCTTTGCTGATATAGATTAGTAAGCTCATCGCGATAATTCTCATAGGTACCAGAGTCACCTGTTTCTTTATCCTCAAGCAGTATGACGTGAAAACCAAATTGAGTTTGAACAGGCACATCAGAGTAATCACCAATATCCATAGCCTGAACAGCAAGAGAAAATGGAGCTACCATAGTATTTGGGCCAAACCATCCTAAATCTCCACCGTTTGGAGCTGAAGGACCAATGGAAAACTCCTCTGCCAGCGTGATAAAATCTGCCCCATTATCTAAATCCCTAATAATTTCGTTTGCTTCATCCTCAGTTTCTACAAGTATATGCCTTGCCTTGTATTGATCAGATGAAAACTGATCAATATTTTCAGCAAACAAAGCCTCTAATTGATTGTCAGTAGGGGCATTCTCAATTATGAAGTTTTCATATGAAGCCATGGCTAGAGACTGAATGCGCAAGAAATCAAGCTCTGCTTGAAGTGAAGGTTGTATGCTTGGTAGATTTTTATTAATTGCATCATTCGCTATTTGGATAGTCTGAACGAGTCCTGATAACAGCATCTCTCTTTCAGCATCTGAGAGCTCCATAACAGATGTTTGAGCAACATTCATCGCATAGTAATCTAGCAAGTCCTCGGTGACTGGAATTTGACCCACCATAAAAAGAAGGTCATCCGGCATATTGGTGGTATCAACATCATCATTTGATGAACAAGCATACAAGGAGAAAAATATTAGAATGATTGCTGTTTTTAGAAAATTCATATAACCTCGATTTTTAAAGCATGAACGGAAGTTGCAAGTAAGCTGCTAAGTTTATCATAAATTAGTCTATGTAATTCTATACGCTTAATACTAGGGTCTTTTAAGCCAATTAATCTTATGCAGTAGTGACCCTTTCCTGAATTTGCATGACCGACATGAAGATGTGATTGATCATCTACTTCGAAAGTATCAGCGACATCTAATTCGTCAATTAAGATACTAATTTGAGCTTTCACTTCCAATAAACTCGCCCTTATAAGAAATCCAGATACTTTGGATGATAACAAAAAGCAGTGTCCATGTAAGACTGCCAAAAAGCTTAAAATTTACCCAAAAATTTTCACTAAAATTTTCAAAAACATAATAATTTGCATATGCATAAGCAAAAAAGTGCAATCCCCACATCCAAGTCATAAGATTCCATTGTTTTTTTTCTAATTTAAATTGAGAAGAGATTAATTTTTCGATAAGGGTTTGAGAAGTTAGATAAATACTTCCTATGAATACACAACCAAACAGCGCGCTAATAATTGTTGGTTTCCACATGATAAAATTAGGATCTCTTAAAAAGATTGTTACTCCACCAAGAATTAAGACTAACAGGGTAGAAATTAAAAGCATTGGTTTTATTTTCTTCTCTCTTAAATAGGCAAAAATGCAAACTCCAATCATCGCAAGTATTAGCAAAGAAGTAGCAAAATAAATATCTTTAATTAGGTACCCAATGTAGAAAATTACAATAGGCAAAAATTCAATAAAGGTGCTCATAGGTATACTTAAATTATAGATAATTATGATAATATTATAAAAACATAAGGAGAGTATTTTAATGCTTCTTAATGAAGATCAGCTAAAAACTCATCCAGCCGACTCAGATCACATTGCAATCGTTAATGGTCAGGCTGTAGAACAACTCCCCTCTGATTTATACATTCCACCGCAAGCACTTAAAGTATTTTTGCAATCGTTTGAGGGGCCACTAGACTTACTACTCTATTTAATAAGATATAGAGATCTCTCCATTCTAGAGATACCCATCTTTGAAATATCAAATCAATACGTACAGTATATTGAGCTGATGTCCGAACTTGAGCTTGAGCTAGCAGGTGAATACCTACTTATGGCAGCTACCCTGGCAGAGATTAAATCTCGAATGTTACTGCCAAAAGTGGTCACCGATGAAGGAGTAGAGGAGGACCCTAGAGCAGACTTAGTAAGAAGGCTACAAGAGTACGAACAAATTAAAAATGCCGCAGAGACGCTTGAAACACTTCCACAAATTGGGAGGGATTTTTTAGCTGTACATGCTTATTCAAATAGGGTCATTGTGATGCCACCTATAGAAACTTCCATAGCTCTTTTATGCAAGGCATACCAAGAGGTTCTGTTAAGGGTTGAGCAATATAATCCCCATCAATTTTTTAGTGAACCCTTAAGTGTTAGGGAACGTATGACTTTAATATTGGATAAGTTACAGCAGTCTTCGGGGAAAGTTAGTTTTTCAGAACTAATTGATCAAGAAGAAGGTAGGGCAGGTGTTGTTGTAACATTCTTGGCAACGCTAGATTTGATTAAATCACTGGCAATTAATGTCTATCAGGTAAAACCATTCGAGTGTATCTACCTATCAATGAAGCAGAATTAATTTATGGCTTTGGAAGAGAAATACGTTATTGAAGCTGCCTTACTATCTTCAGACGAGCCGCTTAAGGTTCAAGATCTTATGTCGCTCTTTGAGGGCATATCAAGTGCACAAGTCAAAATTCTTATCGACCAGCTTAATGCTGAGTATAAGAACAGGTGCATTGAAATTGTTGAAGTCTCCTCTGGCTATAGAATTTCTACTAAAAAAGAGGTTAATGAGATACTAATCCCTCTATGGGAGCTAAAACCTCAAAAACTAAGTCGTGCCATGTATGAGACCATTGCGCTTATAGCTTACAGACAGCCTATTACAAGGGGTGAAATTGAGGAAATTCGTGGAGTATCAGTCAGCGCAAATATCATTAAAAATTTATTTGAAAAAGAATGGATAAAAGTTGTTGGCCATAAAGATACATTAGGAAAGCCTGCATTATTAGCGACCACAGCAAAATTTTTAGATTCATTTAATCTTAAGAAAATCTCTGACCTTCCACCCCTCGAAGAGATAGAAGAGATGTTTACTTCCTATGATTCTGAGACTGAATCAGAGAGCATTGAGACCAAAGATCACTCGGCACATCAGGTCCATTAAGTATATTGAAAATCCAGACCTACATAGCTTTATCTGGGAAGTACACGCGACGCCATGCTGATCGTTTAGTTACAGAGGGTAAAGTATTTGTTAATGGAACAAAAGCAAAGCCTGGCCAAGTAATATCTGAAAATGACACTGTTAAAGTTAATAACGAAATTATTAATCCAACCACAGATGATTCAGTTCAGGTATTACGACTCTTTAAGCCAAGGGGTTATATTTGTTCTAGGGCCGATCCTGAGGGTCGAAAAACAGTATTTAGCTTGCTACCTTCTACCAAAGGGCGCTCATGGATATCAATTGGAAGACTGGATATCAATACCGAGGGTCTCTTGCTGTTTACTAACAGCGGTCAATTTGCCAATAAACTAATGCATCCTAGCTCTAATTTAAGCAGAATCTATCAGGCAAGAACCTTTGGAAATAAATTAACGCTAGCTCAAATCAAATCAATTGAGTCAGGCATAAAGGTAGATAATGTCACTTACAAAGCCAAAAGTATAAATTTAAAAAATTCCTCAGGGTCTCATCATCATTACGAAATTCATCTCAATGAAGGAAAAAATAGAGAAATACATAATATCTTTAACTATTTTGGAATTAAGGTATCAAGGCTCAAAAGAACAGGTTATGCCAATATCACTCTAAAGGGCCTAAGGTCTCGTCATTTTGACTTTATTGATTATAAATCGATAGAAATATAACTATTGGTCTTAAATTCATACCTGATCCCAGAAATATCTTTAGCGTCTTTAGAAATAAAAAACAAAAAAGGCGGTATGACCGTTTCAGGAGAGGGTATTTTTGACTTATCCTCAGCTGGATATGCCTTAGCACGCATATTTGTGTTTGTTGGTCCTGGATTAATAACATTTACTCTAATTCCAGTTTGATTGAATTCCTCATTTAAAATTTGTGAGAGTCCCTCGATCGCAAATTTTGAAACACTGTAAGCGCCCCAGTATGCTTTACCTTTAATCCCTACACCTGAGGAAACCATTAAGACTGTTGGTAAGTTGCCCTTTACAAGATATGGAATCAAGCAGCGAGTTAAAATGAATACAGCATTACAATTAACATGCATAACTTGTTGCCACAGTCCTATATCGTAATGTGCTATGGGTGATCTATCACCGAGCATGGCAGCGTTATGAACTAAAACATCAATCGCATTAAAATTTTCATCCATGTAATCAATAAAATTTTGATAATCACTGGCTTCCGCCCTCAAATAATCTAGGGTATATGTGTAAATATTTGCTTTAGAGTTTTTGAGTCTTTCACTAAGCTTTTTTAATTTGATTTTTGATCTTCCAAGCAATATGAGGTGACAGTTATATGCAGAGAGCTTTATTGCAAGTGCTTCACCTATGCCACTAGTTGCTCCTGTAAGTAAAATCTTTCTGCCATCCAAAGATTCAGGACTGGGTTCAAATGTATCAATATTAGTAATCATTTTTTATCAAAAGGGATTACCTTTGTGTCATCTATTGCCTTTTCATGCAGTTGTTCAATGTTTTTGACATCCTCGTTCTTATTAATTAGTTCACCTAATTTATTAAAAGCCGGATTAATTCTTTTATTTAATGTGCTAACAGAACGATTAAAGGCTAGAACAGATTGATTGAGGCGATTACCAATGTCACTAAAGTGATTAATAAAAACCGATAATCTCTCATACAATGTTTCAGCTGACGCTACAATCTCCTTGGCATTTTCATTAAGTTCTGACTGGTCCCAAGTATAAGCGACAGTTTTTAATAAACCTAAGAGTGTCGTGGGTGTCGATAACACAATATCTCTTTTTAACGCATAATCAAAGAGATCAGGAGAATGGTTAATGGCTTTAGTCAATATATCCTCTGTAGGTAAAAACATTACTATAAAGTTGGCAGAACCGCTAAATTGATTCCAATACTCCTTTTTAGCAAGCTCATCAATTCTATCTCTGAGGTGGCGCGCATGCTTTTCTAGAAAAGCCTCAACATCGTCTGTATGATTTTTTGATATAACCTTTAGATACGCATCCATTGGCGTTTTGGCATCAATGATGATGTTTTTATTATTGGGCAAATGAATTACAAGGTCAGGTATAATCCGACCTTCTTCTGTTGAGTATGCTTGTTGTTCAGTAAAATCAAAGTGATTCTTAAGGCCAGATAGCTCAAGACATCTTTTTAAGGTCATTTCTCCCCATTGACCCCTAACTTCAGGCCGTTTTAATGCATCCGTCAGGTTTTGTGTTTCGAGAAATAGTTTTTCGCTTCCTTGTCTCATCATTTCTATTTGTGCTGATATGCTTCCAAGCGACTCCTTTCTACTATGCTCAAGCTTCTCCAATTGTTCTCTTGTCTGCTTAAGTGTCAATGATACAGGGGCTATAATTTGCTCAATAATGTGCTTAGATTCAATACTTTGTTTTTCATTAAGGACTTTAGTTTGCTCCAGGTAGAGCTTGTTTACTTCATTTAAGCGATCATGATTATTTTTAAGGTGTTCAGTTAAAATTTGGTTAAATTTCTCATTAATTTTTTCCATCTCATGAAATACCTCTTTTGAGATATTAATTTTTGCAGTATTTCTTTTTTTGGTTATAAAAATATAAAGAAGAGCTAAGACAAGCAGAGCAGAAGGAAGAGCTAAAAAATAAAGAAATATATCAGTCACGTCTAATAAAAAATTTAATTAAATCAACCATTTCTCTGGGTGATGATACTACGTTCTCACAAGTATCTTTATGTTTAAAAAACTTACCATAACCGTAATCTAGAAAAATTACTTGAGCATTTGCATTGATTCCAGCCTCCATATCTCTTTCTGCATCGCCCACATATAGAGCATGATGAGCTTTTACATTGATGGTTGCTAGTGCTTCAAGTATGGGCATGGGATCAGGCTTTCTGTATTCATAATCATCACCACAAACCAAGCAATCATAGTTATGAATATTTAATTTTTCTAGTAATGGAATCGTATATTTTCTTGGTTTATTTGTAACTATACCCCATGAAATGCCATCATTTCTTAATGTGTCGATTAATTCTTCAAATAAAGGAAAAAGTCGAGACCTGGAATAATTTGTAGCGCTGTAACATTCAAGATAATCATTTATGTTTTCATTAGATATTTCATCTTGGTCAATTCTTAATGATAGTAGACCTTTGGCTCCATCAGAGCATTTTTCCCTTGCCTTAATAAAAGAGATTGGCATCATTGAATTTTGACGCAAAAAACTATTGAGAGCATCAATCAGGTCATAAGAAGTATCAACAATGGTTCCATCTAGATCAAATAAGACAGCTTTAATCATTTTTCTTTGCAGCAAAAATATAATTAGATGTAATTGTCTTTGATAGTGAAGCGCGTCCTGTTAATGGATTGTAATTAATCCCATTTGTCTTAAACAAAGATAATCCATGATTTTGAAGTTTTGTATTTATCTCCGATGGCAGTAAAAACTTCTCATAAGAATGAGTTCCTTTTGGGATAATGCCCAGAAGATGCTCAGCGGCAACTATAGCAAGAGCAAAACTCAGAGGAGTTCTTGTGAGAGTTGAACCGATAAGTATACCTCCTGGCTTAAGTCGAGTGGCAATATCACTTAGAAGCTCATTTGGGTTATCAACATGCTCGATCATTTCCATACAACAAATGACATCAAATTGAGTTGAATTATCAAAGTGCTTTAATTCTTTTACCTGGTAATTAATTTTTAAATCATTTAGAGCACTATGACTCAAAGCAACCTGTATTAATTCATCCGATAAATCGATTGCAGTAATGTTGCCACCAATCTTGGCTAATTCCTCAGAAAATATCCCCCCGCCACAACCAACATCAAGGATGGATAGCCCATCTACACCTATACATGAACGGAGAAAGTTCAATCGGACAGGGTTAATAGCATGCAATGTTCTAAGGGGACCGTTTACGTCCCACCAATGCTCACTTAGGGACGAAAAATGTTCAATTTCTGAATCTTGGCTTTTAATCGCTAATACCTCAAAATTTTGGCTAAAACAAAGGAATTTCAGTTATTAATTGTAGCCCATTATGATAAAATTTATAAATGAAGTTTTCTATTTTGTATCCCTTAAAAATAACTCTTCTAGTTGATATCTTTTTTGATAATAAATGACTGAAATTACTAACAATGTAACGGATATTAAGCTCGATCAAGAGATGAAAAAATCATATCTTGACTATGCCATGAGTGTAATCGTGGGTAGGGCACTGCCTGATGCTCGAGATGGCTTAAAACCAGTCCATCGACGTGTTTTATTTGCCATGCGTGATCTTGGCAATGATCATTCTAAACCATACAAGAAATCTGCAAGAATTGTTGGTGATGTGATCGGTAAATACCATCCTCATGGTGATTCTGCTGTTTATGATGCTATTGTCAGAATGGCGCAACCTTTTTCAATGAGACACATGCTTATTGACGGTCAAGGTAACTTTGGATCTATCGATGGAGATGCCCCAGCTGCAATGAGATATACCGAAGTTCGTATGGCTAAACTAGCCAGTGAATTATTAATGGATTTGGAGAAGGAGACGGTTCAATTTGCACCAAACTATGATGAGTCTGAATTTGAGCCAACGGTACTACCCACAAGGGTCCCTAATTTGCTAGTTAATGGCTCATCAGGGATAGCAGTTGGCATGGCTACAAATATTCCTCCGCATAACCTATCAGAGGTGATTAATGGAATTATTGCCGTTATTGATAACTCAGACATTACTATTGATGAGCTTATAGAAAATTTTATTCCTGGACCAGACTTTCCAACATCGGGCATTATGTTTGCAAGTCAGGGCATTCAGGATGCTTATAAAACAGGCAAGGGAAGCATAAAGCTTCGTGGAAAAACTCACATTGAGTACAACGATAATTCAAGAGATGTTATCACTATCAGTGAGCTTCCATTCCAAGTAAATAAGGCAAGATTAATTGAGAAAATTGCTGATCTTGTACGATCTAAATCTATTGAAGGTATTGCTGAGTTACGGGATGAGTCCGACAAAGATGGCTTACGCGTTGTAATTGAAATTAAAAAGGGAGAAAACGCAGAAGTGATACGTAACTTGCTCTTTAAACATACTCCTTTAGAGACAAGCTTCGGTATAAATTTTGTTGCTCTTGTCAACAATCAGCCAAGACTGCTCAACCTAAGGCAACTTCTTGATATATTCATTGATCACAGAAAAGAAATAGTTACTCGAAGATCAATCTTTGATCTTAGAAAGGCCAGAAAGCGCGCTCATGTACTCGAAGGTCTTTTGATAGCATTGCATAATATTGATGAGATCATTGAAACCATTAAAGGCTCAAAAAACCCAGCAGAAGCAAAGGATAAACTAACTTCGATTATCTGGAAGGCAAGTAATATAGAGCAGAAGTTAAAGGCTGTAACCGATGAGCTATCAAGGCCTGAATTCTTATCAACTAAGTATGGTTTAAAGGATGGCAATTATTTGTTGTCACCAGAGCAAGCACAGGCAATCCTTGAGCTTCGTTTGCATCGTTTAACTGCACTTGAACAAGATAAGATTATTGATGAATACAATGCCCTAATTGAACAAATAAAATACTTTCTATCAATCTTAAATGATGAGCAAAAACTAATCGCTGTTATCAAAGATGAGCTTATAGAAGTTAAGAATAACTATGGTGAAGAGAGACGCACATCTATAGAGATAGACACATCAAGTATTACAACTGAGGATTTAATTCCAAAAGAAGATTTGCTTGTGACTATGTCTTCAACCGGTTATATAAAAACACAATCACTCGACAATTACAGACAACAGCATAGAGGTGGTAGAGGCAAGACTGCTGCCAAAGTAAAAGAAGATGATTTTATTACCAATGCATTTGTAGCCAACTCTCATGAGACACTGCTGTGCTTTACAAGCTTAGGTAAGGTTTTTTGGCTTAAGGTTTATCAATTACCTAAGGTAAGCACGACAAGTAAAGGCAAACCTATCGTAAACCTGTTACCACTAGGTGACGGAGAAAAAATACAATCAATACTTCCAGTAAATGAATTTAATAATGATAAATTTATTTTCTTCGCTACACAAAATGGAACTGTTAAGAAAACCTCCTTGGAACAATATTCACGCCCTAGAGCAAATGGCATTATTGCTATAGATATTAAAGATAATGACGAATTAATATCTACAGAAATAACTGACGGCAATAATGAAATCATGCTGTTCACCCAATCGGGTAAATCAATTAAATTTGATGAAAATAAAGTGAGATCAGTAGGTAGGTCAGCTTCAGGTGTTAAAGGTATTAATCTGGCTGAAAATGATAAAGTCATCTCTATGATTATTCCAAAAGATGATGCAAACGTTCTAATAGCAACAGAGAATGGATTTGGCAAGCAGACACCGGTGAATCTATTTTCGCTTCAAGGCAGAGCAGGAAAAGGAGTTATAGCTATTAACACATCTGAAAGAAATGGCTGTGCAGTTTCTGCTTTAATGGTGCAAGAGACAGATGAGGTAATGTTAATTACCACACAAGGTACCCTAGTAAGGATCTCTGTTGATGAGATTGCCCAATCAGGAAGAAATACTCAAGGAGTTACCTTAATTAAGCCAGATGAGAACGACAAGCTATCTAAAATGTTAAAAATAATTTTTACCGAAGATGAGATGAATGATGACTGATAGAGTTTTTAATTTTAGTGCTGGCCCAGCCATGCTGCCTGATGATGTTCTTAAAGATGTTCAAAGTGAATTATTAGATTGGAATAATTCAGGCATGAGCGTTATGGAAGTATCTCATCGAAGCAAGGAATTTATTTCTGTTGCTGAGACCTCAGAGGCAGATTTAAGGGAGATCTTAAATATACCCGATGACTTTAAAGTATTATTTTTGCAGGGGGGCGCCACGGGGCAGTTTTCCTCTGTGCCACTCAATATTTCAAGACCTGAAGATACCGCCGATTATATTATTACCGGTAATTGGGGCAAAAAGGCTTTTAAAGAGGCTAGTAACTTATTAAAAGCTGTTGCAGTATCCGATCAGTCAAGTAACAACTTTACTACTTTGCCAAATACAGATGATATTAAATTTAGTAACAATCCAGCTTATATACACATAACTCCAAATGAGACTGTTTATGGAGTTGAGTTTGACACTATTCCTAAAATCAATCATATTGCCCCGGTTGTTGCGGATTTGTCTTCTACCATTTTAAGTAGACCAATAAACTTTGATGATGTTGATTTGCTCTATGCCGGCGCTCAAAAGAATATAGGGCCAGCAGGTATAACTATAGTCATTATTAGGGAGAGTCTCTTGAATAAAGCTAGAATTGGTACTCCAGAGATTCTTAATTACACCACAATGTCAGAATCTGACTCTATGTATAATACACCTCCCACATTAGCTTGGTACATCGCAGCAAAAGTATTCCAATGGATAAAAAATTCGGGTGGGGTTGAGGAGATGTATCGACGTTCAAGTGAAAAATCTAAAAACCTATACGAATTTATTGATAACAGTAATTTCTACAATGCCCCGGTTGAGATCAGTGCCCGCTCAAAGATGAATGTTGTATTTACGCTTAAAAACAATGATCTTGATGCTGAATTTATTAAGTTAGCTGAAAAAAATGGCCTGACAAATTTAAAAGGTCACAGATCAATTGGAGGTATGCGAGCAAGCATTTATAATGCAATGAGCATTGAGGGTGTCAATGCACTTATTAATTTTATGAAATTATTCGAGAAAGAACACAACTAACCATGAAATCATTCAAAACGCTTAATAATATTGATCCTATTGGCATAGACATATTTTCTAATGCTGGGTTCAAAGAAACTGACTCTGAAAATCCTGATATCTATTTGGTTAGATCTGCTGATATGCATCAATATAGTTTTTCAAAAAATTTACTTGCAGTTGGTAGGGCTGGTGCAGGCGTAAACAATATTCCAATCGATAATTTATCTGGGTTAGGCATACCTGTTTTTAACGCTCCAGGAGCTAATGCAAATGCTGTAAAGGAGCTCGTAATTGCCTCAATATTAACTTCGGCTAGAAATTTAATCGAAGCATCCAATTATGTAGCAAATTTAGATAGTTCTGATCCTAATCTTAAGTCTAATATTGAAAAAGGTAAAAAACAGTTTGTTGGGCATGAATTGCCTGACAAGACACTGGGCGTTATTGGCTTAGGCGCTATCGGTGTTCAGGTAGCAAATACAGCATTATCATTAGGTATGAAAGTAGTTGGCTTTGACCCCTCAATTACAGTTTCAAGCGCGTGGCAATTATCATCTGACGTAGTTAAAGCAAACTCTCTGAATGATTTACTTAGTAAGTCTGATTATATTACGATCCATGTTCCACTGTTAGAATCCACGAAGGGACTTATCAATACAAAGCATGTCAGTGTTATTAAAGATAATGCAACAATACTTAATTTTTCTAGAGATGGAATTATTGATGATGACGCCCTTACTGCGCTTCTTGTGAATAAATTAGCACGTTACGTCACTGATTTTGCCCAACCCGCTCTAATGAATAATGCAAAAGTATTATGTTTCCCACATCTAGGAGCATCAACTTATGAAGCGGAACGAAATTGTGCGGTAATGGTATGCAAAAATATTAGAGATTTTATCGAAATGGGAACAATTAGGAATTCGGTTAACCTTCCTGACATTTCTATTGAGGGTAATCCTACAAATAGATTGGTCATAATTAATAAGAATGTCCCAAATATGGTAGGGCAAATTACTTCCTTGTTGGCCTCAAAGAATATAAATATTTCGAATTTTGTCAACGTAAGTAAAGGTGATATTGCGATTAACCTTGTCGATTTAGATTCTAAAGTTAGCGATGATGCTATATCTGAAATTTCAAAAATTAATGGTATTCTAAGTGCTCGCTCGATCACTAAATGAACCTATTCAGCTCAATATATTATTTGGGGCCACAGGGGACCTTCTCTGAACACCTAGCAAATACCCACAGAGAATTCGAACATCTTGAAAAAATTCCTGTTTCAAGCATCACACAAATATATTTAGATGTTATCTCTAATACAAAATCTTTAGGGCTCATTCCGATAGAAAACTCGACTGAAGGCTCTGTTAATGAAAGCCTTAACGGTCTCATTGATTACAACATAGAAATTGTAGATGAACTAAATATGAAAATAGAGCATTGCATATTTTCAATAGAGAAAACGACTAATGAAATTAAAAAAATTTATGCTCATCCTCAGTCTATTGGTCAGTGTAATCTATGGCTACATAAGCATTTACCATCGGTAGAACTGATACCTACCAGCAGTAATGGCCAAGCAATACAACTAGCTTGCAATGAAAATAATACTGCAGTTATTGCCGGTAAACATAATCAATGGCTAAGCTTAAACCTTCTTTGTGAAAATATTCAAAACTTAAAAGAGAACACTACCAGGTTCAATGTTATTACGGCAGCTAATGTTAACGTTGATATTGAGTATGATTGTCTTTATAAAACCTCAATTGCAATTTCTCTTGATGATGACCAAGGTGCAGGGAGTTTAATAGGTATACTCAGACCGTTTGAAGAAAAAGATATCCCTTTAACTAAACTGGTATCACGGCCCACAAATAATGATAAATGGCATTACATATTTTTTATTGACTTCGTATCTAAATATAATGAAATCAATGATTTATTAGATTTAGTCAAGATCAAATCTAGCTTCTTTAAGTCATTTGGCAGCTACAAAATATCTGATACCTTCATTGCATGACTAAGCTAGATTTAGATGCAAATCTTCATGGTACCGTTGAGATGCCTGGTGATAAGTCAATATCTCACCGTGCAATAATCTTTTCATCTATCGGTGAAGGTACCGCGAATGTTGAGAACTGTTTACTTTCAGGCGATGTATTAGCAACGATTGATGCATTTAAGTCTATGGGTGTAAATATTCAAATTAACGGTAAAAATGTAATTATAGATGGTGTTGGCTTATATGGATTGAAAGAGCCTTCAAAGCCAATAGATTGTGGTAATTCTGGCACTACATGCAGGCTTCTGACAGGCTTGCTTTCAATGCAATCATTTAAATCAATGCTTGTAGGTGACGCATCATTAAGTGTGCGACCTATGAAGAGAGTAACTCTACCGCTTAAACAAATGGGCGCTAAGATCAATACCTCGACGAATGGCACATTGCCCATTGAAATCTTGCCCGCTGAACTTAATAAGACCCCCATTAATTACAAGCTTGAAATACCTAGTGCACAAATATTTACTTCCTTGCTATTAGCGTCGCTTTATTGCAATGATGCTTCAAATATCCATTGCGATAATAATTTTAGGGACCATACACAAAGGTTTTTTAAGTTTTTGAACATCCCACTAAGTCATAACAATCATACATACACGACCCAACCGATAAAAAATTTCACTAATCGAGATTTGAAAGTGCCTGGAGATTTTTCATCAGCTTCCTTTTTTATTGTTTTAGGAGTTTTAGCTTCTGATAAAGGTATTATCATTAAAAACGTAAACCTCAATCCTACTCGTGACGCCTTAATTGGCATGCTAAAGAAAATGGGGGCTGATATAACTATTAATCATTCGTCTGATTCTAGTTATTGTGAGCCAGTAGCAGACATTTTATGCAAGAAGTCAGCTTTAAAAGGAACAGAATTTAGCTTTCCTGAGACTACCATCGCCATTGATGAAATACCAATTCTTGCGATAGCCTGCGCCTTTGCAGAGGGTGTGTCAATTATTAATAACATTGCAGAATTGAGAGTAAAGGAGAGTGACCGCATATCAGCGATCTCTAAAAATTTAAATAGTATAAATATACAAACTAGCGAAAATCATGATTCGCTTACTGTATTTGGCGGAAAAATACTGCCTGGCAATATAAAGACATACCATGATCATAGAATCGCAATGTCTTTTTTGATTGCAAGTCTAGTAGCAAAAACAAAATTCCAGTTTGATGATACAGAGATTATTAAAACTTCGTTTCCAAATTTTTTTGAAACACTAGAACTAATTTATGAATGAAGTAATTGCAATTGATGGTCCATCTTGCTCAGGTAAAGGCACTGTAGCAAAATTAGTCGCTGAATCCTTAAACTTTTATCACCTTGAAAGTGGTCTAATTTATAGAAATATAGCAGCATCGCTATATGACAGTCTTGGCCAAGAGTCTGAAATCATTGATTTAGCAATAGATGCGTTCCAATCATTAGACTTAAATTCTATATGTTTAATTGAGAATGGAAAAATGAGAAAACATAAAAATGCCTATACTTCATTTAATGCACAACTAACATCAAAGATTTCCCAATTCCAATTAATTCGTAACGAAGTTTTGAATTTTCAAAGAGCATTATTAAATAAAACATCTATTGTGGCGGAAGGAAGAGACATGGCATCTATAGTTTTTCCTAATGCTAAACTCAAAGTCTATTTAGATTGCCCCCCCGAAATAAGAGCCCAGAGAAGATATAAGCAGTTGAAACTATTAGAAAAAGATGTTAGTTTAGCGCAAGTTTTAGATGACATCTTAAATCGCGATGAGCGCGATACGAAAAGATTAATTGCTCCACTGGTAATTACTAAGGAATCTAAAGTTTTTGATACTTCAAAACTTTCAGTTGAAGAGACAGTATCAGGAATTATTAGTGCCTTTGCATCTAATTGAGGAAAAAGTAATATGAAGTTGCTTTTGTTTTTTAACAACCCTTAAAAAAAGATTTTTTAAGGAAATAATGAATTTATTTTATGACTGAAAATTTTTCTGAATTATTTGAAGAATCAATCGTTAATCAAGAAATTGCCATTGGTTCAACCATTAAAGCTACAGTTGCTGATATTAATGACTCCTTTGTAATACTCAATGCCTCTCTAAAATCAGAAGCACACATACCCATTGACCAATTTAAAGACTTAGACGGAAATCTTGAGGTTGAGATTGGTGAAAAGGTTGATGTTTTTTTGGAGTCTTATGAAGATGGTTACGGCGAAACTAAACTCTCAAGAGAAAAAGCTAAAAGGAATGAATCTTGGAGAAAGTTAGTCGATGCCCATGAAAATAATACGGTTATCAAAGGCCTTATCCAGAACAGAGTTCGAGGTGGTTTTACTGTAGATATTGATTTTGTTAAGGCTTTCTTGCCTGGCTCTCTCGTTGATGTCAGACCCATTAAAGATGCAAGCTATCTTGAAAATACGGTGGCTGAATTAAAAGTTATCAAAATTGATGAAAAAAGAAACAATATAGTTGTGTCTCGTAAAGCAGTTATAGAACAAGAAAACTCTGCCGAAAGAGAGGAGCTTCTTAAGACACTACAAGATGGAGCAATTGTCAAAGGAAGGATCAAAAATCTTACTGATTACGGTGCATTTATTGATCTGGGCGGTATAGATGGATTGCTACATATTACAGATATTTCATGGAAAAGAATTAGACACCCTTCAGAGGTATTGGTCGATGGATCTGAGGTAGAAGTAGTAGTACTTAACTATGATACTGACAAAAATAGAGTCTCTTTGGGCATGAAACAACTTGAAGAAGACCCATGGAAAGATGTGCAAAGAAGATTTGCGCCTGGAACGAGATTGTTTGGTAATGTTTCAAACATTACTGATTATGGTGTATTTGTAGAAATTGATAATGGAATCGAAGGATTGGTCCATGTTTCTGAGATTGATTGGACAAATAAAAATGTAAGTCCAGCTAAGCATTTTCAGCTAGGTGATGAATCTGAGGTAATGGTATTAGAGATTGATGAATCAAGAAGAAGAATATCCCTAGGAATCAAGCAGTGCCAGCCTAATCCATGGGATGAATTTAAAAACTCAAATTCTATTGGCGATAAAATCACTGGCGAAATTAAATCTATTACAGATTTTGGTCTCTTTATTGGTCTTGACAATAATATTGATGGTCTGGTTCATCTATCAGATCTATCTTGGGAAGGTACTGGAGAAGATCAAATTAGAAATTTTTCTAAGGGAGATGAAGTATCAGCAGTAATTTTATCAATCGATGTTGATAGAGAGAGAATATCATTGGGCATCAAGCAATTAGAAGATGATCCTGTAAAAAATCTCTTAGCTGCACATCCTAAAAATTCATCCGTAGAAGTTACTATTTCAGAAATCCAAGAAAAGGGTGCTCTTGCAAACATTGATGGGCATGAGATCTCTGGTTATATTGATGTAAGTGATATCTCAAATACAGAGAGAGTTAATGATGCTAGAAATGCATTAGCAAAAGATGCAAAAGTAAATTGTATGGTCATAGGTTATGATAAAAAAGAAAACCGATTAAACCTATCCATTAAAGCATTGTTAATTAAAGAAGAAAAAGATGCTATTCGAGAATATCAGACGGGTAAAGAAAATATAGATGTATCAGGAACAACCTTGGGCGATCTATTAAATAAAGATGACTAAAAATGAATTAATTGAAAAAATTGCGCTTAAGCTTCCACATTTAACCAGCAAAGATGTGGAGCTAGCGGTAAAGTATACCTTTAATTTATTAGGCGATTCTTTATCAAGTGGGGATAGGATTGAGATACGCGGTTTTGGTAGTTTCTCTTTACGAACCCGCAAAGCTAGAGTTGGCAGAAACCCCAAAACAGGAGAGCCCGTTGCATTGCCTCCGAAAAATGTACCTCACTTTAAACCCGGTAAAGAGCTTAAAAGTATGGTGAATGATAATTCTCATTATCCGATCAGGGATTGATAATCATAAATGCCCACAATTGATACATTGTGGTTAACCCTTGGTATCGTATCTGTAACGATCCTTTTTTGGTTCTTCTTTTTTCAAAACCCCAGCTCAGAGGATCTTTCTATAAGTTTCTATAAGGGAATTACGTCTTTACTAAGCAAAGACTATGAAGGTGCAATATTTCATTTTAACCAAATAAAATCGAATGATATCGGATTTATTGAGAGCAGATTCTTGCTTTCTAACATATTTAAAATTGAAGGTAGATTTACAGATTCTATTGATGTTCTTAGTAGTCTTTTAGATGAACATATTTCAGTTGAATCAGAAAACTACATTGATTTACTGTATGAAAAGGCTTCTATTTATTTTCATGCTGGCATATATGATCGTGCAATAATTTTGCTAAAAGAGATCATTACAATTAATCCTATACATAGGCCATCATTAATTCAGCTGAATAGGCTCTATGAAGTCTCGTCTGAATGGGATAAAGCTATAGAGGTATCAAGGTTGCACGAGATATCCGATGGCGAAAAGGGCCTACAGTTAATTAACTATCAATGTTCAATTATCGATCAAATGATAGAGGCAAGTAATATCTCTCAATCTTTAGAGCTTTTAAAGGCTGCTCAGCGATCTATCCTCAGCTTTAGATTTAAAATGACAGAGCTAAAAATTTTTTTAAAGAACAATGAAATCCTTAAGTGTTTGAGCATAATCGAAGAAGTACTTACTAAAGACCTTACATACTTGCATTTAATACTAGAGGAGCTAAAAAAAGAGTCATCTCTTAAGAACATCGAATACCTTAGCGCTATAAAAAATATTGCTAATGATTCGAGAGAATCGAAGTTATACGCTATTAAAACCCTAATTATTTTTTCCAAAAACATGCATAAAGAGGATAGGCAGGAGTTATTCTTAAATATAATTGATTTTGAAAGTGATCTTCAGCGTCAAGTCATTGCTCATTATTTAGATAGTCAGCACGCAGAGAAAACTTTAATCAATCAAGCATTTGTATGCAAATCTTGTAATTCAAAATCTACTTATCATCACTGGCAGTGCCTCACTTGTTATTCATGGGAAGAGCTTACCTTCAAGCCTGAGGTAGAGATTGATACGCTATTTATCTAAATCGAAATTTTCAATAATTTCTTGAGTATGCTCTCCTAAAAGGGGTGGTGGAAAACGATAACTCACAGGACTAAGACTAAGGTTAATGGGACTTCCTATATTCTTAATTAATCCTGTCACAGGATGCTCTAATTCTATAATCATATTTCTCGATATTGCATGTTTATCAGTTAGTGCCTCAGGTACTGTATTGATCGGTCCGCATGGAATCTCTTTTTTATTCAGCAGCTCAATCCATTCGATTGCATTTCTACTGGAAAGTTTTTCTTCAATAATTTTAACGAGCTCCTTTCTGTTATTGTTTCTTGAGGCATTATCAATAAACCGACTATCTTCAATCAACTCCCGGGAATCTATGGCATTGCATAGCTCTTGCCAAAGCTTTTGAGTACCCGTAGCAATTATTAAGTATTTATCTTTTGCCATAAATGGCTGATAAGGAGTAATGGTAGGATGAATATTCCCCAGTGGCTTAGGCTCATAGTTTGCATTTAAATAGGAGCTTCCAATATTTGCAAGCCAGGTCATCTGTGAGTCTGATAATGATACATCTATAAACTGACCCTTCCCAGAATTAGAACGATAGATTAGGGCACTCAAAATAGATATCACCGTATAAACTCCAGCGCTAATATCAGCCATGGGAGTGGGAAACCTAACAGCTTTAGAGTGATCTTCACCGGTAATGGTCATAAGCCCAGAAGAGGCTTGAGCTAAAATATCATAGCCTGGCAATTCAGAGGAATAACCTGTAAAACCATAACCAGAGATGGCAGCATAAATTAATTTAGGATTTTTCTCGGACAATTGTTTGAAAGAAATATCGAATTTTTCTTGTCTGTCTACTTTATGCAGATTTGTTATGAAAACATCAGACTGTGCCAACAATTTATGAAGACGCTTCAATTCAAGAGTATTTTTAAGGTCTATCGTAATGCTTTTTTTATTTCTATTGGTGCCTAAAAAATAGGCACTTTCATTATTTATAAAAGGAGGGCCCCAAGATCTTGATTGGTCACCAATGCCTGGTCTCTCTATTTTTATAACTTCGGCACCTAAATCACCCAAAATCATGCTTGCATAGGGACCAGCAAGAGCTTCTGCTAATTCAACAACAAGCAACCCATTTAATGGGCCATTATGACTACTCATAAGTCATAAATTCACTAGATGTTTGGATATCGCATTGATATGCATAAAAATTTTCATCGGCAACAGGCTCGAATTCTAAATATCCAGCAAAAGAGGTCTCAATGTAAGCGGGATCTTCAAGAGAGAAATCCAAGCGTAATCTACTGCCGTTATCAGATAAATAGTATCTCTCAAGTGTAACTTTTTCATTGCTTGATGGAATTCCATTACCATTGCCAATGATATTCGGTAAAAAGCTTACAGTTCTTACAATGAGTTCATTATCAGAAAATGTGCCACTAGAGACTCCCTGATGCAAGAAATCATCATTACTTAATATATTTAAAGTATTGGTTATATTAACAGTACGCTTGACGTCAAAATATTCGCTTTCAATAGAAACTAAAGCACCTTCATCAACAATTCTGGTCAAAAATAGGTTAGACGCGACATAAGATCTTGGAATTGTATATGCAATGCACTCAGCGGCAGGTGATTGTGTCTGCCAGTCAAATACCTCGAGGGCCTCTTGTCCAGCTTGAGTTAAATTCATGGATGAAAGGCTCTGAAAAAATCTATCTATGCTCTCTTGTGTAGCTCGCCAAGTCCCAAAAATTGATTCTCTTGGTTGTTGTTCAATTAATGAGGAAGGGTTTTGTGAGAGGACTAAACCATTCTCTTTCTGAAGCGCAACAAGCATTGCATAGTTTCTTCTATTGCTACGTTCAGGATGTACTCTAACAAAAATACTTTCTCCAGGCATTAATATAGACTCATTCCATCCACTTCTTGACATGATGGGCGTTGCGCCAGTTTCAATTTGCCATTCAGTTAGAATGCCATTAACCTCTGTCTCTACAACAATATAAACGTGTGGGTTTCTCCACCGATACTCCTTAATAGTTGCTGGAAAAGAAACAATTTGATCCATGGCGAAAGCAGCTTCGCTATGGTGTGCATTTGCAAAATAAGGCATTAATAAAGAAACAAAAATTAAGATAAATTTTTTCATATGAAGATTAATGGCTCCCCGGGGCGGACTCGAACCACCGACCAATTGATTAACAGTCAACTGCTCTACCGACTGAGCTACCGGGGAACAACAGATATTGTATTATAGAGTGATAAATATTACATGAAAATATGGATAATCTTCAATTTCAATTAAGGTCAAAATTTAAGCC
>JAYPDM010000004.1:41000-69429 GCA_038125265.1 Gammaproteobacteria bacterium
ACAGTATCTTCAATCTATGGTTTGGGAGATCCAAAACAATATTTTGAGATGGTACTTCATTTACATCAGGGGGGAATTTTTGAGCCTAGCGAATTATCAAGAAAACTAGTTGAGCTGCAATACCATCGAAATAACTTGCAGCTATCTCAGGGTCTCTTTCGAGTGAATGGGGATATCATTGATATTTTTCCGGCCGAAGAAGAGGAGAGCGCAATTAGAATCTTTTTTGATGATAACGTGATCTCTAAGATTTATAAATTTGATCCATTGACGGGTGAAATTAAGTCTAAGTTATCACGATATACTATTTACCCAAGAACACATTTCGTTACTCAAAAAAAAGTTGTCCAAAATGCTATCAATCAAATAAAAATAGAGCTCAAGTCTAGGATTAAATATTTTAAGCAAAAACAAAAATTTATTGAGGAACAGAGGATTCGTGAGAGGACTAACTTTGACTTAGAGATGATGTCTGAGCTTGGCTATTGTAGTGGAATTGAAAATTATTCTAGATATTTGACGGGTAGGAAAGAGGGCGAATCGCCTCCATGTCTTTTTGATTATTTACCTAAGGATGGTTTACTTATCATTGATGAAAGTCACGTGACAATTCCTCAACTGCACGGTATGTATAAAGGAGATCGATCACGAAAAGAAACGCTAGTGGATTATGGTTTTAGGCTTCCTTCCGCATTAGATAATAGACCATTAATGTTTGATGAAGTTTCTAGGGCTAGTCCACAAACAATCTTTGTAAGTGCAACACCAGGTAAATATGAACTTGAGATATCTGATAATGTTATTGAGCAGATTGTTAGGCCAACTGGATTGATTGACCCTCAAATTGAAATTAGGCCTGCCTCAAGCCAAGTTTCAGACATATTTACAGAAATTCAAAAACGTGTTGAACGTAACGAAAGAATATTAATTACGACTTTGACCAAGAGGATGTCTGAAGACCTTACTGAATATTTAGCTGAGAACGGCATTAGAGTGCGCTATCTACATAGCGATATTAATTCTATTGAGAGAGTTGAAATTTTAAGAGATCTTAGGAAGGGTAGCTTTGATGTTTTGGTAGGTATTAACTTGTTAAGAGAGGGTCTAGATCTGCCTGAAGTATCACTAGTAGCTATTTTTGACGCTGATAAAGAGGGATTTTTAAGATCGGAAGGTTCAATTATCCAAACTGTAGGTCGAGCTGCAAGAAATATCAATGGTAAGGCCATTCTCTATGCAGATAAAGAAACAGGCTCAATGAAAAGAGCAGTTGATGAAATGAGCCGAAGACGTGCAATCCAAGAACTCTATAATCAAAAAAATAATATATCGCCTAGATCAATTACTAAAAAAATAAATCTTGAGATCGTTAATGAGAAAAAAATTAATGATAATCACTTATTTGGAAAGTCTATTAGCTCTATCTCTGAAGAGCTCAATAAGCTCGAGAGAGAAATGATGGAGCATGCTGATAATTTACGATTTGAGGAAGCAGCAAGATGCAGGGATAGAATGTTATACATCAGAAAAAACTTTCATCAAATATCTTTGGATGATGGTATTTCTCATGAGGGAAGTTTACAATAGCAATGAATTTTAAGGCGCGTAGCTCAGTGGTAGAGCACCACCTTGACATGGTGGTGGTCGGTGGTTCGATCCCACTCGCGCCTACCATTTTAAATTTAAGGAGGATGATATAGCTTCAAAAAAAAGAGTTCGTAAGAACAAAGAAATAATAGCCCCATCAATCAGATTAATTGGTGAAGATGGTGAGCAACTGGGAATCATGAATACCCTAGATGCAATAGAACAAGCACAAAAAAGAAATCTTGACGTAGTAGAGGTATCGCCTAATAGCGATCCACCTGTTTGTAGAATTATGAATTTTGGTAAATTTGTTTTTGAGCAAAATAAAAAAGCCCAATCTAATAAAAAGAAACAAAAACAAATGCAAGTTAAAGAAATTAAATTTAGACCTTCAACCGAAGATGGTGACTATAATATCAAAATTAAAAAACTGATGAGCTTCTTAGAGTCTGGTGACAAGGCTAAGGTGACACTTAGGTTTAGAGGTCGTGAATTTGATCATAAACATTTAGGTCTAGAGCTTATGGAAAAAGTTAAATCTGACCTTGAATCATCTGGACTTCTTGAACAAGAGCCACAACTTGAGGGAAGGCAAATGGTTATGGTATTTGCCCCTAAAAAATAATAGAATAAGCGAAATTAATTAAAGTACTTATTAACATAAGTCGCCATTAGTGAAATCGAAATGGCTATAAAGGAGGCAATATGCCAAAACTAAAAACCAATAAAGGTGCTGCTAAGCGCTTTAAAAAGACGGCTAATGGATTCAAGCGTGGTCAATCACACAGGAGCCATATCCTTACAAAAAAATCAGCAAAAAGAAAAAGACAGCTTGGAAGACCCATGCATGTAGCTGACTCTGACGTCAAGTCAATTCAACAAATGATACCAAACGTTTAAGGAGCTACCATGGCAAGAGTTAAAAGAGGCGTAACAGCTAGAAATAAACATAAATCAATACTCGATCAAGCAAAAGGCTATTATGGCGCAAGAAGCAGGACTTTTAAGGTAGCTAAACAAGCAGTCATAAAAGCAGGCCAATACGCCTATCGAGACAGAAGAGTTAAAAAGAGAACCTTTAGATCATTATGGATTGTAAGAATAAATGCTGCTGCAAGAGCTAATGGAATTTCATACAGTGGCTTAATGAATGGTCTCAATAAGCTAAATATTGATGTTGATAGAAAAGTACTAGCTGATTTAGCCCTTAATAATCCTGAAGCATTTGCATCTTTAGCAGAACAGGCAAAAACTGCACTATAACTAATCAGCTGATATTATAGGGTCATGGATTATACGCCCCTTATCAAAGATGCGAGTACTGACTTAAAATCAGTTTCTACTGAGCATGACTTCAATAGGGTAAAAGCAAAATACCTAGGTAAAAATGGTATCGTCACTTTGCAACTTAAAAAAATTAAAGATATCCCTGCTGAAGATAGAAAATCATTTGCACAAAATATTAATCTTCTGAAGAATCAACTTATTGATCTGTTTGAGCAACATCAACTCATACTGAACAAAAATGGTGCAACAAAAAATATCTCTTATGAAGCAGCGCTATCAATGGATGGCTTTTCTGGTTCTGCCCACCCCACAGAGTTAGCGCTAAATGATATTTCTAATTTTTTTCTTGGCAATGGCTTTATCGTTGAATCAGGCCCTGAAATTGAAAATGATTTTTATAATTTTACCTCGTTAAATATTCCCCATGATCACCCTGCTAGGGCTATGCATGATACTTTTTATTTTGAAAATGGTGATTTGCTAAGAACGCATACCTCGCCAGTTCAGATAAGATCAATAGAGAAGAATGGTGTACCGATAAAGGTTATAGCCCCAGGAGCAGTTTACCGATGTGATTATGACATAACACATAGCCCCATGTTCCACCAGGTTGAAGGATTAGTGATAGATAGAGGTATAAATTTTGCCCAATTAAAAGGAGTGATTTATTCGTTTCTTGAGTGTTACTTTGAGCGTAAGGTAGAACTTAGATTTAGACCCTCTTACTTTCCTTTTACTGAACCATCAGCCGAGGTCGATATTAAAAGCTCGAAAGGAAAATGGCTAGAAGTATTAGGATGTGGAATGGTTCATACCAATGTACTAAAGGGTCTTAATATTAATCCAAAAATTTATTCAGGTTACGCCTTTGGATTAGGCGTAGAACGTCTTGCCATGCTCAAGTATGACATCAGTGACCTCCGCTTATTTTTTGAAAATGATCTTCGTTTCTTATCACAGTTTCAATAATCCATGAACATTAATCTAAATTATATAAAGACTGTCTTTGAAATTGATTTTGTTCCTAAGAGCGTAAGTGATCAATTAACAAATTTAGGTCTTGAGGTTGAATCTTTTGATAAAAAAGCCAATATTCTTGATATTGCAATAACGCCTAACCGAGGTGATTGCTTTTCTCATTTAGGCATTGCTCGTGAGTTATCTATAAATACTAGTAAAAGTAAAAACCTTCTAAAAAATATCATTCTTAGTAAAAAGGTTAGATTTAAGAAATCAACTAAAAAGCATATAGGTGTAAATTGTTTTTATTCTGCTGAAATCACATTAAAAACCAATAATTCAGTTAGTAGCGAATACAGTAAAATCAAAAACTTTTTAGTCAGCCTTGGTCATAGATCAATAAATCCGGTTGTGGATATCACTAATTATGTAATGCTCTTGTTGGGACAGCCTATGCATGCATATGATGCTCAAAAAGTAACAGGTGAAATTACCAGTGCCATCAATAAATCTAAAACTGAATTAACTCTTATTGATAATAAAAATTATCTTATAGATAAATCTTTTTTAACCATCAGAGATGATAAGAATGTTCTTGGTCTTGCAGGCATAATGGGTGGTAAGTTTTCTGAAGTTTCCAAAAAAACATCAACCATTATTCTTGAATCAGCAAACTTTAATGCATCCTTTATACGGGGAAAAGCACGAATGCTTAACTTGAACTCTGATGCATCTATGAGATTCGAGAGAGAAGTCGATGTCAATATCACTAAACTTGCTTTTTTACATGCAATTTACCTTCTTGAGAAAATTTGCGGTGCTGAAGTAAATATCGCAAATCAATTTGAAATAAATTCACCTATAACAAAAATAATCTTTAATCCTGATGATGCAAATAATCAATTAGGAACTAATATTAAAAAAGCAGAAATATTAAGAATCTTAAAAAATATTGGAGTGACTTTAAGGCAAAAAGGAAAGGTTTATGAAGCGCACATTCCCTCATGGCGCAATGATATTAAAATTGAGGCAGATCTGATTGAAGAAGTTGCAAGGGTATACGGTTATAACAAAATAGAGGTAGACAGTAACCAACCTGCCAGTAAATTTGTATATACCAATCAAAGTATAGAAAAATCACAAAATATTAGAAGGATACTGATTAATTATGGCTTTAATGAATGCAAGAACCTATCTCTGGTTAGCAATACGCTGGCGAATCAATACTATAAAAACCCAATCCAAATCATCAATCCAATCAACAAAGAATTTGACACATTAAGGCCATCTTTATTATTAAGCCTCATAAAGAATGCTGAATATAATAGTAAAAATGTTTTACGACCCTTAAAAATATTTGAGCAAGGCACGATCTTTAATACCAACAAGAAAAAAACCAATGAATCACATTCATTAGCTGCAATCATAGGAATTCAAAAAGAGAAATACAGTATTTTTAATCATTCTGAAGTCATATTAAATCAGTTACTTATAAATGTTTTAAAAGTATTTACCTTAAATAACCATACCCTAGAACTTTCTAATCACCCTTTATTTGATAGCGATAATTCCTACTGCATTCATTTAAATAACAAAGAAATTGGCTATATTGGAGTGATTTCTCCTTCAATCCTTAATGATAAACGAATCAATTTACTAGGCTTTGAGCTAAACATTGCTTCATTATTAGGTGTAAATAAACCATTGAAATACAAATCAATATCCAGATTTCCATCAGTAAGACGTGATATTTCTATACAGTGCGGGCCTGATGTAAGTGTTCACCAGATATTAAATACCATTGATTCATTGAGGAATACCATTTTGCAGGAACGTTTTATATTTGATTATTTTGAAGATAAATCAAAAAAAGGTAAAAAAAGCATAGGCTTAGGGTTGATTCTTCAGAGTAAATCAAGCAGTCTATTAGATAATGAGATAGATTTATTTATCTCGAACTTAAAAGAACTATTAAAAAAGTCTCATAATATTGAATACAAGGAATAAATGACTGTTACTAAGACTAAAATTGCAGAAGCATTATTTCATACCATCGGTCTTAATAAGCGTGAGGCAAGTGAATTTGTCGACTTATTATTTGATGAAATGAAAGATCAGCTTGCAACAGGTACCCAGCTTAAGATATCTGGTTTTGGAAATTTTGACCTAAGAGATAAATCCTCCAGACCTGGACGTAACCCAAAAACTGGTGAGGTAATTCCTGTTAGTGCTAGAAGGGTTGTAACGTTTAAAGCGGGTCATAAACTTCGTGGTTCTGTTGATGGTTTCGCAGATGACTCAGACAGCTGATCTCCCGCAAATACCTGAAAAATTATATTTTACGATAAGTGAGGTTTCTACTTTATGCGATGTAAAGCCTCATGTATTAAGGTATTGGGAGCAAGAATTTCCGCAATTATCGCCTGTTAAAAGAAGGGGAAATAGGCGCTATTACCAAAGAAATGATGTCTTACTGATTAGAGAAATTCGTAGACTGCTTTACAACCAAGGTTTTACTATTGGTGGCGCAGTTCAAAAACTTTCTAGCCCAGAAAATAAATCATCAAATGAGCAAAATATCGACTTGGTTAAACAAATACGTCGTGAGCTCGAAGAAGTTTTAAAATCACTTAGACGTTAAATTTGCATTATAATAGCTTTTTTCAAGCGGGGCGTGGCGCAGCTTGGTAGCGCACTTGCATGGGGTGCAAGGGGTCGCTGGTTCGAATCCAGTCGCCCCGACCATTTAAATTATGAGCAAAAATAGAAAGTATTCTTCAATTGTAGTCGATGGTGATAAACAATCACCCAGTCGCTCTATGCTTAGGGCAGTTGGTTTTAATGATGAGGACTTCCAAAAGCCACAAATTGGTATTGCATCAACCTGGGCAATGGTTACTCCGTGCAATATGCATATTAATAGACTCGCTGAAAATGTAGAGCTGGGTTGTAATTCTAACGGTGGCAAAGGTGTAATTTTTAATACCATTACTGTATCAGATGGTATATCTATGGGTACACCAGGCATGCGCTACTCTCTTGTTTCAAGAGAAGTCATTGCGGATTCTATTGAGACTGTCGTTGCTGGACAGGGATACGATGGACTAGTAGCTATTGGAGGCTGTGATAAAAATATACCAGCTTGCGTTATGGCAATCGCTCGATTGAATAGGCCGTCAATATTTGTTTATGGTGGAACCATTCAACCAGGTGCTAAAGGTAGAGATATCGTAGCAGTTTTTGAGGCAGTAGGCGCTCTGGCAGCTGGAAAAATCGATCATAATCAATTATTAGAAGTTGAAAAAACATCCATACCTGGCCCTGGATCATGTGCCGGAATGTATACTGCAAACACCATGGCATCTGCAGTTGAGGCTATGGGTCTATCTATTCCTAACAGCTCAGCTCAAGAAGCTGTATCAGCAGATAAAATAGATGATTGCGCCATTGCGGGAAGGGCGGTAGTAGAGCTAGTGAATAATCAGATCTTACCAAGAGATATTCTAACCAAAAAAGCTTTTGAAAATGCAATCACAATGATTATTGCATTGGGTGGATCTACAAATGCTGTATTGCATCTTTTAGCAATCGCTCATGAAGCGAAGGTAAAGCTTTCTCTAGAGGACTTTGAAAGGATTGGCAAGAATGTACCTGTTTTAGGTGATTTAAAGCCAAGCGGTAAGTATCTTATGTCAGAATTAATAAGAATTGGTGGTATTCAGCCATTAATGAAAAATTTATTAGATAGAGGCTTACTTCATGGTGATTGCCTTACCGTTACAGGTAAAACGATTGCTGAGAATTTAAGCCTTACCCAATCATACCCAGAGGGACAAGACATTATTCGTGACTTTGATGATCCGATTAAAAAAACTTCGCATTTGGCTATTTTAAAAGGAAACATTGCACCCGATGGTGCTGTTGCAAAAATATCAGGCAAAGAAGGGCTTTCATTTGAAGGTAGGGCCATAGTTTTTGAGTCAGAAGAAGATGCTTTAAATGGGATACTTGGTGATGCTGTAAACCCTGGACATGTCATTGTTATTCGTAATGAAGGCCCCAAGGGAGGCCCTGGAATGCGTGAAATGCTTAGTCCAACCGGTGCAATTATTGGAAAAGGGCTCGGTGATAAGGTGGCATTAATTACCGACGGAAGATTCTCAGGCGGTAGTCATGGTTTTGTTGTAGGTCATGTTTCACCTGAGGCTTACGATGGGGGCCTGATAGGCATTATTAAAAATGATGACCCGATTAAAATTGATGCAGAAAATATGACAATTGATTTGCTTCTTGAGCAAAATGAAATAGATAGACGTTTGCAAGCGTTTCGACCCTATGAAAAAGGTAATGAAGAGGGAACGCTTAAAAAATATAGAAAATTAGTATCGACAGCATCACAGGGTGCTGTAACCTCATAAATGCTTGCTCAACAGAATATCTGGCCAGGAAAAGTCGAAACTGGTTTTCCAGACTCTACTATCACAGTTTTAAAGTTTGGTGGAACAAGCGTTAAAGACAGAGAGTCATGGGAAAAAATCAAAGAGATCATCATCTTGAGGCAAAAGCATGGATTAAAGCCTTTTATTGTTCATTCTGCTATCTCTGGAGTTTCGAATTTACTCTCAAATATTTCAAAAAACATAGATCATAAATCCGTATTTGAAAAACAAGATCAAATTATTGATATCCATAAAAAACTTTGTGTAGAGCTTGATCTTGATGTGATCATTTTAGATAAGGAATTCAGTAGGCTTAAAAATCTCATTAAATCTTGTCACTTAATTAAAGCTATTTCTATCGAGCAAGAGGCAATACTGATGGCGAGTGGGGAGCTCATGGCATCAGTTATTGGTGGGGCTTATTTAAATAGCGTCGCCATTAACACAAAAATTCTTGATGCGAGAAATCATTTAAGAGCCTTGAATGAATCAAATTCTAAACTTGAAAATTTATTTTTATCGGCACGAGCTGACGATCAATTTGATCAAGCATTAGTAAATAAAATTATGGATAATCAGGGAATTTTTATTACCCAAGGATTTATCGCCTCAAATAATAATAACGAAACAGTATTATTAGGTAGAGGTGGATCAGACACTTCAGGTGCCTATTTTGCCTCCAAAACGAATGCTCTAAGACTTGAAATTTGGACTGATGTTAGAGGTTTTTTTGATATTGATCCAAAGATTATTCCAAATGCTAATCCAATAATGCATCTCAGTTACGATGAGGCACAAGAGATAGCATCAGCAGGAGGCTCTGTTCTTCACCCCCGAACCATACCGTCCTGTAGAGAGAAAAATATTCCAATTTTTGTACTTTCTAGCAAGGAAAAAGAAATTCATGGCTCTCTGATTGACTCAGCCAAGTCTCACGCAAAGCCTGAAATTATAGCTCTAGCTAAGAAATCAAATATTTCTGTAATATCGATCAATAATCCTACAATGTGGCAAGAGGTAGGTTTTTTGTCTCATGTATTTGATGTATTTAAAGCATTTGAAATTTCAATAGATTTAATTTCAACTTCAGAGTCAAATATTACTGTCTCTATTGATACTGTAAGTCAATCACTTTTTAATAAAGAGCTTGATGAAATAGAAACAGCACTTAAGCCTTTTGGACAGCTTCAAATAATTAATGATTGTTCTTGTATTTCGCTTATAGGCAATCAAGTCAATCATTTAATTAATAAAATTTACCCTTCTTTAGATTTTTTTGAATCTAATAATATCTATCTCTTTACGCACTCGGCATCAGGACTCAACATATCAATAGTAATTGATTCCGAAAATGAATATAAAGTAATCAACAGTATCTATGAGAATATTTTTGAAAAAAATAAATTAATTACACAATTAGCAACCACAAAAGAAACAGACTACGTTTCAAATCAATGGTGGCATATAAAGAAGGATGAACTTATTGAGCATATGAAGCATCATGATTGCCTTTATGTCTATAACAAAGAGACACTAAAAAAATCATTCAATGATCTTAAAAATCTCAATTCATTTGATCATATCTTCTACTCTATGAAAGCTAACTCTAATGAAGAAGTCCTTAAAACATTCTATGAATTAAATGCATCGTTTGAATGTGTTTCAAGGAAAGAAATTGAATTAATCTACACTCTTTTCCCAAAGATTGAAGACCATAGAGTTTTATTTACGCCAAATTTTGTTACGAGAGAAGAACTTGTTTGGGCTTTGTCAAAGAAATTTTATGTAACGATTGATAACGAATACATTTTTTCTACATGGCCTGAAGCACTTAAAAATAAAGAGATCTTTTTAAGGATTGATACTGGCTATGGCGAAGGCCATCATGAGCATGTAAAAACAGGTGGTGACTACTCCAAGTTTGGCATTACTGAGGATAAGCTGCCTTTGATTACCGATGTCTGCAATAAGCACAACATTAATATTATTGGTCTCCATGCTCATTCAGGATCAGGGATTAAGAATCCTGATAATTGGTGTGAATTATTTAAAAAATTACTTAGTATTAAAAAAATTTTTACGAATGTTCAATTTATTGATATCGGGGGAGGTTTGGCGGTCACTGATGTAATGGATCAGAATCCATTAGATTTAAAATTACTTGATAAGCAATTGAGCAATATCAAATCTAATCACAACATTAAGCTTTTTGCTGAACCTGGCCGTTACCTAGTTGCTAATGCAGGTATACTTTTGGCGCGTGTAACTCAACTTAAAGAAAAAGGAAATATAAACTACCTTGGTATAGCTACCGGCATGAATTCACTAATACGTCCAGCCCTTTACGGTGCTTACCACCAAATTGTTAATTTAAGCAAAATTGATCATTCTTCTGATGTTTTATATTCAATTGTCGGTCCAATTTGTGAAACCGGCGATCGAATTGGTAGGGATCGATGGATGCCAAAAGCTGAGGAGGGGGATATTATACTTATTGCAAACGCCGGAGCTTATGGAAAGGTAATGTCCTCAAATTACAATCTAAGAGGATCTGCAGAGGAAGTATTAATTTAAGATTTTCTTCTGTTATCAAGCTCATCCAAGACCGCATTAAATGAGATGTCTTGCTTTTTAAGCAGTAGTAAAAGATGAAACAGCAAGTCTGCGGATTCATAGATCATACCCTGGGGATCATTTTTCATTGCCTCTATGATTAATTCGGAAGCCTCTTCACCCACTTTTTGTGCAATTTTCTCCACACCACCATCTAACATTTTCTTAACATAAGAGCGCTCATTGTTAGATATTTTTCTTTCATCGAGTACTTTGTTTATTTCATTAAATATTTCAAAATTTGACATGTTTATCTCCTCACCAAAATACCATGGGTATCTAAGTAATCTTTTAAATCTGGTATAAATATTTCTTTTTTGTGGAATACAGATGCTGCCAGTGCTCCATCTACATTACATTGACTAAAAACCTCTAAAAAATGCTCAGTTTTTCCTGCCCCTCCTGAAGCAATCAGCGGGACAGAGCATAATTCACGCGCCAGCTTTAATTGATCAATATCATATCCCTTTTTGGTACCATCAGATTGAATACAATTGAGAACAATTTCGCCAGCACCTCTGTTTATAACCTCTTTTATCCAGTCGGTAGTTTTTAGACCGGCTGTACTTGCTTTATCAGGAATGCCAGTATTTTTATAGATTAAATAATCACTATCAATAAGTTTTGAATCTATTCCTATTACAACGCATTGACTGCCGAAACGATTCGCTAAGTCGCTAATGAGGGAGGGATTAGAGATAGCAGGGGTATTGATTGAAATTTTATCAGCACCATTATTTAGGATTTTATTCGCTATTGATAAGCTTCTTATTCCTCCGGCAACACAAAAGGGTATATTGATCTTTTTTGCAATATCTAAGACCCATTGATAAGAGACATCTCTTTCTTCAGGGCTAGCCGTAATATCATAAAACACTAACTCATCAGCCCCTTGCTCTGAGTAAAAATAGGCCAAATCAATAATGTCACCCATAACAATATGATTTTTAAATTGGATGCCTTTAACAACCTTTCCATCTTTTACGTCAAGGCAGGGAATTATTCTTCTTGCAAGTATGGTGCTATCTCCTTAATGTTAATCTCATCCATTAATAAAGCTTTTCCTACGATCACATAGTCAACGCCAATAGAATTTAGTGTTTCAATATCATGAATATTGGATACCCCTCCGGATGCATAAATAATACCATCAGGAAATTTTTGCCTTATTTCTTCGTAAAAATTAAAATTTGGACCCATCATCATTCCATCCCTACTAATGTCCGTAAGAATAAAATCATTAATCCCTTGATGAAATAAAAATTGAAGTAAATCCCAAAACTTATGATCAGAACGCTCGGTCCATCCCTTTGTCATGAATTGAGGCTCTTGGTCAGCATCCAGTTTGAAATCTAATGCAGCAATGACTATGTTCGTATTTATTGACTCAAGAAATAGCTCAAGATCCTGATAAGATTTGTCGAAAATAGAACCAATGACCAATTTATTAAATAAACTACTGATTTTATTGATAATTTTTATATCTTTAAGGCCACCCCCATATTGTATCGGTGGACCTTTAAATCTAGATAATTCCTCTAAAAAGCTTAAATCCATAGGCTCGCCCTTAGCGGCAAGAAGATTTACGATATGGACCCTAGAGGCATTTAATCTTTTAAACAGATCTAAATAGTCATAGATTGATTGATCAAAATACTGAACTTGATCAAATTTACCTTGAGAAAGACGTACAATTTTTCTATCTATAAAATCAAGCGCAGGTATTACTTTGATAGCCATTAGAGTTTAAAAAAGTTTTTAAAGATGGAAGAGCCAATTTCTCCAGATTTTTCTGGATGGAATTGAACACCAAAAAAGTTATTAAAATTGACTGAGGAACTGAATTCAAACCCATATGATGTCTCGCTTATTGTATATTTATTTATCGGTACATAATAACTATGAGCAAAAAATACATATGATTTAGTATTAATATTTTGAAATAACTGCGAGTTATTGTCTTTAATCTCTAATTGATTCCAGCCCATGTGAGGAATTGATAAATTAAAATCATTCGGAAATTTCAAGACCGGTCCAGTTATAACACCCAAGCCTGATATGTCATCCTCTTCAAGGTAGTCAAAAAGTATTTGCATTCCGAGACAAATTCCTAAAAGAGGAGTTTTAATATTTTTTATCGTTTCAATTAGATTGCATTTGATTAATTTATCCATAATAGGTTTAGCTGATCCTACACCTGGTAATATGACATGCGTTGCGCTCTTAATATCAGCAGCCTTATCTGATATGACAAAATCTATTTTTAATCTCTCAATTGCGTTAGTAATTGAGGTTAAATTAGCTCCGCCCGTGTCTACTACACATGCTTGCATTAAAGTGACCCTTTAGTGCTAGCTAATTCTTCAGATACAACACTGACTGCATTTCCTAAACATTTACCGAAAGCCTTGAAGATACTCTCAATTTTATGATGCGTATTCTTACCGTCATTTTTTATATGTAGCGTTATTCCAGCTGAATCGCAAAATGATTTAAAAAAATGCTCCACCATCTCAGTAGAAAAATTTCCAATCATAGGTCTGTCAAAGTTTGCATCAAAAACTAAATTTGATCGCCCGCAATAGTCAATAGCTACATACGAGATTGATTCATCCATAGGGAGTAAAAAATCATATCTTTTTATACCAACCTTATTACCGACAAGCTCTTTGATGACCTCTCCTAGTAGGATCGCTGTATCCTCAACCGTATGATGTTCGTCAATATGCAAATCACCCAAAGCATTAATAGCCATGGGCAATCCGGAATGTTTTGAAACTTGCTCAAGCATATGATCAAAAAAGGGCAGACCCGTATCAATGATTGCATTTTCACCTACTGCTAAAACATTAATCGTTATGTTAGTTTCTTTTGTTGTTCTGTTTTTTGTAATAAGGGGCCTGGTTAATAGAATTTGATTTGCTATTGATCTCCAATTAGTTTCTTTGCCAATCAAATAGCCGGTAACACCAATATTTTTTGCAAATTCAATGTCAGTATTACGATCTCCAACTACAAAGCTTGATTGTTTATCAAAGCTAAAACGAAGGTTTTCAAGAAGACCAATTTTTGGTTTACGGCATGAACAATTTTCTTCAGCATTATGGGGGCAAGTTAAAATGGATTTTATAAAAATATCCTGAGCATTGAAGTTATCAATAATAAATTTATTAATATTGTTGTATACATCTAGAGGGTTTTCTTTTTTTCCTAAATTATCCTGATTGCTTACTATGACAAATTCAAAGCCAAAGCGAGAAAGCTTTTGTAAGGACTCAAAAACATAGGGCATAAATAGAACTTCGTCTATTGAATTAATTTGTTCTGATTCAGGTTCCTGAATTAATGTGCCATCACGATCAATAAAAATTATCATACCTTTCTCTCTAGTTGTTTAAGCAAATCAACAAGTTGATCCATCTCATCAGCTTTACCAATAGTTATCCTCAAGCATTGTTTTAGGCTTCTCATATTAGGAAAACCTCTAATTAATAGATCATTATCTTTAAGATAATTAAGCACTATTTCAGCATTCTTAAATCTGCATAAGATAAAATTTCCATCGGAATAATAAATATTAGAAATTAGCTTATTCTTTCCCAGTGACACTGTGATTGCATTTTTTTGTATTTTCACCAGGTCAATATATTTTCTACTCTCGGTAATATTTGCATCTTGAAGTGCCAGTATAATTTGTTCCTGTGTCGTGATCGGACAAGAATAGGGTGGAACAACTCTACTGCAATAATTGATGACATCTTCATTGCTAAATATAAATCCTGCTCGTACACCGGCTAATGCATAAGCTTTTGACATCGTTCTTAAAAGAATAAGATTAGGAATTTCTTTAATATATTGAATCATGGATGGCGAACTACTAAATTCTATATACGCCTCATCAACAACCACAATTCCTTGAGGCATCATTAATTTACATAAATGATTAATATCTGCTATTGATATTGAATTTCCTGTTGGATTATTTGGAGTACAAAGATACAGAACTTTTATATTGCTATTTTCTTTAATCTTCTTGCTGACTGCATCTACAGGAAATATGAAAGTGTCTTGACTTTCAACTTGGGGTACATCAATAACATTTACGCCTAATATCTCTGCATAGTATCGATACATATCAAATGTTGGAGTTGAAATGAGTATCGAATCCTTTTGAGGATCGCAAAATGTTCTGGTGATGATATCAACACCTTCACTGCTACCGCGAGTAACTAAGAATTCTTGCCTATCGATTCCAAATATTTTACATATGAGATCCTCAAGGATCTTTGCAATACCAAAATATCGATTAACAGGATTCTTTTCTTGGTCACGATTTGTATCGGGCGTTCTTGACGACTCGTTCGCATGAAGCCTTAAATGATTACTAGATGGCACGCCTGCTATGTAAGGAGCTAAATTAAGCACCTCTTTTCTAACTATATTTTTAAGTTCAAATTTCATCTTTCCCCAACCTTACAGTGACCGCGTTAAGGTGAGCATCTAATCCTTCCGCCTTAGTAAGAGCGGTGATTGAGCTTTTAAGTTTATTTAAACCCTCTCTGCTAATTTCTTGGTATTGAATTCGTTTCTGAAAATCTAAAACCGATAACCCTGAATAGCTATTTGCATAACCGTAAGTCGGTAAAACATGATTTGTACCACTGCAATAGTCGCCAGCAGTTTCAGGTGTAAACGGACCTAAGAATATGGATCCAGCATTTTTTATACCTGATAAAAGCTCCCTAGGCTGATCAACATTTAAAATTAAGTGCTCAGGTGCATAATCATTGATAATTTGATAGATATCCATTTTATTTTGCACAAGAATACAATATGAATTACCCAGCGCCTGATGAATAATCGTGCTTCTATTAAGTATTTTTACTTGTTCATTGATAGTTTTTTCAATGTTCTCATAGATATATCTTGATGTGGTTATCAATACCGCCTGAGAATCAATTCCATGCTCGCATTGGGAAAGCAGATCTGAGGCAATATATTCTATATCTGAGGATTCATCTGCTAATACCATAACCTCTGAGGGTCCAGCAGGCATGTCAATGGCAGTTAGGGTTTCTGTAAGTGCTAACCGTTTGGCCTGTGTCACATAGGCATTGCCTGGGCCATAGATCTTATCGACTTTGGGGATTTGTTGAGTCCCTAAAGCCATTGCAGCGATAGCTTGGGGCCCCCCAATACCAAACATTCGAATATTTTTATACTTTGAGGCAATGTAATAGATACCGGGATGAATATTTTCAAATGAACTGCATGGGGTAAACAATGCAATATTGGGAATCTTAGCAATCACTGCCGGCACTGTAAGCATTATGGCTGTAGATATCAAAGGTGCGCTTCCGGCAGGTATATACAGTCCAATAGATTGAATAGGGAGAACTAAATTACCACATGTAATGCCGTCTTCAATTTCAACCTCTATGTTTTTAGTCAGTTGTTCTTCATGAAATTTATAGATATTCCTCCATGCATTATCAATGGCATCTTTGATGGAAGAGTCGATAGTTATAGATTTATCTAAAATTAATTCATTTGGAATCTCAAATGTATTCTCAGAAAATTTGTCTAGCTCTTTGGCATAACTTAGCAGTGCCTCATCCTTATTTTTCTTAATGTCATTAAATATTTTTTGAACTTCATCAGTAATATTTTTTCCAATAACATTTGGCGCTCTTTGTAAGAGTGCAGTTTGAATGTTTGCTGAATTTTCCCAGTTAAAAAACTTCATGGTTAGTCTAAAATTTTCTCGATAGGTAGAACCAATATTGATGTTGCACCTTCAGCCTTTAAGTCCTCAAGCGTCTCCCAAAATATTTCTTCAATACACAATGCATGCACAGCAACCTTATCTTCTATATTTGTAAGGGGAATAATTGTTGGAGATTCTGATCCAGGAATTAATGAGACAATTTTTTCTACTTTTGCTTTTGGAGCATGCAACATAATATAGCGTGCGTTGCTCGCCTTAATAACTGCATTAACACGTTCAATAAAAGTGTTCACGAGATCGCTCTTATTTTGGGATATATTTCTATATGCATAGATCTCAGCGGTACTCTGCAATAATGTTTGTGCCTCAATAAGACCATTCGCCCGAAGCGTTGTACCGGTAGAAACCAAATCACAAATAAGATCGCAAGTTCCTAACTTTGGAGCAATCTCAACAGATCCCTTAAATTCAATACAACCTGCATTAATATTATTCTCTTTGAGGAAATTGTTAACAATGTTTGGATAAGAAGTAGCAATTTTTTTACCTGAAAAATCCTCTAAGGAGTTTAAATTAGATTTCTCTGGAACGGCAAAAGAAAGCCGGCATGACCCATAGGGGAGTTTATATATTTCATCAATATTTAACCTATTGCCCTTTGCTATGCTTTCTAATTTAAACTCCTCAAAAACATTCTTTCCTACTATTCCGATATCACATGTTCCTTCATTTACCAGAGTAGGGATATCGTCATCGCGAGTAAGCAATACTTCTATAGGGTAATTTGTTCCATAGGCAATTAATTGATCTTTTGAACGATTAAATTTAATTCCGATACTTTTTAAAAGATTGTATGAGTCTTCTGATAGCCTTCCAGATTTCTGTATTGCGACTTTAATTTTATTTTCCATTTTTTTTCCTAATTAAAACCTTTTCGTACCCACCATTTCCATTTATCAAATAACGCGAAACTCTGCCAATGGTTGTAATTGATACACCCGTAAGTTTGTTTATCTCGCGATAGCTAAGTCCTTCATTGAGTAATTTAGCAACATCCCAACGGTCAGAAATTGAATCGATTTCATTGGGTGTAAATAAATCTGAAATCAGTAATTCTAATTCTTTAAAACTCAAATCATTAAGCGCACTTGCAATGTTGCTGACCTTCTCTTTTACATTAATTTTTCTTTTTGTTTTCATGTGCTAGTGTAGTAGTGTGATAGTACAATAGCACAAAGCCAGGAAGATGCAAGTTATATTAAATATTTAATAAAACTTGATCAGTAAATTGACTTGATTTTAGTGGTTTCTGATCGTTTGATCTTGCTATATCGACAGTACGATGGCCCTGAGTGATAGCTTGTGCTACAGCATTTCTAATGTCCTGAGCTGCATCAATATATTCAAATGAATAGTCAAGCATCATTGCAACGCTGAGTATAGAAGCAATAGGATTAGCAATATCCTTACCTACAATATCTGGAGCAGAACCATGAATGGGCTCATAAATGCCATTTTTGGACTCATTTAACGAAGCAGAGGGCAATAGTCCCATTGATCCTGAAAGTACGGAGGTTTCATCTGAAAGAATATCACCAAACATGTTATCCATTACAAGCACATCAAAATAACTAGGTTTGGTAATTAGGTGCATCGTTGCTGCATCAATGTACATATGCTCTAAATCAAGGTCAGGAAATTCTTGACGAATTAATTTTTCGCAAGTATTTCTCCAAAGTCTAGAGGTATCTAGAACATTATGTTTATCAACCGACGTAAGTTTTTTTCTTCTGTTATTTGCTAGGTTTGCAGCAAAGCGAATGATTCTCTCGATCTCATCCTTTTTATATTCGCAGGTATCATAGGCATAATCATCAATGGTATCTCGCTTCCCAAAATAAATGCCTCCAAGTAATTCCCTAACCACTACTAAATCAGTATTAGATACTATTTCATTTTTTATTGGAGATGCGTCAGCCAGCTCAGGGTAAACGATTACAGGTCTAATGTTTGCATACAAACCTAAAGCCTTTCTGATTCCTAATAAGCCTTGCTCTGGTCTATGCTTGACCTCAATATGATCCCATTTAGGGCCTCCTACGGCACCCAGCAGAACTGCATCGGCGCTGACACATGATTCAACAGTTTTATCTGGGAGTGGAGTGCCTACAGAATCGTATGCAATCCCTCCAATTAGGCATTCTTCATATGCAAATGAGTAACCATATTTTGCGCTGACTTTTTCAAGCACCCTTACACCTTGGTGCAGAACATCTGGGCCAATGCCATCACCGGGCATTAATACTATTTTATGTTCACTTGCCATGTTTTGACTCAAAGTCATGAATTAAGTCAATTTCATTTTGCAAAAAACCTAGTTGATCTACACCATTAAGTAAGCAAAATTTTGCAAAAGGTTCAATCTCAAAATGGACCTTATCATAATCCTTAATAGATAGAGTTTGTGCTTCTATATCAATTGCTATCTCAACACCAGAATTTTCAAGAAGGTATTTATGCAATTCATGATTAACAACAATAGGAATAAATCCATTTTTTAAGGCATTGTTAAAGAATATATCTGCAATCTCAGTGCTTATGACTGCTTTAAAACCAAAATCAACAAGCGCCCATGGCGCATGCTCCCTGGATGAACCACAGCCAAAATTATTGCCGGTAACAAGTATTTGATGTGTTGTTGGATCAATTTGATTAATAATGAAATCCTCGATCAGATTGCCCGCATCATCGTATCGCCAGCTTGAAAAAAGATATTTGCCCAGACCATCCTTTGTGGTGGTTGTTAAGAACTTTGCTGGGATAATTTGATCCGTATCAATATCAGACAAGGGCAGGGAAACAGTTTTTGAATTAATATGAGATATTTTTTCCATAGATCACCTAAATGAATTGTCGAGGATCAGCCACATGACCCATGATCGCAGAGGCCGTTGCTGTAATAGGGCTAGCTAATACTGTTCTTGCTTTAGATCCCTGTCTTCCCTCAAAATTTCGATTGCTAGTACTTACTGCCAATCCACCCTCAGGAACAAAATCTCCGTTCATCGCAATACACATCGAGCACCCTGGCTCTCTCCACTCCGCACCGGCCTCAATAAAAATTTTATCTAAGCCAATCGCTTCAGCCTTATCTTTTATGGACTGTGAACCAGGAACAACTAACATTCTTACGGAAGGATTTACTTTTTTTCCTTTTAATAATTTTGCTGATTCCTCTAGGTCAGACAACCTGCCATTTGTGCAACTACCAATAAATACAACATCTACCTTTTCTCCTTGTAGAGAAGCATTGGATTCAAGGTGCATATATTTCAATGCTTTTGATGCTGAATCATTTTTGGCTGAGGGGATGGTACTATCAATTGAGACAACCATTCCTGGGTTTGTACCATAGGTAACCATAGGAGAAAGATTAGAAACATCAATGGATAGTTCTCTATCAAAAGTTGCATTCTCATCAGAGGGTAGGGAATTCCAATAATTAATTGCTTCATCCCAGTCTTTACCTTTAGGTGATAGGGGTTTATCGGCAAGATATTCAAAGGTGGTGTCGTCAGGGGCAATCACACCTGCTCTTGCACCGGCTTCAATGGTCATATTACAGACAGTCATACGCTCTTCCATGGATAAGGATCGAATTGCAGATCCTCGATACTCGATTGCATATCCAGTACCTCCATCGACACCGATCTCTCCAATGACTCTCAAGATAATATCTTTTGCTGACGCACCCTTAGGTAATACTCCATCTAAATTAATGGCAAAAGTTTTAGGTTTTCTTTGCAACATACACTGAGTGGCTAACACATGGCCAACTTCAGTTGTACCAATCCCAAATGCCAACGCACCAAATGCACCATGAGTGCTTGTATGTGAATCTCCGCAAACTATGGTTTTTCCAGGTTGAGTAATACCAAGCTCTGGTCCGATAATATGAACAATTCCTCTGTCAGGACTATCAAATGTTTTTAAATCAATCCCAAAGTCTTTGCAGTTTTGAATAATTTGTTTTAATTGCTTAACTGGTGCTTCATCCGCAATCTGCTCAAGCTCTTGCATTGTTTTAAACGGTAATGTTGGGATCGAATGATCCATGGTTGCAAGAGTTAAATCTGGGCGTCTTACTTTTAGGTTATTATCTCTTAACATGCTAAATGCTTGTGGCGATGTAACCTCATGAATAAGATGAAGATCAATAAAAATTATTGCTGGCGTTTCATCGGTTTCGGGTTTTACCACATGGGCATCCCATAATTTATCAATTATTGAATTCATTGATTTCTCCAGTATCAATCAATCGGTTCCAGCCAGTTCCAGATATCAGCGGTTTCGCCGTTAAATAATCCAAAAAAGGTGGACTGAATCTTTTCAGTAATAGGTCCTCTTCCTCCCGAACCTACTTCGTAGTTATCTATGCTTTTAACCGGGGTAATTTCCACAGCTGTTCCTGTCAAGAATACTTCGTCAGCTATATAAAGCATCTCTCTTGGGATATTTTGTTGATGAACATTAATCCCTAAATGATCTGCAATCTTTAAAACTGTATCTCTGGTTAAACCATTTAAAATTCCGCTAGAAACAGGCGGAGTATAAATTTCGTTCTCATGGACCACAAAAATATTTTCACCTGCACCCTCGCTTACGTATCCTTCTGTATTTAATGCAAGACCCTCTGAATAGCCCCTTTGTCTTGCTTCCATAGTTATCAAGCTGCTGGATAAGTAATTTCCTCCGGCTTTAGCAAGCGCAGGTATCGTATTTGGTGCGACTCGGTTCCAAGAAGAAATGCATACATCAACACCATTTTTTAAGGCATTATCACCCAAGTAGGTTCCCCATTCCCAAGCAGCAATCGCCGCTTCTGCTGGTTTGTCCATCATTCCTGCAACTCCCATTTCTCCATATCCTTTGAAAAATACAGGTCTAATATAGGCGCCTTTATCTAGATCATTTTTTTTAACGACTTCTATACATGCAGATTTAACTTCTTCAAGAGAGTAGGGCATCGCAATATGATAAATCTTGGCTGAATTAAATAACCGTTTAATGTGATCGGTAAAACGGAATATGACACCGCCATCCTTGGTATCATATACTCTCATGCCTTCAAATACAGAAGACCCATAGTGAAGGGCATGTGTTAGCACATGAACTTTTGCGTCTTGCCATGCAACTAATTTGCCGTTTTGCCAAATATATTTAGTTTCTTTCATAGTTAAATTAGATTTTGTGGAATTTCTAAACCAATATTCTTTGAGTCTGACTTAAATGACAACATATTTATTACATCTATGTATGCCAATGCTGATGACTCTACTATATCTGTACTCACTCCATGTCCACGATAGTTTTTGCCATCATAGGTAACAGTTATAATGACCTCACCTTGGGCATCATCCCCTTTAGATACACTTTTAATATCAAACTTAATTAGCTTTAGTTCAATCTTCGAGAGGGTTGAAAGGCATTTAAAAGTTGCCTCAACAGGACCATCACCATCACAAGAGGTGCTTAATTCGCCATTTTCATGGTGCATTAATGTTACGTTAGCACTAGCAGGAGTACCTTTTTTAGTTTTGACTTCCAAATCTAATAATGACCAAGGTCCTGCGGTTGTTTTGTCAGAAGACAAAATAATTGCTTCAATATCTCCATCAGAGATTTCCTTTTTTTTATCTGCAATAATCTTGAATTCTTGAAATGCCGATTCAAGCTTTGCTTCATCCACATTAAAACCAAGTTCTGTGACTCGCTGATTAAATGCATGTCTCCCACTGTGCTTACCAAGCACTAAGTTAGATTTTGAAAGCCCTACATCTTCAGGCTTCATAATTTCATACGTTGCAGAATTCTGAAGCATGCCATGCTGATGTATACCAGCCTCATGAGCGAACGCATTTTCACCGACGATCGCTTTATTTCGGGGAGGGTACATACCCGTAATGTTTGAAACAAGACGACTCGTTGGATAAAGCTTATTAGTCGTCACATTAGTTTTAATACCGTAATGGTTATATCGAGTTTCTAATGCCATCACTACCTCTTCTAAAGAACAATTTCCTGCTCTCTCTCCAATGCCATTAATGGTGCATTCAACTTGCCTAGCTCCAGCTGATACTGCAGAAAGACTGTTAGCAACAGCCATTCCCAAGTCATCATGACAATGAACGCTCAAGGTTACTTCAGGGTGATCTTTAATTGTAGTCTTTAAATGAGAAAAAACTTGATAAAACTCTTGTGGGGTTGTGTATCCAACTGTATCAGGAACATTAATAATCGTTGCACCGGCATTGATTGCAGCTAAAACGACTTCTGATAAAAATTCCAATTCAGTTCGTGAGGCATCTTCTGGTGAAAATTCAATTTCATCGCATAATGACCGCGCATATGAGACACCCTCAACTGCTTTAGCAATAATTTCTTCTTTAGCCATTTGAAGTTTAAACTTTCTATGAATTTCACTAGTGGCAACAAATACATGGATTCTTGATTTTTTTGCATGCTTCAAAGCATTCCATGCCTTATCAATATCATTAATATTGCATCTTGCAAGACTGCAAACTGTAGAGCTCTTAATGGAATCAGCAATTGCGGATACGGATTCAAAATCTCCGGGTGAAGCTGCTGCAAAGCCTGCCTCAATCACATCAACATTTAATGACTCTAGAGCCTTTGCCACCTTGAGCTTTTCATCAAGATTCATACTACACCCAGGAGCTTGTTCGCCATCCCTAAGTGTTGTGTCGAATATTTTTACAGTTTCAGTCATGAGCGGAAATTAATTTATTCCTGTAACCAGCTCATTCTAGACCTTAATGCCTTGCCCACAACTTCAATCTGACTTTTGAGATCTTCTTCCATCAGATTGTTGTAATTTTGAAGACCGCCTTCATACTCATTCACCCAATTTTTTGCAAAGGTTCCATTCTCAATATCATTAAGTACTACTTTCATCTTATCGCTGGTGGTTTGATCGACGACTCTTGGTCCTTGGGTTAAATCACCGTATTTAGCTGTTTCACTTACGTATTGATGCATCTTTGCAAGCCCACCTTCATGCAATAAATCAACGATGAGTTTCACCTCATGCATACATTCAAAATATGCAACTTCAGGTTGATAGCCAGCATCAACAAGGGTCTGAAAGCCCCTTACAATTAATTCTGATAAACCACCACATAGAACGGTTTGCTCTCCGAATAAATCGGTTACGGTCTCTTCCTTAAAAGTGGTTTCTAAAACACCGCCTCTTGTGCCACCGATACCATCAGCGTAAGCAAGTGCTCGATCAAAAGCATTTCCGGTATGATCTTGATGAACAGCAATTAGGCAGGGGACACCTCTACCTTCATCGTATTGCCTTCTTACTAAATGGCCCGGACCCTTAGGTGCTATTAAAACGACATCTAAATCTGCTCTTGGCTTAATGCGATCAAAATGAACAGAAAAACCATGAGCAAAGAGAAGCGTTGCACCTGCTTTAAGATTGGATTCAATGTCTTCATACAGCTTGGTTTGAACCATATCGGGCGTCAAAATTGCAACTAACCCTGCATCAACACATGCATCCTTTGGGAGTACAACATCAAAGCCTTCATTTTCTGCTAACTTACTTGAGGCACCACCTGGTCTAAGGCCTATCACAACATTGTATCCTGAGTCTCTTAAATTAAGCGCATGTGCTCGACCTTGGCTTCCATAACCAAGTACCGCAATCTTTTCACCTGCCAATACGTTTTCTTTTACATCCTTCTCAGTAAATAGCTTCATAGAAAAATTCCCCTAATATCTCAAATATCGCATTTAGATATTTGAAACTTAATATAAATTTTATTAACAATTAAACTTAAAAAACTTATTCAAATACTTATATTTAGTAAAGAATCAAGCTTAATCAAGAGGGTGTATTATATATAGAGTATTCCAGCATGGCTATATCTATATATTTACTGTTATTTTCTGAATATTTATAGAAGTAAAAAATATAACTTTTCAAGTTTGATTATTAGAACAAATAGATTAGACTAAGACCCTTAGATTAATTATCTAGTAATTTAACAATAGTAAGGGGAACCTATGTTTATAAGAAATATTTCATTTCTTTTCATGTCTCTTTCGCTGTTTCTTTCACAGCAGTTATTTGCTCAAAATGTTGATCAAATAATTGGAGCTGAAGAACAGCGTATCCAGCAGGGCCAAGATGCACAAGATGAGATCGATGGTGTTGTGGATGTTACTCGAGCACGTATCGAGGAATACAGAGCCGTTATGAAAGAAGTTGATGGATTAGTTGTATACAATACTTTATTGCAAAGACAAATTGATGATCAAAATGAGACACTTCGTCAAATCAGAGAATCAATTGATAACGTTCAGTTTGTAGAAAGACAAATCCTTCCATTATTAACAAGAATGATTGATGGTCTAGAGCAATTTGTTGCGTTAGACGTTCCGTTCTTAGCCGAAGAGAGAAATAGTCGCGTAGCTAATTTGACCACTGTGCTTGAAAGAGCTGACGTTACAGCTGCTGAAAAATTCCGTGTTGTCATGGAAGCTTGGCAGATTGAAAATGACTACGGTCGAACTATTGAGGCTTATACCGATGAATTAGTGATCGATGGTAACACTCGTGAAGTCGATGTTTTAAGAATCGGACGAGTTGCCTTGTTGTATCAAACTCCTGATGGCCAAGTTTCTGGTTCTTGGGATACTCAATCCGGTGGTTGGGTCGAAGTAGACAGCAGTTATCGTAATGCGATCAGAAATGGCATTAGACTTGCGAGAAACCAAATCGGTCCAGATCTTCTGCTTTTACCAATTTCAGCACCACAGGAGGGCTAAATAATGAAAAATTTAATTTCAAAATTTACAATTTTATTTTTAGTTTCTTCTTTGTTTGCTGTTAACGTTAATGCTCAGGAAGAAGAAGCTACAACGTTGCAAGAACTTCTTGCTTTGGTTGAACAAGCTGCCGGTAGAGATGCTGCACTTGAAGCTGAAAGAATGAGAATCTTTATGTCAGATCAAGCTGCTCAGACTCAATTGTTAGCTGATGCTAATGCTGAGCGGACAAGACAAGAAAATCTAAGCACACAATTAGAAGATGAGTTTGAAGCTAATGAGCTATTATTAGCTGATGTTCAAGAACAATTAGATACAAGGCTTGGTTCTTTAAGAGAAATCTTTGGTGTGCTTCAGCAAGTTGCTGGAGATGCTAGGGCTCAATTTCAAAATTCCCTTACTAATATTGAGTTCCCTGACAGAGGTGATTTCTTAACTGAGCTTGCTGCAAAAATGGGTAGTACTTCTCAATTAGCTTCAATTGAAGAAATTGAAAGACTATGGTTTGAGCTTCAAAGAGAGGCAACCGAATTAGGTAAAGTTAAGCTAATTCCTAACTTTCAATTGGTGACTGCTGATGGTGAGCTTGCTAATGAAAATATAGTAAGAGTCGGTGCTTTTAATATTGCTGCTAATGGAAGATATCTGCAGCATAACCCAGACACAAACTCTGTGTCTGAACTGCAAAGACAGCCTGAGCAATCAAGGTTTACTAACAGTACAGCAGATCTTCTTGAATCTGTTGATGGTTTTGCTCCGTTTGGATTAGATCCTACAAGAGGTGTGATCTTGGCTGCATTTGTTCAATCACCTAATCTCGGTGAGAGAATTGGACAAGGTGGACTTGTGGGTTATGTGATTTTATGTCTTGGTGCAGTTGGTGTGCTTATAGCACTTGAGAGACTTGTTTCTCTTACACTTGCAGGACAGAAAGTTAAAGCACAACTTAAGAGCTCAACACCTGATGAAGGAAATGCACTGGGTCGTGTTCTAAAGATCTATAACGAAAACCCATCTGCTGATGTAGAAAGCCTCGAGCTAAAACTCGGTGAGGCTATTTTGAAAGAAATGCCGCCTCTACAAAGAGGTATTTTGTTTATAAAAGTTATATCAGTAGTTGCTCCTCTTATGGGTCTGTTAGGAACGGTTACCGGTATGATTAATACTTTCCAAGCGATTACACTTTTTGGTACAGGTGATCCAAGAACTATGGCAGGAGGTATTTCTCAAGCCCTTGTAACGACTGTGCTTGGTCTTGTAGTTGCCATACCAACTGTTCTTCTTCATACCATCGTAAGTGGTAGAAGTAAGTCTATTACTCAAGTTCTTCAAGAACAAAGTGCTGGACTTGTTGCAAGAAGAGCTGAGGGTGCTTAATTAAAATAGAGATGCCTCTTTAAATAGGGGCATCTCATTTTTTCCAAAAGGGGAAATTATGCAATCTTTAGTTGACGCATTCGAAGCAATCCGCGATTTTTTAGAACTAGGGGGTCCTGTTCTAAGATGGATTGGTGTTGTTATCTTTCTTATGTGGATCTTAATTCTCGAGAGACTTATGTATTTTAGAACGGGTTTAAAAGACGCTATTTCTGGCGCATTTGAAACCTGGAATTCCAGAGCTGAGCATAAAAGTTGGCATGCACACCAAATAAGAGAGTGCTTAATATCAGAAGTAAAAATGGTTGCTGAAGCTTACCTGCCAATGATACAAACGCTAGTTGCCTTGTGCCCATTATTAGGCTTAATGGGAACTGTAACTGGGATGATAAGTGTATTCGAAGTGATGGCAGTGTCAGGTACCAGTAACGCAAGGTCTATGGCTGCCGGTGTATCAAGAGCGACCATTCCAACCATGGCAGGTATGGTGGGTGCACTTTCAGGAGTATTTTTTGTTACGATATTAACAAGATCAGTAAAAGGTGAAATGAACCGTCTTGAGGATGGTTTGTCAATGGATAGGTAATTTTTTATAAGTAGAAATTTATGAGAAAAAATTCAATTACAAATATACAGATGGAACAAGAGGAGAATGAAATCAACCTAACACCTATGTTAGATGTTGTTTTTATCATGCTCATATTCTTCATAGTAACTGCCTCTTTTATTAGAGAAACTGGACTTGATGTAAATCGACCTGATCAAGATCAACCTCAGGTTGTTTCAAATGAAGAGGGTGCAATCCTAGTAATCATTGATGATACTGATGATATTTGGATCGATAATAGGATTGTTGATCCTCGTGCAGTCAGCGCTAATATCACAAGACTATATGCAGAAAATCCAGATCGGCCAGTTGTTGTACAAGCTGCACCGGATTCATCTGCAGAAACATTAGTGGGTGTTATGGATGCATCAAGACTCGCTGGTGTATTTAATATATCTATCGCGGGAGGGCAGTAATATGAGAAATATTCGAGAGCAGCTCAATGAAGAGGAAGAAACAGAGATTAATCTCACTCCCATGCTTGATGTTGTTTTCATCATGCTTATTTTCTTTATTGTTACAGCAGTTTTTGTCAAAGAGCCTGGTGCTGAAGTAAACAGGCCTGATGCTCAAACAGCATTTACTCCAGATTCTGGAAGTATTTTTGTTGCTGTGACAGGAAATAACGAAATCTGGGTTGATAGAAGTGAAGTGGGTATTGAGGGTGTGAGGCCTGCCATTGAGAGGATTAGAGCTGAAAATCCAGAAGGTGGGGTTGTTATCCAGGCTGATACTGAAGCATCTAATCAATTTGTCATAGCTGTGATGGACGCAGCTAAGGCAGCAGGGGTTGATAATATTACCATTGCTGCTGCAGTGCCATAATTTTGAGTATTTTGAGTATTTTTAATATACTGATTTTAAGTAATTATTAGGGGATAGAATTATGATAGCAAGATATGCATTGTCACTTGGTGTAGGGTCAGCGATAACTTTTGCTCTTTTTTTCATCATGCAGCTTCTCATTGC
>JAYPDM010000004.1:69529-81280 GCA_038125265.1 Gammaproteobacteria bacterium
ATCGTTAAAGTTGCTCCGGTTTATCCTGCAAGAGCACTCAGAATGGGTATTGAGGGTTACTGTATTGTTGAGTTTACAGTGATGCCTAATGGCGCAACTAGAGACGCGTATGGTGTTGATTGTTCAAATTCTGTCTTTGAGAGAGCATCAGTGGAGGCAGCTTTAAAATTTAAATATAAACCAAGGGTTATCGATGGGGTTGCTGTTGAAGTCCCCAATGTGCAAAACAGAATTACTTTTGAGCTAGCTGAATAATATAAGGATTTTTATGAAAAAACTTCTTTCGCTTTTTATATCACTAACAATACTATTTACAGGAAATCTTTACTCCCAGAGTGAGGAAGCCCAGGAGGCACAAAGAACACGACGCACTCCTGCGCTTAGTGAGAGAGTTTATACACGTCTATCAGAAGCTCAGGCATGTGCTGAGGGTGTTACTGATCCAGATACAGGTGAGCAATTAGAGCCTATTGATATGGATTGTGCCTTTAGACTGCTCAATGAAGTAAGAACAATGGGTAATCAGGGCAGATTAAATAGCTATGAGATGGCTCAGTTATGGAACTTCTATGCCTTTATTTACCTTGGCCAGGATGATTATCCTGCAGCGATTGAAGCCTATGAAAACATGCTTAGAGTGGAACCAGTAGAAGACTTGCCGCTAGGCATGGAAATGACGACTCGTTATAATCTAGTCCAACTTTACTTTGCTCAAGATCGATACGATGATTCATTAAATATGCTTGATACTTGGTTTAATCTAGAACCAAATCCAGGTCCTGACCCTTATGTACTGCAAGCACAATTGTACTATCAGCTAGAAGACTATAATCAAGGTATTGTTTCAATTGAAACGGCACTTTCTATCGCTACCGAACAAGGCAGAGACATGCAAGAGAATTGGTACCGACTACTAAATGTCTTCCATTTCGAACTTAATAATATTCCTGGTGTTATTGATGCATTAAATGTACTAGTGAACAATTGGCCAAAAAGAGAATATTTTGTTCAGCTTTCAGCTATGTATGGTCAAGAAGGCAATGATGTTAATCAGTTAGCACTATATGAAACTGCCTATGAAGCCGGTTGGCTTGATAGAGGTACAGAACAAGTTCAGTTGGCACAATTACTGCTCAGTGCTGATATACCTGTTAAATCAGCAAGGATCATGGAAGTTGGCCTTGAAGACGGTACGATAGAGTCCAATATGATGAATTGGAGAGTTTTAGCTCAATCTTGGCAATTAGCACAAGAGGATCTAAAGGCTATTCCGGCTATGATTGAAGCTGCTGATCTCTCTGAAGACGGTGAAATTGACATTAGATTGGCTCAGTCTTATCAGAACCTGGCACGTTATGATGAATGCGTCGATGCAGCTGAGGCCTCGATCGAGAAAGGTGATCTAAGACGAGAAGACCAAGCTCATATGATTCTTGGTGCCTGTTTGTTTGAGCTTAAAGAGTATTCTAGAGCAAGAACTGCGTTCCAAGTTGCAATAGAAGACGAAAGATCAGAAAATGGAGCACGATCCTGGATTGACTATGTCAATATGGAAGAAGATCGCGAAAATCAGCTCCAAGCAGCACTCAATAGGTAATTACTCGTGTCAAACTTAATTGGTACGAGCATCCCTGATGCTCAGCTTGGTATCATGTCTAATGATGGTCCTGAATACGTATCATCTACAACACTATTCAAGAATAAAAAAACTGCTCTCTTTGCTGTCCCTGGTGCCTTTACCCCTACATGTTCAGCAAAGCATTTACCTGGCTTTATAGAGAAACGCTCAGATTTAATAGCACTAGGCATTGATCAAATTGCATGTATTTCAGTCAATGATGTCTTTGTTCAAAAGGCATGGGCAAATCATTTGTCGGTAGGTAACCAAATTCTAATGCTTTCAGATGGTAATGCAGACTTTGTAAAAGCTTTAAATCTAAGTATTGATTCATCCGCTTTTGGTATGGGTATTCGCTCGCAACGTTTTTCAATGATCATTGATGATTTAATAATTACTGAATGCTTTTTAGATAATCCTGGTGAATTCAAATTATCGTCTGCTGACCATTTAGTTGAATATTTAAAAAACATTAAATAGCTTTAATCTAATGGTTAATATTTCTCCAAGCAGTAAGCTTAATAATGTACGTTATGAGATTCGTGGTGATTTAGCGAAAAGAGCTTATGAGCTTGAGAAAAGCGGTACGCAAATTACACATTTAAATATAGGCAATCCTGCAAGTTATGGATTGATTGCACCTGACCGACTAAGAATGGCAATGATTGAAAATATCTCTCATTGTGATGCTTATACCCATCAAAAGGGTATTTTCCCTGCCCGAGAGGCAATCATAATGCAACAACAGTCTCGTGGCATTAAAAATGGATCTATAGATCAAGTAATCATTGGAAATGGAGTCAGTGAGTTAATCGATATTACACTCAGGGCATTACTAGAAAATAATGACGAAGTATTAATTCCATCACCTGATTATCCCTTATGGACTGCTTCAACTATTTTAAATGGCGGAAAGGCCATTCACTATCCATGCAAAAAAGAAAATAGCTACATTCCTGACCCAGCTGATATAAAAAAATTAATCACCAATAAAACCAGAGCATTGGTTTTAATTAATCCAAATAACCCTACTGGAGCTGTTTACCCAAAAAGCACTCTCGAAGCCATTTGTAATTTATGTAAAGAATTTAATCTTTTATTACTCTCAGATGAGATTTATGACAGGATGACTTATGACGACGCAGAATTTACTCCAGTTGCAACGATTGATCATGAGCTTCCAATTGCTACCTTCTCTGGCTTATCAAAGGTATATAGAGCCTGCGGATATAGAGTAGGGTGGGTAAGCTTCACAGGATCTCTTGAGAATACATCTGATCTTTTAAACTCAATGGAGCTCTTAGCTGCACTTAGGCTTTGTAGCAACGTACCTGGACAATGGGCTGTACAGACTGCCCTTGGTGGAACTCAAAGCATTGATCAATTAACCGCAAAAGACGGTAGGCTCTACAAATCAAGACGTGCCGTTATTGATGCAGTAGATCAATCATTAAATATGCAAATGATTACTCCCCAAGGAGCCATGTACGCTTTTATTGATGTAAATAAATCAGGATTTGATGATAAGGAATTTGCTTTAAAACTTCTTGAGGATGAGCATATCCTTATAGCACCCGGTACAAGTTTTAATTACCCAAATAACAATGCATTTAGAATCACTTTGCTCCCTGAGGCAAATATACTGCAAGATTGTATAAAGAGAATGGATAATCTCATTTCAAGCATGTGAGCGATTAGATATAATCTAATTTATGAATTTTAATTTCCAGGATAAAAATGTTTTAGTAACAGGTGCGTCTCGAGGTATCGGTGCTGGAATCATTGATAAATTTTTAAATTATGGTGCTAAGGTTGTGGCAACGGGTACCAGCGATGAGTCTGTTAATAAAATAAAACAAAATACGAATCCAAATCTTCATGCGTTCACTTTAAATCTCAATAGTAAAGATTCGATCAAAAATTTATTTGCCCATTTATCAGATAATGAGTTAATGCCCCATATCCTGATTAATAATGGAGGTATAACTCAAGATAATTTAATTCTTAGAATGTCTGACGATGAATGGGATAGTGTCATAAATACAAATTTATCTGGTACTTTTTACATGATAAAAAATGCTGTCAAACAAATGATCAAATATAAGTTTGGAAGAATTATAAATATTTCTTCAGTCATTGGTCATACTGGAAATCCTGGTCAAGTAAACTATTCAGCCTCAAAAGCGGGTCTTATTGGTCTAACTAAATCTTTAGCCAGAGAAGTGGGATCAAGAAATATTACTGTTAATGCTATATCGCCAGGATTTATACAAACGGATATGACAGACAAACTTGATGAAAATCAGATTGAAAATTTGTTAAGCTCAATCCCGCTAAAAAGGCTAGGCACCATTGATGATGTTGTCTCTAGTACGCTTTTCTTATCTTCTGATTTGGCCTCTTATATCACCGGAGAAACGATCCATGTGAACGGTGGTATGTTTATGAGTTAGCGTACAAGTTACTGAAATTATTATCTTTTTTTTAATTTAATGTTTGGCTAGCACTGTGTATAAGTTCAAACTATAATATACCCAGTCAAAAGACTACTATATTAACCCTATGGGGGAATCTTATGAGTGATATTGAAAATCAAGTAAAAACGATAATTGCAGAACAGCTAAGTGTTGGAATTGATGAGGTCAAGAATGAAGCAAGCTTTGTTGATGATCTTGGTGCTGACTCTCTTGATACAGTTGAATTAGTCATGGCTCTTGAGGAAGAATTTGACACAGAAATCCCTGACGAAGAAGCTGAAAAAATAACTACTGTTCAAAATGCAATTGATTATGTAGTTGCTCATAAAAGCTAAATCTACAAATCAATGACAAAAAGACGTATTGCTGTTACCGGTTTAGGTATTATTGCGCCCACTGGTAATACTATCGAGGAATCGTGGAAGAATGTCTCTAATGGGGTATCAGGTATTACTCCATTAGTTTCATTTGATTGTGCTGGCTTTTCTTCTCAAATTGCAGGACAAATTAAGAATTTTGAAATTGAGAAGTATTTGGATCCAAAAGAAGCAAGACGCTCTGATCCATTTATTCATTATGGCATCGCATCTGCAAAAGATGCTATTGCTGATGCGGGTATAGAAAAAGATACAGATGGCGTTGGCGTCATGATGGGTGCAGGTATTGGCGGTCTTTATACCATTGAAAACAATTATGAAAAATTTTTAAATTCCGGCCCAAGAAAAATTTCTCCTTATTTTGTTCCAGGTAGTATTGTGAATATGATTTCTGGTCATATTTCAATTGAATACGGATTCACAGGGCCCAACTTATCTTTAGTCTCAGCATGTGCAACCTCAGCTCATTGTATTGCATTGTCAGCAAGGTTAATCCAATCTGGAGATGCAAAAGTTATGATTGCTGGTGGTGCGGAGTTTGCAACTACTCCTCTTGGTGTTGGTGGATTCTGTGCAGCTAGAGCACTCTCAACTCGTAATGACGACCCAACCCATGCCAGTAGACCCTGGGATAAAGATCGAGATGGCTTTGTTCTCAGTGATGGTGCGGGTGCAATAGTTCTTGAAGATTATGACTATGCAGTTTCTAGGGGTGCTAATATTTATGCAGAATTAGTGGGGATTGGAATGTCAGGTGATGCAAATCATATTACAGCCCCTTGTGACGATGGAAGAGGTGCATCTGCTTGTATGAATAATGCTTTGAATGACGCGGGCATCAATAAGGAAGATATTGATTACATCAATGCACATGGTACATCAACGCCTCTTGGCGATTTAGCTGAAACGGTTGCCGTTAAAAAGACTTTTGGCGACCATGCATATAAACTTCATGTAAGTTCAACCAAATCAACAACTGGCCATACCTTAGGTGCCGCAGGCGCAGTAGAGGCTATATTTAGTGTTCTCGCATTGAAGGATCAACTTATTCCGCCTACAGCCAATCTTGAAAATCCAGGAGAGGGTTGTGACTTAAACTATACGCCAATTAATCCTGTGGAAAAGAGATTAGATTATGTGCTGAGCAACTCTTTTGGTTTCGGCGGAACCAATGGATCTTTAATCTTTAAAAAGGTCTAGTTAGTACTATAAATTATTTTCTTATACTTATTTTTTATTTATATAAAACTGAAATAAGTTAGGATTTATTTGTTTTTAGGAGAAAAAATGAAATTAGATACACTTTGTATACATGCGGGAGCAAATCCTGATCCAACAACAAATGCGCGTGCCATACCTCTATATAGAACGGCAGCTTACGTTTTTAACAGCACTGAACATGCTGCAAACTTATTTGCATTAAGAGAATTAGGCAATATTTATACTCGTCTTATGAATCCTACCCAAGATGCCCTTGAGCAGAGGGTTGCTGCAATTGAAGGCGGTGCCGCTGCTTTAGCATTTGCATCAGGTACCAGTGCTATTTTTAATAGCATTATCAATATTGCTCAAGCTGGAGATGAAATTGTATCTGCAGCTAACCTATACGGCGGAACATTTACCATGTTTAATGATATTCTTCCGCAATTTGGGATAAAGGTTAATTTTGTTAACTCGAATAATCTTGATGAAATTGATCAAGCAATTAATGATAAAACTAAAGCAGTCTTTTGTGAAACGCTCTCCAACCCTGCATGTGATATTGCAGATATAGAGGGAATTAGTAATATTGCTCATAAGCATGGAATTCCATTAATTGTTGATGCAACATTTACTACCCCAGTACTCCAAAGACCTATTGAACATGGTGCTGATATCGTCATTAATTCGCTTACTAAGTGGATGGGTGGCCATGGAAACGGTATTGGTGGCATCGTTATTGATTCAGGTAAATTTAATTGGCAAAGTGATAAATTCCCACTGATGGTAGAACCTGAGTCTAGTTATCATGGAGTCAGATGGGCTTATGATTTACCCGATATTTTAGCTCCAGTAGCTTATTTAATAAGGATGCGAGTAATCCCTTTGAGAAATCTAGGCGCTGCTATCTCTCCTGATAATGCATGGCAATTTGCCCAAGGTATTGAAACGCTCCCACTTAGAATGAAAAAGCATTGTGAGAATGCCAAAGCTGTCGCTGAATATTTAAATTCAAGTGATAAAGTGGATTGGGTCAAATATCCTGGCTTGAATGACTTTCAAGTTGATTTAAATAAAAAATATTTAAATGATCTTGGTGGACCAATGGTGGTTTTTGAGATTAAAGGAGGCTTAGAAGCAGGGACTAAATTTATTGAAAGCTTAAATCTATTTAGCCATCTAGCTAATGTCGGTGACGCTAAAAGTCTTGCTATCCATTCTGCATCTACTACTCATTCTCAACTAACTTCAGAACAGCAATTAGCTGCAGGCATTACTCCTGGTCTTGTAAGATTGAGCGTTGGTATAGAAGATAAAGAAGATATTATCAATGACATCAAGCAGGCCCTAGAAGCTTAATCCTCTTTTAGTTAAAAAGTGATTAATATTCATTATCTGGATTCATTCACTTTTGAGTCCGGCCATACTTTTAAGAATATACCTATTGCTTATTCCACGTGGGGAAAGCTTAATGATACAGCAGACAATGTAATAGTCGTCTGTCATTCTTTAACCAGTAATACTTTAGTTAACGAGTGGTGGTCAGATATATTAGGACCAAATAAGGGCTTAGATACTAATAAATACTTTGTTATTTGCTTTAATGTACTGGGCTCGCCTTACGGAAGCTTCTCACCCATTACGAAAGTTAATGGTGATACAAAAACCCCTCTTAACTCAAAATTTCCTGTTCCAACAATCAGAGATAACGTTAAGGCTCATAAACTTGTTTTAGATCAACTCGGTATCAACAAAGTTTTCTGTGCAATAGGGGGCTCCCTTGGCGGTATGCAAACACTTGAATGGGCCAATCAATTTAGAGAATATATCGCCAAAATCATTCCAATTGGAGTGGGGGCATGGCATTCTCCTTGGTGTATCGCTTGGAGTGATATTCAGAGGCAGATGATTATGAATGATCCAAACTGGAGTAATGGTGTCTACTCTAATAATAACCCTCCAAACGATGGTCTTGGTTTAGCAAGGCAAACAGCACTTATTTCATACCGATCACAAAGCTCCTTCCAAGATAGATTTAAAAGAAATAAAACTGGTGATATTTATGATGTTTCATCTTATCTGATGCATCATCATGATATTTTTAATGATAGATTTGATGCTAATTGTTATCTTGCGTTATTAGACTCAATGGATACTCATGATTTATCCCATGGAACTAATAATTGTGCTGCGGTGCTGAAAAACTTCACTCAAGATGCTTTGGTCATAGGTATAAAATCAGATATTTTATATCCCCCGGAAGAGCAAGAATTCTTAGCAAATCATATACCTAGAGCAGAGCTAAAAATTATGGATTTTAGCCATGGTCATGACACCTTCTTAATAGAAACTGATGAAATAAATCAATACCTATTAAGTTGGTTATAATGGGTAAAATGCCCAAGACCTTACTGATCACAATAATTACCATCTTATCTGGAATACTAATCACTTCAGGCCTTGTTGCTTATATTTATTTAAATAAGCCACTAAATGTGAGTCAATCAATGATTATTGAGATTGACCTTGGTGATAATATCTATTCAATTGCAGATGAACTAATTGAAAATGAGATAGTAAGGTATAAGCTTCCTTTTATATTAACCGCCAGATTTCTTAATATCGCTCAATACATTAAGGCAGGTAGCTATTCAGTTGAGACCACCAGCTCTATTATTAGCATACTGAATGATTTTGTAAGCTCTAATCAGCACCTGTATAGATTCCGAATTCACGAAGGATCAACTTTTAATGAACTATTAACATCTATTAACGAAAATGATCTATTAAATAGAGAAAATTTGAGCCTTGAAGCAATTAAAAATGAAATCAATCAAGACTTAGAGACTGAGTCTTTAGAGGGAGTATTTTTCCCAGAAACTTTTTTTTATGCGAAAAATACGCCTGCTTTGGAAATTCTCTTGCAATCCAATGAGATCATGACAAATAAATTGTCACTGCAATGGGAAAATAGAGCTAATAACTTATCGATTGAAACTCCCTATGAAGCATTAATCATTGCATCAATAATAGAGAAAGAGGCAGGTGTAGAAGACGAAAAACGGATTATTTCTGGTGTAATTCATAGAAGATTAAATTTAGGCATGAAATTACAAATGGATCCTACAGTCTATTACGGCATTAATAAGAGTTTTACTGAACAATTAACCTATGATGATTTAATTAATAATAATGAATTTAATACTTATGTCATTAATGGACTTCCACCGACCCCAATATGCTTACCTTCAGAAACTTCAATTCATGCAGCTTTAAACCCTGATGAATCTGACTATTTATATTTTGTTGCTACTGGCTTAAATGATGGAAGGCATATTTTTACCAGCAATAATGATGATCATAATAGGGCAGTAGAAATTTATAGAAACAGAATAGCTAATGACTAACGGAAAATTTATAACTGTTGAGGGTGGAGATGGGGTTGGAAAATCAACACAAATTTCTCTGATTTATGAATTTCTTCAGGAAAAGGGACTGCAAGTTAAATTAACCAGAGAGCCTGGTGGTACTGAAATAGGTGAAATGATAAGAAATTGGATTTTATATGGAGAGCATGACCAATTAGACCTTACTACCGAAGCTTCTTTAATGTTTGCAGCAAGAGCATATCATGTTGATCACATTATACGGCCATCAATTGAAAATGGAATTTGGGTAGTTTCTGATAGATTCACGGATGCAACATATGCTTATCAAGGTTATGCAAAAGGGTTAAATATTGAAGTTATAGAAACATTAGAAAAAACAATCATTAATGATTTTAAACCACATATGACATTTTTACTTGATAGCGAAATTGACCTATCGAGAGAGCGAATGAAAGATCGCACATTAGATTACTTTGAAAGAGAGGATGACTCTTTTTATCATAAAATCAGAGAAGGATACTTAAAGTTAGCAAATGCTAATAAGGAACGAATAAAAATTATTAATGCATCCCAATCAATTGAAAATGTTAATGCTGAAATCAATTCATATCTGGAGTCATTAATTTAAACAGTGAACTTTAATTTATTAAAATCTAATGAAAAAACCTTTGATTCCCTCATCAAAGCTTTTAAAGATAACAAACTTCATCATGCAAATTTAATAACATCAGCAAGGGGTGGGGGGAAAAATAATCTTGCATTTGCAATTGCACAATTTATTGCAAGCCAAAATTACAACGAACCCAATGTTTCTAAAGAAATTACTGTTACCAATCTAGATCCCTTCAATCACTGTAAATATAATTTTGCAAATATTACTTATATTCAATCAGAAAGTGAAAAATCAGACCTAATATCTATTGAGCAAATTAGAAAGCTTAACTTTGATATTGCTTTAACAAAAAGTAATTCTCAAAATCATGCGGTTATAATTTCTTATATAGATAATCTCACAATTGAAGCACAAAATTCATTATTAAAAACACTTGAAGAACCAACTGATAATACCTATTTCTTTTTACTTCAAAACTCAAATACTTATCTAGCACCAACAATTATTAGCAGATGTATTTCTTATAAGATACAAAAAAATGATTTAGATTTATTAAATATAAATTCTGATCTGTTAGATTGTTTCGAAAGTAACCTTCTAAATATTGCACAATTAGGCATTGAAGAATGCGAACAAAGACTTGATATCTTAGAAATGATCTTGCTAGATATTAAAATAATGGAGAAAAATATTCTAAAAATTGTTGATAAAGTTCTATCTCATGATTTATGTCAGGTCCTAATCAATAAAATATACAAGCAGCTATTAAATACACTATTACATGAAGATATTACCGATCAAAGATTAGAACAAAGCAAAACAATTGAAGAATCTATTAATTCTTATTCAAGATCGAAGAGACAAAATATCAACGAAGAACTTTTTCTTATTGATTTGATAGGGAACTATAGAAAGCTAATTAATTTATAAGGCAGCTATTTGCTCGAGTAGGAGCGCTATTATACGCAATTAAAGAGTCTGTCATGTTTAAAACTAGATCCCCAAGCCTTCTAGAGTCAGAAGGGTGTGTAGAGGCCATTTCAGACCTATTTGATCCTTGTAATTCTGACATATTTTTCCATAAATCTATGGTACTTCTTGGATCAAAACCAGCTTCAGACATATATCTTAAACCTGTTATATCTGCCTCAGTTTCTTGTAATCTGCTGTATGGCAAGGTAAAAGCAAGCGCTGTTGCAGTTCTAGTGGTGTTATAAAGCCCAGTAGCAGCAGATCCTAATATATTTATAGCTTCGCCCGCTAAATGACGCTGAGCACGCTCAAAAACATGGTCTTCTGTTAGATGAGCAATTTCATGCCCAATTACAGCAGCTAGAGCATCTGGTGTCTCTGCGACTTGAAATATGCCTGTATTGACACCAATTTTTCCTCCTAGCAATGCAAACGCATTCGGGGAGTCATCTTGAAAGACGAGTATCTCCCAATCCATACTTTGATATTCTTCTGGGAGTACAGCAATTAACTGATTTGTTATGCATTCTACAAAAACTTGGATTTGTGGGTTTTCAGGCGTTGGAGCATTTAATTTCGTTCTCATCCAGGTTAAACGAGAAGATCTTTCTATCTCATCACGTGAAGTTGAGAATTGAGCACTTAAAAGCCCAGATATGATAGAAGTTATTATCAATAATGTAATTTTTTGACTTTTCAAAGAACTAATCATAGGTTCGTATAATATATATTATGTTAAATTTATTTAATTGCTATCAATCTCAAGATGATACATAAAAAAGAAAGGGTCGCAATCAATTGCAACCCTCCCCATTATGTTACAGCAATTAACCTTTTGCTTTATCTACAACGCCAAGTACACCAGCAACTACTGCTCCAGCGTTTACCATGGTACCTAAACTGGAGACGATCCCAGTAATATAAGAACCAACGGCAGGTATAGCTCCAAGGCCTCCAGAAACAACACTAATTCCTATAGCTGTTACTAGAAGTGCTCTTCGATCAGATTCAGCCACAAAGTAGCCAGATACTGCACCTAAGATCACAATTGCTAATTCCCCTTGAGGAATCGCAACACCTACGCCTGTTAACACTACTAGTAGTA
>JAYPDM010000005.1:0-68778 GCA_038125265.1 Gammaproteobacteria bacterium
GCCTTGTTGAATGTATTGAATCTCTTCAGGCTTTGTCGTGTGCAGACTAAAACCAATCGCTTCCCAATCATTTAAAAGGTGACAGGACTTTAAATTAAATTTATTTTTAACCTCATCAGCGTCAATATGAAATTCACGATTCGTCATCGAAATAGTATTATTGATCTTTGGTCCAGCAACAGAAAATACTGCATGTTCAATGGGCCCATACTGATTAATAATCCCACCGATTATTTCATCAAAATTTTTCAGACAATCTAAACTTTCCTTTTTAGCAAACTGAATCTCACCAGAACCTATAGTTGCGACTGCTGACCTAAAATTTGTTCCACCAATATCAACAAGAAGTGAATTCTCGGGACTTACACTCATAATGTTTCCTTACCAAAAATACCAATACGTTATGGCTAATATTATTGAGATGATGACAACATTGACGTTAAATGAGGTGCTTGTTTTAAAGCTGACATCACTTAAGTTAATGGCCTTCTCCTGGACCCCAAGATTTTGAATGGCTACTGTTATATAACAACTCAAACCCGATGCAATAAAGACTACCCCCATTCTATGAATAAAGGGATATTCGGGAAATGAGAAAAATATAACAATAGACAATATTAAAGATACGAGCGCTGCAACCAATACACTCATCGTCGTTGCCCTATTCCAAAATAGAGCTACAAGAAATATTACAAGAATGCCCGGTGTGAAAAAACCAGTGAAATTCTGAATATATTGAAACGCAGATTCCATGCTACCTAATAATGGCTGCGCACAAAATACAGCGATCACAAGCGATATCCATGCAGTGTTTCGTCCAATGGTTACCAGTTTCTTTTCACTGATTTCTTGACCTGCAAAAGCTCGATAGATATCCATGGTAAAAATCGTACTGATGCTATTTGTCATAGAGGCTAGTGATGAAACAATAGCTGCTACTAATGCAGCAAAGGTTAAACCTAGCAGTCCATTGGGCAGGAGGGACATCATCATCGGGTATGCTTGATCTGATACTCCTAAGTCTGTAAATAGTAATGCTGCGCAGATACCTGGCAATACCACCACAAAAGGCATCAGAAGCTTGAGATAGGCGGCAAATATGACCCCTTTTTGAGCTTCGGCTAATGATTTAGCACCCAGAGCCCTTTGTGTAATGTATTGGTTGAATCCCCAGTAGGCAAAGTGAGCAATCCATAGTCCGCCTATTAAAACCCAAACACCTGGAAGATCTGAATAGGCAGGATTTGTAGTATCCAGAATAATGTCAAATTTTTCTGGTAACGAATCATAAACCACAGCCAAGCCAGCAAGAATTCCGTCACCTGCACCAATTTGACCCAAAGCTATGTAAGATACAGCTAATCCACCAAATATGAGCAAGACAACTTGGATAATATCAGTCATCGCAACCGCTTTAAGGCCGCCCCATAAGGAATAGGCCAGCGATAGTACAGCTAAAAAGACAAGCCCTGAAAAAAGGCTTATCCCTGTTAAAGAATTAATAACAAGAGAACCAAGCCATAGGACACTCGTTAGATTAATAAATATATAAACTCCAAGCCAAAAAAAGGCAAGCACAAGGCTTACCCTGCTATCAAATCGAGATTCTAAGAATTGAGGCATCGTAAATATTTTCTTTTCAAGAAAAAGAGGAAGAAAATATTTAGCCATCACGATCAATGCAATGGCAGCGGTTAACTCATAAGTAGCAATAGCCAAACCAACAACAAATCCCTGCCCTGACATTCCAATGATTTGTTCGGCTGAAATATTAGCTGCAATCAAGGAAGCGCCAATGGCCCACCATGGGAGCGACCTTCCTGCTAAAAAGTAATCATTCGAGTTTCGCTCCTCATTATCCTTAGATCGAGAAACGTATTGAGCAACTGTAATTAATCCGATGACATAAATACAAAATATAAAAATGTCTAATCCGTTAAAAACCAAAATGGACCCCTAAAAAAGATATCGTTGTCATTGTAGCAAAATATTTTTAAATTCATAGTATGATTAAGCATTAAAATAATGTCTAATATGAAAAACATTACTATCACGGATGTCGCTAAAGATGCCGGAGTCTCCATTAAGACTGTCTCTCGAGTTATCAATCAAGAAAAAGAAGTCGCTGCCATTACGCGTGAAAAAGTTCTTAAATCTATAAAAAAACTAGATTTCAAACCGAACAAGGATGCACGAGGACTCCGATCCAAGAAATCCTTTTTGATCGGTATCGTTTATGACAACCCAAATAAATACTATCTCTCTGATATTCAAAGCGGTGCTCTTAAAGCCTGTGCGGGTACGAATTACAACATTGTGTTACAGGAGTGCAAATACAAATCAAAAGATATCAATCATGTTATTGGAAAATTTATTAGTAATGCGGGTCTTAACGGGATCGTCCTTACTCCACCACTCTCTGACAACGCTAAGCTTTTAGACTATCTTGAAAAACAAAATATATTTGTCTCCTTAATTGCACCCCCTACCCTATCAAAATTTGAACTTTGGGCATCGGGCAATGATGAAGAAGCTGCCATGGCGATGACTAACAAGATCATAGCGCTTGGTCATAAAAAAATTGGCTTTGTTTATGGCCACAAAGATCACTCAGCATCGCATCAAAGATACTACGGTTTCCACAAGGCCCTTATGGAAGCTGATATTGCAATAAATCAAAACTGGATATTTAAGGGAGATTTCTCTTTTGACTCAGGTTATAAAGCTGCCCAATCTCTTTTTAAGTTAAGAAGCAGGCCATCTGCTCTTTTCTGCTCAAACGACTCTATGGCAGCGGGTGTAATTAAGTATGCCTACCAAAATAACAAAAGCATCCCGAAAGATTTATCCATCACAGGATTTGATGACTCTATGATTGCAGAGGAGATATGGCCATCATTGACAACCGTCAGACAACCGGTCGAAGCCATGGCCAAGCATGCCATTGAATGCATTATCTCTAAAATTGACCCTATGTCTCATAAGGTACCTTTTTCAAAGGTTTTCCCTGCAGAAATTATTACGCGGGAATCCCTGATTAAAAAAACTTAACTTGGCTCACAGCTAAATCTTTGGTAAGTACTGTCACCGTAGGCATTAATAGACTCGATCACCAGGTTTTGATTGGACCTATTTAGACTGAAATACTCATCAACCTCCTCAAAGTCCCATCTGCGTGATCCCTCTAGGACACGATCATTATTTCTATCGATGGAATAGACCCAAGATGTATTAGGGGTGGATGATTCTGCTACGATCTCTGAAAATGTAATGGTCGTTGGCTCTAGGCTGATCAAATACAATTGCTGATTTACATTATTGGTGCAGACAAATAAAGGTTGAGAGAAAGCCTCCATTGGTAAAAGCATGGGGGTTAAAAGAAAAAAACTCTTAACAATAGAATTTATTGAATTTGATCGCATACATGGGGCTCAAAAGGAACATCAGGGCTGTAAGTCATGTGATCATTAAGATGAGCGCTTCTGTCTTCATCGGTAAAATCTAAGCAGTCAAACTGCAATTCGATACTTTCAAATCTTGCTTCCAGCTCCTCCCTGTGCATTTGGGAATGTGATTGGATAGCCTCAATTTGATCCCTGTGATCGACGACCCAGGAATTAAGTTGAATGCCATGATAGGCGAGCGCTAACAGCGCAACAATAAAAAAAATATTAATACCTTTTTGCATCATTTTCCTCGATGGTGCCCGGGACTGGAATCGAACCAGCACTTCCAAAAGGAAAACGGATTTTAAGTCCGTTGCGTCTACCTGTTCCGCCACCCGGGCAACCGTGTTAATTATACCCCCACAAGAGTATGCGAATGAAGTGATTCATTTCTTTTATTCTGTTTTTATACCTTATACTAAAGAAAAAACTTGGGGGGAAAATGAAGCGTCTCGTATTTGTTATTTTTTTCATAAATTATTTTGTTGCACCGGTTTATTCGCAAGAAGTTGATGCACAAGAAGCGCTGAACCGTGCTATTGAAGCCATGGGATCTGATTTTATCAATTCAGTCACTTATTCGGGTGCGGGTTTTTCCTCGCGTATCGGTCAGCAGTACTCGGTGACCACGCCTTGGCCAGGCTATGCAGTGAATGATTATACACGCTCTATAGACTACAACAGCCTTTGGGCAAGGGAGGATTATATTCGCTCTCAGGGAGACTACCCATCTTTTGGTCGACCTCCTATGCCTGAAGAGCGAATTGTGACTATGACCTATGGAGAGTACGCTTGGAATGAAAATGAGGATGGACCTGTCCCCCTACTTCGCGATTACCTTGATGGCATTCCTTATAATGAACTGCGACAACTTGAAATCGCTATCACGCCGCATGGATTTTTAAAGGCTGCTCAAAATGCAACCGATCTTACTGCCATCAGTTTACCCATCGTAGGTGCTTCAGATTTTGGTCTGTCTCAATTTGGCAGGCATGTCACTATTTTATCGTTCACCTTTATGGATAAATACAAAATCAATGGAACCATTGATGACAGAGATTTAGTTGAATTAGTTGGTACGTGGATTCCTAATCCTTTTTATGGAGATATGGACTATGAGATGCGTTATACCCGCTATGAGGAAATTGATGGTGTGATGTTCCCTATGCAATTTCATACGCACCAAGCAGACCCAAGGCTCAATACTTCGCACAATTATTATGAGTACAATCTAACCGATGTAACTATTAATCCTGAGCTCATTATTAATGAGGTTCCACAGGAAATAGTTAATGCAGAAAAACCCCCTGTTACGGTCATTTCAAATGAAATTGGTGAAGGGGTGTGGTTTTTGACAGGAGGTACCCATAACAGCCTACTCGTTGAGTTCAGAGATTACCTAGCGGTTGTTGATGCCCCTAATAATGAAGAACGATCATTGGCTGTGCTTGCCGAAGCCAGAAGACTGGTTCCGGGTAAAGAAGTTCAGTATGTCGTTAACACGCATCATCACTTTGATCATGCCGGTGGTCTGAGAACTTACCTTTCACAGGGAACGACGATCGTGACCCATGATACAAACAAAGAGTATTATCTTGATATCCTGTTTCATCCAGCGCCAAGGACCCTCAACCCAGATCGGATGGCACAATACAACCCAATGTACTGGATTAGCCGAAGACCGGCCCCTATTGAAACGGTTGAAGGAGAGTCTCGTGGAACTGCAAAATATGTTATTACTGATGGCGAGAAGATATTAGAAATTTATCGCGTTCAGGATATGTATTATGAGCTTGGGGATCGTAGCTTGCGGTATGGTCATCACAGTGAAGATATGTTGATGGCTTATCTCCCCCAAGAAGGCATTCTCTTTAATGCCGATCTTTATACACCCCCAAGAGATAATGATGCCATGAAGCCATCGATTAGTATGATCAACCTCAATGAGAACATTAAAAAACTGAGGATTTCTCCCAGGGTACATGCACCATCGCATGGTAATCTGGGGTCGCATTCACAATTTTTAGAGATTATCGGTGAATAGGAAATGCTGTATTTTTATTCTACCCATACTATTGCTTTGGGGCTGTCAAAATAATAATTATGATGCTCTCAAAGCCTCGGCAGTTAATCAGTGCCTCGATGATGTGGGTCTGGAGGAAACCTGTGTTTGCGTGATCGATACAATGACCGCCTCTCTTAGCTACGAGGAATTTCTGTCCACGGATGGAGCTTCCAATTATCGTCAAGCTAATAACCTATCAGCGCCTGAACTCAGTTTTGAACAAACGATGAATGTCGCTGCAGCGGGCATAGAAGCTATTGGATGTGCCGATGAGGCGTTGTCAGATATAGGTGAAGGTCTTGAGGCTTTCTTTGAGGGTATGGACGGATTTGGTGAAGTTTTTGATGAAACGCTTGAGGCTATTGTTGAAGAGTTTGAAGGTTCCCTGTCTGAGACTGATTTAAGAAAAGTACCCAAAGAATCTAATACATCAGAACCCTTTAGAAAGCCTAATGATAGACCCATCGAACAGCGGGCACTTCCAAAAGGTCAGAGCATATAGCTGAATTTGGAGGCTAGGCCCGGAATCGAACCGAGGTCCGCGGCTTTGCAGGCCGCTGCATAACCACTCTGCCACCTAGCCAAAGGGTCAGCTATTATAACACTAACTAACTCAATAAAAGGTAGCCTGTCAGCTGATAAGCCATCAGTAAAAAGCCCAGGGTCATTAAGACGTAATTTCCAAGCTGTGCATGCTGGTTAAAGCTTGGCTTGGATCGCCAAAAATTGAAAAATAACAGTATAAAGACAAGCGCTATAAACTGCCCGACCTCCACACCAAGATTAAATGCAATCATGTTGGTTATCAGGCCGTCATCTGCTAATGCAATATCTTGTAATTTACTGGACAAGCCAAAACCGTGAAAGAGTCCAAATATTAGGACGGCTAATTTGGTATTCGGATGAAACCCAAGTAATTTAAAGCCATCTAGATTCTCAAAGGCCTTATAAACAACAGAGAATCCAATAATTGCATCGATTAAATAAACATTTACATAAATATCTGCAAGGACACCCAATAACAGTGTTGCGCTGTGACCCAATGCAAAAAGCGTCACGTATATCGCCACATCTCTAATCTTATAGAGAAAGAAGATCACGCCAGCTAAAAACAAGAGGTGATCGTATCCTGTCACCATATGTTTCGCGCCTAAATAAAGGTAAGCATTAAAGTGCACGCCCGGGTTGTTGGTTAGAAATAACTGGTCTGCACCCGAGATTCCATGACCCAAGAGAATCATAGGAAAGCAAAACAGAAACAGTATGATTAGGTTACGCACTTTAGGTAAGGTCAATTTATATATGTAATAATTCTTACTCATTATATTTATATTTTAAAACTTTTACTCTTTATAATACCCAGTTATGCACCGAAGCAAAGGAATCAATCTACTTCTACCCTCAATACTTATTTTACTGGTGATTCTTCTCGGTCTTTCTTTTGCACGAAATGAAGGTACAACTTTTTTACGAGCTTCTCACCAATGGCCCGGAGGAATCGGTGACATCAGGGATGTGATGATTCAAATGATTGCAGATGAAGTCAATGACGCGAATGTTGGGCTTGACCTTCGTGTTTATCCAGCACAATCTTTGTTTAGAGCGACTGACCAATGGTCTGCATTGGTACGTGGTCGTGTGGATATGATTGCCCTTCCCCTTGACTATGCAAGCGGTCGTCACCCTGAATTTAACGCAACGCTCATGCCTGGGTTGGTTAAAAACCACGCGCATGCCCGAAGGATCAGTGACTCCGAGTTTATGACCCGAATACATAATGTCATTGAAGAGGCAGGAGCGGTAGTACTTGCTGATGCCTGGCTTGCTGGAGGGTTCACTTCAAATGCAGGTTGCATTTTAGAGCCTGAAGATATTGAGGGTCAGGTAATCCGTGCGGCGGGACCTGCTTTTGAAAGAATGCTTGTTGGGGCGGGGGCATCGATCTCTTCCATGCCAAGCTCAGAGATCTACACGGCCATGCAAACAGGAGTTCTCGATGCAGCCAATACAAGCAGTGCTAGTTTTATGTCCTATCGAATATTTGAGCAATCAACTTGTATGACATCACCTGGTGATAATGCCCTTTGGTTTATGTATGAGCCCGTGATGCTCTCTCGCTTTACATGGGATCGCTTAACCGAAGAACAGCAACAAGTACTAAGGGTTGCTGCTGAAAATGCTGAGGAGTACTTCTTTGAGCAAGCCTCTTTGCTTGACCTAGAAATGGAGAGAATTTTTTCTGATGCTGGAGTCGAGGTCGTTCAGATGACAGCTGAGCAAGCTAATCGTTGGCGAGATATTGCTTTTGAGACCAGCTATGAAATTTTTTATGACGAAGTTGAGTCAGGCAGGGAGCTTGTCAGACTAGCACTTGAGGTTGAATGAGAAGTCTAATTAAATCTTACATAAAAGCAGTCAGTTTACTCTCAAGAATTTGCGGAGTTTTTTCAACGACGCTCATCTTATTAGCTTCTGTCGTTGTATGCCAAATGGTCGTGATGCGTTATGGTCTAGGTGAGTCTACAGTATGGCAAAGTGAATTTATCAAATATGCCATTATCGCGGCAACTCTTTTAGGAAGTCCATATGTTCTATTGCTTAGAGGTCATGTCAGCGTTGACATCATCTACAATTATATCAGCCCAGCACATGCCAAATATGCATCCATCATTAGCTCAATTATTGGTTTGCTTTGTTGCGCTTTAATTGCTTGGGCCGGTTGGCTGTATTTTTATGAGGCTTGGCATGAACAGTGGGTAACGCCCACGGTTTGGGGCCCTCCCTTATGGATCCCTCTTCTTCCCTTACCCGTTGGTTTATTTATTCTGACATTGCAATATCTTGCAAATATATTTATAGATCATGTGATTGATCCTGAGGAACTATCGACATGACGCCACTTGAGTTAGGACTAATAATCAGCTTGATCACCATTTTGGTACTTGCATTAGGTGTGCCTGTGGCTTTTGGTCTTACTTTTATATCTCTTATCTTTATCTTTATTTTTGAGGGTGTTTTTGGTCTTCAATTTGTGGGTGAGCTTTTCTTTTCTGGACTGGATGACTTTACATTGATCTCGATCCCCATGTTTATTGCTATGGGTGCTGCTGTAGCATCCTCACCTGCAGGTGCTGACCTTTATGGCTCGTTTGAGCGCGTCTTTAGAAAAGTACCAGGTGGCCTAGCAATATCAAATATTGGTGCCTGTTCGATTTTTTCTGCGTTAAGCGGTTCCTCTCCAGCAACCTGTGCTGCGATTGGAAAAATGGGAATTCCAGAAATGCAGAAACGCGGGTACCCGGATAGCCTTGCCACAGGAGCCATTGCCGCAGGGGGAACCTTGGGAATCTTAATTCCACCGAGTGTCACGATGATTGTATATGGCATCGCTACAGGAACATCGATAGGACGTTTATTTTTAGCAGGTATTGGGCCAGGTATTTTAATTACATTAATGTTTTGTATTTGGGCAGTTATATACACCAAAATTTACGGTCAAAATATCTCAGCTCCTCCACCCAAACTCAGTTTGAGTGAGTACTTTGTCATCTTGCCTAGAGTCCTTCCATTCATTTTACTGATCGTAATGATTTTGTATGTACTTTATGGTGGCATAGCAACGCCTTCTGAGGCTGCAGGTGTAGGCGCAGTCATATGTTTCCTACTCATCGCAACGGTTTACAAGATTTGGCAACCTAAAAGGCTCTGGGAAATACTAAGAGATTGCACCAAGGAAAGCGTCATGATCATGATGATCATTGCAGCTGCTGCACTCTTTAGCTATATGCTCTCCGCGCTATTTGTTACGCAATCCATGGCTGAATACATTGCTGATCTTGATATGAATAGATGGATTCTCTTATTCATTGTAAATATCTTTCTTCTAGTTGCTGGATTTTTCTTGCCACCAGTTGCAGTTATTGTGATGACAGCTCCGGTTTTAATTCCAATCATAACAAGCGCAGGATTCGACCCTTACTGGTTTGCAGTTATTCTTACAATTAATATGGAGATTGGCTTAATAACGCCACCGGTAGGACTTAACCTCTATGTGATAAATGGGATTGCTCCAAACGTAAAATTAAATGAAATATTACGAGGTGCACTCCCTTTTGCACTCATTATGGTCTTGGCAATCATAATCATTAGTATTTTTCCTGAAATCGCAACCTGGATACCAGATCAGTTCGGATAGTTACAAAGGAGATGTGGAGCGGGAAACGAGGCTCGAACTCGCGACCTCAACCTTGGCAAGGTTGCGCTCTACCAACTGAGCTATTCCCGCAACAAATTCAGAAAAGATATTATCACCTATCGGCATTGATATAAAAAGAGTTTATTAGCTCAAATTAATGCTCTTTTAGAGAGGGCCATGCCGCTGCTAAATAGTTAATCATAGACCAGATCGTTAAAAAAGCTGAGAATACGACCAGTATCATTCCAATATGGTAAACATCGGTATTATTGACTGGCGTATTAATAAGCATTAATGAAATTCCAGTCATTTGAAAGGCTGTTTTCATTTTGCCTAAAGCAGAGACCTTTACCTTACCTGATTGGCCAATTGTAGACATCCACTCCCGTAGGCCTGAAATAATAATTTCCCGACAAATAATAATAATCACTGAAAGTATAAAAAATAAATTTTGATCTTGGATTACCAGAAGGATGAGCACTGTCGCAACAAGAAGTTTATCTGCTACCGGGTCTAAGAATGAACCAAACCTCGTTACCATACCGAGGTTCCTAGCCAGATATCCATCAAGCCAGTCTGAGAATGAAGCCAAGAAAAATAAACCAAAAAGGATGTAATTCTTAAGTTCGTATTGTAGGAAAAACATTAGAACAAAGAGAGGAATGACAACTATTCTAAAAATGGTAAGTATTGTTGGGATATTTATTTTCATAGCCTAATGAAGATATTGATAAATTTCTTTTGCTAACCCTTTACTAATTTCTTTAACCTTTTCGATCTCTTCAACCGATGCATCGGTCAACGCATTTATGTTACCAAAATGTTGAATCAAATTCTTTCTTCGTTTTGGTCCAATTCCAGGAATATCATCAAGGATAGTTTTAATACTATTTGAGGTTCGTTTTTTTCTTTGTGCGGTAATTGCAAAACGATGGGCCTCATCTCTGATTTGCTGTAAAAGCCTCCCAGCCTCTGGAACAAAGTCTATGCTTATGACCTTGCCGCCACTGTGAACTTGCTCTTGACCAAGTTTCCTTTGTCTCCCCTTTGAAATTGAAATGATTTTAAAGGGTAATGCCAGCTGTTTTGAAATATCAATGATGGCATTGAGCTGTCCCTTCCCCCCATCTATTACGACCAAATCTGGCAGTCTCTTGTTTTCATTTAACAGGCGTACGTATCGTCTGCTAAAAGCCTGTCTTAAGGCATCATAATCATCACTGGGCTTAATGTTGGCTATATTAAATTTACGATACTCTTTTTTATTTGCACCGCCCTCATCAAAAACTACGCACGATGCCACCGCATCTGATCCACTAAGATGGCTAATATCAAAACACTCGATGCGATTAATATCACCCTTGATATCAAGCATCTTACGAAGCGCCTTGAATTGCTTATCTAGCTCTTTCGATTTTTGATTTTTCAGGAGTAGAGTCTGCTTTGCATTATCACAGGCAAGCTGAACCCATTTTTTAGGCTCACCCCTGAGCGGTCTAATAATTTTAATTTTACTGTTCGTCTTTGCATTGATCAGTTCTTCCATCTGATTCTTGGATGCAATCGACTCACTCACATAAATATTGCTCACCTTCCCTAAATTCAGCTCAAAATAATGTTTCATGATGTAAGCCTCTATAATATCGCTTCGAGGGAGACCGGCTTGGCTCTCGAGGGTTACCTGTTTACTCCCAAGCAACCTTCCATTTCTAAAATACATAACACTCAGACAGATTGAAATTTCAGATTCAGCGATCCCAATTACATCAAAATCACCCCTCTGAACTGATACGATTTGCCTTTTAAGGATCTCATTTAAGTCTAAGACTTGGTCTCTTAAAATTGCCGCTCGTTCATAATTTTGCTGCCTTGAAGCATCATTCATTTTTTCTGATATTTCATGAATGACTTCGCTGGCCTTCCCCTGTAGGAACTTGATACCCTTTTGAATGTCCTCTTCATACTCTGACGGTGAAACCTTGCCTACACATGGCGCACTGCATCTATCAATTTGATATTGCATGCATGGACGGGTTCTATTATTAAAGGTGCTTTGATCGCAATTTCTTATGCGAAAGGTCTTCTGAATAATTGAAAGGCTATTGCGCGCAGCGTAGGGATTTGGAAAGGGTCCAAAATACTGATTTTTATCATTTTTAGAACCACGATGAAAATAGATGCCAGGGAATGGATCTTTCGTGGTTATCGCAATGTATGGGAAACTTTTGTCGTCTTTAAAAATGACATTGTACTTAGGTCTGTGCTGCTTAATTAAGTTATGCTCTAAAATTAGCGCTTCCAGCTCGGTATTGGTTCTCATAATATCGATGCCACTAATTTGCGAGACTAATTTAGAAATTTTTCGTGTTTTGGGGCTATTAGAAAAATAAGAGGCAACCCTACTCTTTAAATTTTTAGACTTTCCGATATAAATAATATCTTTTGAAGCGCTGAGCATCAGGTAGACACCAGGTTTTGACTCAAGGTTTCTACAAAACGCCTTGGCATCAAATAAGGTCATCTTACACACTTCATCGCAAGCTCAAATACTGATTCAAACATGGTGGCCGTTAATCGTTTCGTTTGCGTGTTATAGCGACTGCAGTGATAGGAGTCGATGAGTGTAATTTTTGATGAAATTTGGTGCATGGCAAGATGAGCAAACTTATACTCGCTTAGCTTAATTTGGTTTGCTCTTAAAACAGCATCATGAGCAATTTTACCTAACGCAATGATCACTATTTTTTTCTTCTTCAGTTGATTAATTTCTTGATAAAGGTATTTATTACAGTTTTTAATCTCATCTGTATTTGGTTTATTTTGTGGTGGCAAACACTTCACGGCATTGGTAATTCTGCACCCTTTAAGGCTTAAGCCATCACTGTTTTGTATCGAGGTAGGCTTATTTGCGAGTCCGAATTTATAAAGGGTCTCGTACAGTAAGATGCCTGCAAAGTCTCCGGTAAAGGGTCTTCCGGTTGCATTGGCACCATGCAAGCCTGGCGCTAGACCAACAATTAAAATATTGGGCTGTTCATCGCCAAAGCTCGGCACTGGCTTATTCCAGTATTCACTGTATTTTTTTGAGAGATTCGCTAAATTTTTATATAACCTAGGACAATCTTTACAATCAAGATTGAATGTCGCTGAGCCCATGATTCAAATTAAAGTTGTTTGAAATCATCATAGCAATTTCAATGGACTGTTCATAATTTAATCTTGGATCTACCTGGGTTTTGTAAGCTTTGCTGAGGTCTGCCTCAGATATACCGGAAGCTCCACCAATACATTCTGTTACGTTATCGCCGGAAAGCTCAAGATGAACACCGCCTAAGTGACTGCCTAGGTCTTGATGTATTTGAAGGCTTAATTGAATCTCTTTTGAAATTTTGTCAAAGCTTCTTGTTTTGTAGCCGTTTGAGCTGGTCTCGGTGTTGCCATGCATGGGATCACTGATCCAAGTAACATTAGCCCCTAAATCTTTAACTGTCTGGATAAGTGCTGGCAATCCTGTCTCAACTTGATCCGCACCAAAGCGTGCAATAAAAACTAGCCTACCGGATTGATTATCTGGATTAAGCGTCTCAATAAGTCCTTTGAGCTTATCTGGATCAGTAGAGGTTCCTACTTTCACACCAACAGGATTCCTAATACCTCTGAAGTACTCAATGTGCGCCTCATCAAGATTAGTCGTTCTAAATCCAATCCATGGAAAATGTGTTGATAAGTTATACCAGTAATTACGATGCTTCAAAAATCTAGTCTGAGCCGCCTCATAGGGCAAGTGCAATCCTTCGTGAGATGAAAAGAAACTCACCCGATGCATACTTCTTGCCTCTTGTGTGATTGTCTCAAAAAATTGAAGTGAGTTTTGCGCTGTTGCAAGAATTCGCTCATATTCACGACTCATGGGCGAGCCTTTTACAAAATCAATATTCCAATTCTCCGGATGATGTAAATCCGCAAAACCTCCTTCGGTTAAAGCTCTTACAAAGTTCATCACAAGGGCAGCCTTCTCGTAGCCTCTTAACATTAAAACGGGATTTGGCTCTCTTGCTTTTTCTGTAAATTCTATACCATTGATAATATCGCCACGGTAGCTTGGTAATGTCACTCCATCACGAGTTTCAGTATCTGCACTCCTTGGTTTCGCGTATTGACCGGCCATTCGTCCTATACGAACAATGGGTTTTTTTAGCCCCACGGATAAAACCAGAGACATCTGTAACAGAACTTTTAGTTTATTTACAATGAAATCAGATGTGCATTCACTAAAGCTCTCGGCACAATCTCCACCCTGAAGAACAAATACTTCACCTTTTTCTGCAAGCGCAAATTTATCTCTTAGCTTTTCAATTTCCCAAGAGGTGACTAATGGAGGCATAGTCGCTAATTCGTTGATGGTATCCTCTAATAGTTTGGCATCGGCGTAGACAGGCATCTGAATACCCTTTTTTTCTTTCCAGCTATTTTGATTCCAGTTTTTACCCATGATTTATATGCTCACTCGTAATGATATTTAACATCTTTTCAACTGCAATCATTGCCGCTGATAACTGATCAGTATCAACACCAATGGTTACAAAAGTTCTTCCAATGCTTGTATCTTCCCACTTAACTAATGTTTCCACGAGCGCCTCCGTCTTACCGCCTGGAGGAATTCTAACTTTAAAATCAATCAGTTCTGGAAGAGTAATACCTTTTTTGTCAGTTAGTATTTTAATCGCATTCATAAGCGCATCAAAGCCACCATCGCCACTCGCTGAGGCCTGATCATCTGCCCCAAAAATATTTAATGATACGGTCGCATTGGGTTTACCCTTAGATTGAATCGAAACTTGAAAATCATTTAACTTAATTGATTCCTCTTTAGGTCTCTTAAGGATATCGGATAAAATCATCAGAAGGTCTTCTGTAGCAATACTTTGTTTTTTATCCCCAAGCTCAACAATTCGCTCTAAAAGCTTTGATCGATTCTCGTCAGACAGGGAAATTCCTAAAAGTTTTAAGTTATGGTCAACAGACGCTTTGCCTGCAAGCTTGCCAAGCGCATAAGACCTTACCCTACCAAATCTTTCAGGCATAAGATTTGCCTCATACAGCTTGCCTTTTGCATCCCCGTCAGCATGAATCCCTGCAGTTTGAGTAAATACATCGCCACCTACAAATGGCGTATTGGAAGCAATGGTTTTACCACTAAATGTCTCAACTAGTTCAGAGATCGCACTTAACTTTGATTCGACAATATTATTCTTAAAAGCTGTTAAATCATTCATGCTTACAACAATTTCAGCGAGCGAGGTATTGCCTGCCCTTTCTCCCATACCATTTACGCTTACATGAATACCCTCTGCACCTGCTTCAATAGCTTTAAGTGCATTTGCTGTAGCAAGCCCATAATCATTGTGACCATGGAATTCAAAACTAATATCTTTGAACTTCTGAGCCATTAATTGAACTAGATCAAAAGTTAGATTGGGTGAGAGTATGCCAAGAGTATCCGCTAGATAAACTTTTTTTATTCCTAAGGAATGTAATGCAGAGACTAAATTAAAAACGTACTCCGAATCCTCCTGTATGCCACGTGACCAATCTTCTAGATAGACTCCCACATGAATATTATTTGTATGAGCATAATTTACAGTTTTAATGACTTGCTCAATATGCTCCTCCGGGCTAAGACCTAATTGTCTTTCGCAGTGCTTTCTTGATCCTTTCGTTAACAGGTTGAGCTTAATACAGCCAGCTTCTATCATCCAATCAACTGTTCGTTTACCATCACAAAACCCTAGGACTTCTACTTTTTCTAATATATTTTCATTTTTTGCCCAATCACAAATTCTTTTGACAGCCTGCTGTTCGCCGGGAGAGACCCTTGCTGAGGCTACCTCAACACGATCCAAGCCTACTTCTTCAAGTAAAAACTTACACATATGATGCTTTTCAGATGGCGTATAGGCAATACCGGGCGTCTGCTCACCGTCTCTAAGCGTGGTATCCATGATTGTAATAATATTAGTCATCTTTACTTCAATTCTGAATCGATAATTATAGGCGAAGTTAAAAAATATGAGTAACTTATTATTTTTGAAAAACTTTTAGGTAAAAGATTAATGACAAAAACCAAATCATTGAAATAAAAACAATGTAGGCATTCCAGTCATAGTTACTGTAGATAAAGCCTGGGAGAAATGCACCTATTGAGCCACCTAAATAATAAGAACTAATGTACATAGAATTTACCAATGAACGATCAGCATTTTCATTTTGAAAATTTAAAAATGCTGACAAGACTGAATGCAACAAGAAAAAACCAAAACAAAGAATAAAAATAGCAATAAAGGAGGCTAAGTAGAGGTCTAACAAAGTTGAAATAGAGGCCAGAAGCAAAAGGATTTGTGCTAACAATACTGCCCTCCCTTCACTGCCCATAAAGCGGGTAATTGACTCACACTTAAAGGCAATAAACGCGCCGACTAAATAACCAAGGTATATAAATGAAATGGTAAATTCATTGAGTTCGCCTGTAATTTCAACAATTCTAAAGGGAATAAAATTAAGCAACGATGCAAATAAAAAGAAAACTAAAAAAATATAAATAAAGCTGTCAGCATTCGTTTTGCTCTTAATCACTGACCTCAAGTTAGCAACTTGAATTAGCTGAGATGATTTTCTTGATTGCTTGTTTATAGAAAGAAAATAGAGCCACTGAATTAAGAGCAGAAAAGATAATAAATAAAATGCAGTATTCCAACTAAAAAAATATGAGAATAAACCTGATAGCATTCGCCCACTGAATCCACCTAAGATACTAAAACAAACGTAAAAGTTAATCGCTCTCTTAATGCTATCAAAAGGTGATGTTCTTCCTGCAAGAGTCATCAAGCAGGTGAAAAGACCTGGGAGCAGCAATCCCTGAATAAATCGTCCCAAAAGAACTGTTTGTATATTAGTTGCTAATGCAATTAATAAAGTAGCAAGAGCAAGAAAAAATAAACATGCGGTCAAAAGCTGTTCAATTCTTATCCTATTTAAAAGCAATCCATAAAGCACCGGTAATAAACCCAGTGGAATCATAGTCACCGATGTGACCAAAGCAGCGCTCGTGATATCTAAGCTAAAATATGCTGCAATAACAGGCAGTATGGGTTGTGGCATGTAGAGAGCTGCAAAACAAAGCATAGTTGTATAAAGAACTATTGTGAAGCTTTGTTTTTTCATATTTTTCTTAAATTTTATTTGTATAGTATGATGGGTTAAACAATCATACATCAAAGAAATCCCAATGAAATTCTTAATTCAATTGATCATAATTGCATTTTTTACAAACCCTGTATGGTCGCAAAAAATTGAATACCCTCATGACGTAATTACCATTGTGACTCATTCCAGTCCTGGAGGGGGTAGCGATGTTTTTCTGCGCGAATTAATTACTAAATTAGATGACATCATGGATGCAAGCTTTGTCATTGAAAACGTTAGAGGCGGAAGCGGTATTAGAGCTGTCGCAAGGGTTGCGAATGGCGATCCAGATGGCAGTATATTTTATGCAACAACGCCTACCTATATTCTTACCTCGCTATTAACGAACTCTTCAACCAACTACTCGAATTTGGATCCGATGGTAAATATTTTTTATGATCAGGAGATCATCTATACCAGTATTAACAACCCGGTAAATGAACTCAAAGATATTTTAGAAGATACAAATCGACGCTACAGCTGGGGCGCAGCAAATCCTGCCTCGCTTGAAAGAATAGCCCTTGAGCAATTGAAAAGCATCTCAGGGAGTAATGCCGCCATCATAACGCACGATGGGGGTGGAGAGCTTCTGCTAAATATCCTAAATGGCACACTGGATATTGGGATTGGTGAGTACCAAGAACTTGAGCCACAATTGCATGCAAACCAAATTAAGCCATTAGCCATACTCAGTAGTACCAGGGATTTAAATCTACCAAATGTACCGACTCTTAATGAGCTTGGTTATAACGTAGAGCTTCAAAAGTTTAGAGGTCTGGCTGCACCCCTTAACACCCCTCCATCTATTTATGCTATCTGGGACCAAGCCATACAACAACTTCTAGCCAATGAGGAATTTGTCTCTGAATTTGAAGAACAATTACTGGTTCCTGCATACATGAATTCAGTAGATGCCAATACCATGGTTGATGAATTTATTTCTAATACACAGCAAACATTCTCTCAACTAGGAATGTTTTGATGAGAGAGATCCTTGGTGGGATAGTATTTTTAACGATTGCCAGCCTATTCTTTTTTGGGTCGAATTTAATCCCAGACAGTTTTTTGAGTGATGAGGTGGGTGCAACCGGATTGCCAAAAATTTATTCACTATTACTAATGTTTTGCTCCTTGGTTTTAATAATTAAAGGAGGATTTGTCATACTTAAAGAGCCTAATTTTCACCTTCCTGAGCTCTCTCAAAACCTCGTCAACCCTGTTTGTATTTTATTGGCAGGTGGATTTTTTATTCTTATGGTCGAGCGTTTAGGATACGTCATCTCTTCTTTCATTCTGCTGACAATCTTATTAAAACTACTTGCACAAATGAAACTTAGCAAGGCAGTCCTTTATTCGGCCATAGGGAGTGCCGTCTATAGCCTTATATTTATTTTAATCTTTGGAACAAATTTGCCCCTCTTATGGAATTCATAAACTTTTTGTTTGAATTAGGCTTTATAGAAATCATGATCATTCTAGGTTCAGCCATAATTGGTGTTTCATGGGGCATTATGGGTGGTGCAACACCCGGCATCTCACCCTCAATCAGTATGGCGCTCATGCTTCCCATTACATATGGAATGGATCCTGCGGTTTCTGTCATACTTTTAGCATCAACCTATCTCGGTGCTGAATACGGTGGATCAATACCCGCTATCCTGATAAATACCCCGGGAACTAATGCTGCTGCTGCAACAGTTATTGATGGCTATAAAATGAACGAACTTGGATTTGGGTCAAAGGCCCTTGGAATCTCACTATACTCTGCAATCGTAGGCGGCATAGTTGGTGTGTTTGTTCTGATTTTTTTTACTGAACCACTCTCGAGGCTAGCTTTAAACTTTACTCCAATGTCTTATTTCGGATTAGGTATACTTGGTGTAAGCGTTATTGTCTCATTATCGTCAGGTTCTATTTTTAAGGGGATCTGCTCCGGTCTCATGGGTTTATTACTAGCCACCATAGGATCTGATCCGGTAACAGGCGTCCAAAGATTTACATTTAACAGCCCTGACTTATTAGAAGGAATAAAGCCAATAATCGTGATGGTTGGTTTGTTTGCCATGTCAGAGATACTCATTCAATCAATGCAAAATACCCAAATAAAACCGATCTCTTTCTCCAAAGTTGTGCTGCCAAATTTCAAAGAAAAAATTCAATTAGCAAAATCACAATTGATTGGGAGTATTGTGGGTATTGTCGAGGGAATCATCCCAGGCGCTGGAGGAAGTATTGCATCTTTTTTATCCTACAATGAAGCAAAAAGGTGGTCTTCATCCCCAGAAAAATTTGGTCTTGGGTCACCTGAGGGCATTGCTGCACCTGAGACATCAAACAATACGGTAGCGTCTACAGCGATCATTCCAGTATTAAGCTTTGGCATTCCTGGATCAAACTCTGCCGCAATCCTTTTAGGTGGTTTATTGATTCATGGAATCAGTCCGGGACCTCTTCTCTTTGCTGAAAACTCTAGCATAGTTTTCAATTTATATACCGGCATGCTTGCTGCGGTGTTTATGCTTTATTTCATTGGAAAACTTATACTACCGTTATGCTTATGGTTTGTAAGTAAACCTAGAAACATACTTATCGTTTTTATATATCTCACTGTTTTTACTGGGATTTATACAATTAATAATAGTTTAATTGATCTTTGGCTTGTCCTATTTATCGGAATTTTTGGTGTCATGATGCGTTTACTTAAATTTCCTGTTTTACCCTTAATCTTAGGTTTGGTATTAGGCTATATGATTGAATCCAATTACAGAAGATCTATAGTTTTATCTGGAGGCGATATATCCATCTTCTTTGATGACACGATATGTTTGATATTTTTGCTCCTTGCTGCCATTTTTATTTTAATTTCTACTTATCATGAGCTCAGAAGAAGTCGTTAGCGTCAAGTTAGCTGAACTTATTTCGGTGATTGAGTCTGAAAAGATACCTAGCGCTATGGTTTGTGTAACTAAAAATATAACCTTAGATACTATTGGGTGCGCATTAGCTGCAGCTAAAAGTAGCTATGCAGAGAGCTTGCTTAGTGCCAATCATCAGGGAGGATCCGGAAATATTCCGATTTGGGGATTTCAAGATGGTACCGATATGTATTCTGCCGCTCTAATCAATGGCACAAGCGCCCATGGAGAAGATTTTGATTCAAGTTTTGAGGGTTGTCCTGTGCATTCAGGCGTTGTCATCACACCTGCGATTCTCTCATTAGGCCACATGATTAATGCGACTGGTGAGGATGCTATTAGGGCTTTAACTATTGGCCATGAAGTCATGTGTAGGCTCGGACAGTTAACGGGTACTACGGTTCATCGAAGGGGATTCCACCCGACCTCCGTTCTAGGCACATTAGCGTCAACAATGGCATGCAGTGCATTGTTGCGTCTTGAGCCTAAAGAGATGGTAAGTGCCTTAGGGATAGCTGCAAGCATGTGTTCAGGAATTATTGAATACCTTAGTGATGGTTCATCAACAAAAAGACTGCATGCGGGATGGGCTGCCCAATCAGGAATCAGAGCAAGCTTGCTGGCACAGGCTGGATTCACTGGACCAGAAAAATCAATCGATGGCGATCATGGAGTTTTCTTTGCGTTTTCAAGCGGCGCGAACCAAAATTATGAAATACTGACGGAAGATTTTGGTCATAAGTGGGTTTCGATTAATACGGCAATTAAGGCCTACCCCAGCGGGACAATGACCCATCCTTTTATCGATTGTTGCTTGCAAGCTTCAAAAGAAATTAATTTAAATGAAGTTGATGAAATTATCTGTGATGTAGGAGAGGGAACGGTACATCGACTTTGGGAGCCACTTAAATTAAAGCAAAATCCACCCAATGAATATGCCGCAAAATTTAGTACTCCTTTTTGCATGGCGCTTGCACTTCATCATAACAAGTTGAATCTAAATTCTTTTTCAGAGCTTTATTTGTCTGACAGAGAAATTCTCAATACCGCTAATAAAATAAAATATAAAATCAATCCTGATGATCCCTACCCCAAAGAATATATCGCTAAAATTCATGTTCGATTAAGCTCGGGTCAAATTAAAGAATACAACAAACATTGCCTAAAGGGAGGTAGGCATGAACCCCTTTCTAAGCCAGAAATTATTGCAAAATTTCAAGACAACTTGTCTTTCTCCTCGCTGAACTTGTCTAATGCAAATAAACTTATTGATCAAATTTATAGTCTTGAAGAAATTAGAGATATCAAACAGCTAAACTTAAGCTTGAGCTAGTGCTTCAAGCACCCTCTCAGGTGTAAAGGGTGCCCTTCTCAAACGGATCCCGATAGCGTCGAACACAGCATTTGCAATGGCTGGGGTCACAGCCCTTATAGATGGTTCACCTGCGCCATAAGGGGGCAGATCAACATTGTTTAACAGAATAATTTCTATCTCCTCTGGGCATAAGTCAATATTGACAGTCCTGTAGCTCAACCAATCATTACTTGTCACATGCTGGGAGCTAAATGAAACCTCCTCTAATAACGATCTGCTGATGCCATGCAAAATATTGCCCTCAATGGTTCTTCTTAACCATAATGGATTAATAATCAGGCCTTGGTCAGAGGCAATCACAAACTTCCTAGGATAGATCCTGCCTGAAGTAAGATTGATATCAACCTCACAAATGACGGCTACAACGGTGTTATTTCTTCTGGTGTATGCAACACCCCGACCTGATACTAAATTTGAATTTTGCTGGATTTGACTTGCAGCAACTCTTGGTTGCCATGCATACCTCTCTGATGCAGAAATAAGCACACCTCTATCTCTCTCTTCATTTAAATATCTTAATCGAAATGCGATTGGATCTTGACTGACAGCGAAAGCCATTTCATCAATAAAGCATTCACTAGCAAAATGAATTTGAGGGCCAAGAGGATCTCTAAGATGAGACGTTCTTAAGGGTGAAGCACGATCAAGAAGAGGTAATATTGTCTCCCAATACCTAACTTCATTAGGAAAGTTATAACGGTCTGAGGGATTTAAAAATCTCGGTGTATGATCGATTGCTAAACCAGTTTGCATTCCAGCATAACTATGTTGCGGATTACTTTCATTGCTTTCAATGTCTCCTGCAGAAAAACCCTTAGATAAAAATTTAAATGCAATGACCTCACCATTTAAATTAAATCCAGCTGTCGCTTGATGCACCGAAGCTGGAGCCTTGGGATCCCACTGCGTACCATCGTGCCTCATACCCTGAAGTCTTATAGGTCGACCACTTAGTTTTGAAATTAAGGCAGCATCAAGGGCGCAATCGCCTGAATCATTCCTACCATAGCTCCCAGGACCTGCAACCCAAATCGCTCGCACTTGATCTTCATCATATCCCAATAATCTTGCGACACCCTGAGCCGCATAATGGGGTTTTTGTGTTGCCGTATATAGAATAATATTGTCATCTCTGACATCGCATACTGCACAAGCGGGCCCCATACTGGCATGGGACTGATAAGGGAATTCATAGCTTGCTGTAATTACATTCGTCGCGTATTGAATTGCATTATTAAATTCAGATTCATCTGGCTCAACATCGGGCTCCCTCGCACCACCTGATGACCTGCGAGCTACACTCGCATTTTGTATATATTCATATAATTCATCTTGCTCGGGAAAAAGGTCCTGAGGCTCTGTCCAATTTACTTGAAGTGTATTTAGTGCTTTAATCGCATGCCATTCCTTTGGGGCAATTACAGCGAGAAAGTTACCCTGTCTAATTAATTCGGTATTAGGTATATCAGAAATACTATCAATATCTATTTCAATAATTTCGGCTCCAGCATGGGGCGGTCTAACTATTCGTGCATGCCACATACCTGGAATCTTAACTTCGGTTATAAATTTAAAATTCCCATAAACAATATTTGTTATTTCAGGTCTCTGAAAGGAACTTCCAACAACAGAGTATTGGTCGCTTGTTTTCGGGAGAGCAAGACTAGAGACATCTAATCCGTTCCCATATACACCATTCCAATTAAGTTTAATATCAAAATATCCATCCGATAGCAGCTCTCCATAGGACAACGACTGATTCACATCCAGTGTACTCACCGCCATTCCGTCCCTTAATAAAATTTGTTGCGGAAGCAAGCCAAACCTTCTTGCTGCATGATTAATAATAAATCTTCTTGCCTCAGCTGCGGCTTGCACAATAGGTTTAGATCCAAGTTCAATACCAGTGCTCCCACTGCCACCACCCTGATTCACAGTAAGCAACGTATCGCCCATAATGACATTAATATTTTCCATAGAAGCATCAAGCTCATCGGCTACCATTTGTGCGATAGCGATGTTGACTCCTTGACCCATATCCATCTTACCGAAAAAGATTTCAACTTGATTTTGACTATCTATACGGATAAAACTATCAAGCTGTGCGGGAGACGGGCCCCTGTAAGAATGGCTTTCCTGAGCTTTAATAGCATCAGGTAATGAAAACCATACCGTAAGCGCACCGGATGTCTTTAGAAGTTCCCTTCTATTTAAATTCATTTGCATCATGTCATTTCAGATGCTCGAATGATTGCTTTGATGATTGCAGAGTGAGATCCACATCTACACTTTAGGTTTGCAAATCGTCTTCTTATCTGATCCTCACTTGGGTTGTTGTTTTGCGCTAAAAATGAAACTGCCTCTATGATCCAACCGTTCATGCAATAACCACAAAACATCGCTTGTTCCTCAATAAACGCTTGCTGAATTGGATGTGGGTTATTTGGAGTGCCAATACCCTTAATAGTTGTAATTTGATCCGTAATAGCCGAGATAGGAATGGAGCACGACCTCACGGGCATTTGTCCAAGCAAAACTGAACATGCTCCGCACTGTGCAAGGCCACAACCAAATTTAGGATTTTCCAGACCTAGCTCATCTCTTAAGACATAAAGAAGCGGTGTATCATCATCACATTCTACAGTTCGTAAATCCCCATCAATATTTAAAGTATAGGTACCCATTTTATTTCCTAGTATCTCTGATGTGGCGAATTATGGACATTTATGATTAACTTAAGTAAATACAAAAAATACATATATGAATAAAAATTTACTCGTTTTCATACTAATTATATTTATCTTATTTTGCTACCTTTTCTTTGCAATGCCTAAGGGTTCTGAGGTCACCCTTGCAGCTGTAGGCGGACAAATTGGTGGACAAGATCACACCGGTCCCTATGAGGTTGATCCTAATTGGCCACTCCCGTTATCTGATTTTGATAATCATGCGGGCTGGACTTGGGGCGCTATGCAGGGAATTTTTGCAGAATCGGAGAATCGAGTTTTCCTTATCATGCGTGGAGAACTACCAGAGCTTGAAAGACCAAGAGAAGTCCCTTATCCAGAAGTTGGACCAAGCTTATCTTATCCCGTAACTGGAACTCCTTTTAGAAATGCCTCTGTTGGGCCAATTACAAGTCCTGGTAATACAGGACCGGACGGTTGGTCGGAATGGCAGGGTACGCTTGGCGTGGATGCGCGGTGGGAACATATTATTGTCGTTGTAAATTCAAGGGGAGAAATAATTGAAGACTGGTCACAGTGGGATCACTTATTTCGTAGGCCTCATTCAATAACCATCAATCCCTATGATCCAGAAAAACATATCTGGGTCATTGACGATCGGCACCATGTCATTTATGAGTTTTCAAATGATGGGTCTGAGCTTTTAAGAACTATGGGTGAGCCTGGTGTTCCCGGTAATGATGCCAATCATTTTAATCGTCCAACTTTTATGACTTGGGCGCCCGATGGGACCATGTTTGTTGCTGATGGATATGCAAACTCAAGGATAGTTAAATTTTCATCCGATGGCGAATACATTACATCTTGGGGCCAGGAAGGAATTCCACCTAATGAGACAAGACCAGGATACTTTAATGCTGTTCATGGAGTTGTTCTAGATTATGCATCCGATCGTTTATTTGTGACCGATAGAAGCAATAGAAGAATCCAGGTATTTAATATGGATGGTAATTTTCTCTATGATTTTTCAACGGGTCCCTATTCTGTTCCTCAATATCTTTACATTTCTGAGGACAGGTATCTTTGGGTTGCTGACTATGCTACGAATAAAATTCTTAAGTATTCACTGGACGGTGAATTTCTCTATTCATGGGGGAGTATGGGAGAGTGGCCAGGAGGTATGTGGAATGTCCATGGTATGAGTGTGGATGAAAATAATAATTTATATATAGCTGAAGTAAATTCAGGAAGAGCTCAAAAATTTATACCCAGGCAGGATGCTAGGATGGAATTCATTACTGCAAAACCACTGATTGAATGATAATTAAAAAGATAATATTTAGCGTACTAAGTTTATTGCTTGTTTTAGGTGGATGCAGTAGCTCAACCGTTGGCATACCAATGGTTGATCAGGTTTGGTTGAATAATACTTGTGATGCACTTCCACAATTCAAGCCTGATGCATGCGCCCTTTTAGATTATTGCGAAACAAGCAGCACGAATGATGGATCCTGTAATTGTCAAATTACTGACTCGTTCAGCAATAATGCAAGTTATGTTGGAACTTTATTAAACGGACAATTTCATGGGAACGGTGTCTATACATCTGATCAAGGTAATGTCTACAAGGGGTTATGGGATCAAGGACAAAAGCATTGTGGCGTTGAAACAGAGAATCTTAATTATCAGGTATTCAGATACGGCCGAATCATTGAAGAAGGAAGTGGGACAGATCCTACACAAGATCGTATCAATACTACCCTCCTCGTAGTTGGAGGTGTTGTAGTCATTGGTTTATTAATCAAAGCCGGACAAGACTATTGTGATGAACAATATGAAAAATATGGTTACTATAATAGCTGTAATAACCGATACAGAAGCTCTTATTGGTAATAATATGAAAAAAATCTTTTGTCTTTTTTTTATGCTTTCAGGATGCATTCCCTTTGTGCCTTTTGTTCAAAATAGTCATGAGACTCAAACATGTACCGATTTAGATTACGAGTGTACCAAAGCAAGTACATATGAGGAAAAGGATAACGCCTAGTGGCACTCCTGCTACATAAAAAACTTAACAATCCAGATGCATCTATTGACTGGCTTCATTTAGATGGCAATAAACCGAATTGTAGTTTAATTCTCAAAAATGAAATTAAGGAGTTTGACAAGACTATCGAAGAGGCTTTATTAGAGGTCGAAACTAGACCTCGAGTTATGGAGTTTGATGATGCTGCTATTGTTATATTAAGAGGTCTTAATTTTAATGATGCTGCTGATATTGAGGATATGGTTTCTATAAGACTGTGGATTCAATCAGATAAGATAATTACAGTTCAAAGGCGCCAGCTGCAATCAATACGCGATATTGAAAAATCAATTGACTCTGGACAAGGACCAAAAACGACCGCCGGATTTTTATGTAATCTGCTTGAGGGTCTCAATGATCGACTCACGACACAGTATTTAGAGATAGAGTCAAAATATGAAAATATGGAGGAAATGCTTTTAAATATTAACTCTCTTTCTGCAGTATCAAATAATCAAAATTATATTAATGAAATTAATGATTATCGAAGAATGGTCGTACTCATTAATCGTTTTCTGGTTCCTCAAAGTATTGCTATTGCAAAGATTAGAAGGATTGCATTTACCTGGATTGAGGATAGGCATGCTCGCTATCTTGAAGATGCACATAATGATACCGAAAGAATCATTGAAGAGCTTCAACTTCTGGTTTCAAGGTTTCAATTATTGAGAGAAGAATTAAATTCTATTGAAAACCAAAGAATGAATCGTCACTCACATACCTTGACGATTATCGCCTCCATCTTTCTCCCCTTGACTTTTCTTACTGGCGTCATGGGAATGAATGTGTCCGGCATTCCAATGGCTAGCGAATCATCAGCATTTCTGCTCTTATCGCTTCTTTTCTTTGTCGTGATTTTGATTCAGGTATTAATTTTTAAAAAATTTAAATGGTTTTAGTCTGAATTACTTCTATTAAGTTCATAATGATAGATGCAGTAGCTCCCCATATGATTAGATCTTCAAAATAAAACTCGTAAATTCTAAATTGAGTTTCATGTCGCATGATTATCTTTTCTTTTTGATTTTTGTTTTCAAGAAAGAACTCTAGGGGAGCAGAAAATACCTTCTCTACCTCTTTAGATTTAATTTGTAATTCATATTCAGAATCGACCATTCCTACAATTGGTGAGATTTGAAAACCCGTGCCAGTAATGAATGAATCTAATTTCCCTAAAACTTTAACTTGATGTTGTTGAATATTAATCTCTTCATATGACTCCCTTAGTGCGCATGCTTCAATACTTTTATCGCTATCATCAATGCGGCCCCCAGGAAAACAAATTTGCCCTGCATGACTCTTTAAATTTTCATTTCTCTTCGTAAATATAAGATGCAATTTACCATCAATAACCTGAATGGGGACCAGCACTGCAGATTCAGTATTTTTTTTATTGAGAAAAGCTAACCAGCTTGCACTTAATGGACTTTTTAAGTCCCTTAAAGTTCTAAATTTTGGGTTAAGGTGTGGGATGTAACTTTTTAGTCTCTCCTCAATTTGAGCGCTCATTTATTAACTAATTCCGCCTTTAGTCAATTTCATGGGATCTAACAGTTTGATTAACTCTCTCTCCTCAAGCTCTGTCTCCTCAAGTGCAACCTCAAGAATAGGCCTTTTCTCTTGATAGGCTTTTTTAGCAATTTGAGCACCCTTATCATAGCCAATGACAGCATTTAAGGCTGTCACCAATATTGGATTTTTATTCAATGCTTTGTTAATGCTTTCAGTGTTAACTTTAAATCCAGCAATAGCCTTATCGGCAAGAGCCATGGAAACATTGCTAAGAATAAGAGCAGATTCGTCAATATTGTGTAAAACGAGGGGAAGCATCACATTAAGCTGAAAATTACCTGATTGTCCTGCAATCGTAATCGCGGCATCATTGCCAATGACTTGTGCAGAAACCATGGCTGTAGCCTCTGGAATCACAGGATTAACTTTACCTGGCATGATACTGCTCCCAGGCTGCAAGGCAGGTAATTCTATCTCTCCTAAACCCGCTAAGGGACCGCTATTCATCCACCTAAGGTCATTTGCAATTTTCATTAAAGAAACAGCAAGATTTTTAAACTTTCCTGATAATTCAACTATGCTATCAACCGAACTGAGCCCTTCGAATAAATTTTCTGATTGAGTAAACTTTATTTGTGTTTGGCCGGACAGCCATTCATTTACATAGTCAGTCAATTTTGGATCAGCATTGATACCCGTACCTACTGCTGTGCCTCCAAGCGCGATGGCACTAATTCTAGGTATCGACTCTTCAATTCTGTTTATGTTTGCTTGAATTTGTTGCGCCCAACCAGACAATTCTTGACCAAAAGTTACGGGCATCGCATCCATTAAATGTGTTCTACCAGTCTTTACATCATCTTTAAGTTCAATTGATTTTGCGTCAATTGTTTGATGAAGATGCTTCAAGGATGGAATCAAGCTCTCTACAACGAGCAAGGTTGCTGTAATATGGATAACCGTAGGAATAACGTCATTGCTACTCTGACCCATATTCACATGATCGTTTGGATGCACTTTCTCGCCTAATTTTGCAGAGGAGATATTAGCAATAACCTCATTTGCATTCATATTTGAGCTTGTTCCTGAGCCAGTTTGGAATATATCGACAGGAAACTCTTTATCATGATGTCCATTTGCAATTTCCAAGGATGCATCAATAATTGCGTCAGCAAATTTTTCATCCAAGTGTCCTAACTTTTTATTACCATAAGCTAATGCTGCCTTGAGTAATCCTATCGATCTGATCGCATTTCTAGATAAAACAAGACCACTTATCGGAAAATTGTTTACGGCTCTTTGGGTTTGTGCTGACCAGAGCGCTTGAGATGGGACCTCTAACTCTCCCATGCTATCTTTTTCAATACGAAACTTTGACATTTAATTATTCCTCAGCCATTTTTTTAAAAGTTTGCCATAAAAACATAATGATTCTATAAAATATTATATAATTTGTTCTTTGAATAATCTGATGATTGAACAGAATAATTTCTCGCTAACAGCAGTCTCCTCAATTGATGGGAGATATCATGACAAGTCTGCAGATCTATCACAGTACTTTTCTGAATATGCCTTAATCAAATATCGTGTATTTGTGGAATGCGCATGGCTTAATCATATTTCTCAGTTACCAGAATTCTTATCGTTAAATCCTCATGAGCTTGAGCTTGTTGAGCGACTCATGAAAGACTTTACGTTAAAAGATGCAAGCAGGGTAAAGGAAATTGAAAAAATTACTAATCATGATGTTAAGGCAGTTGAATACTTTATTTCAGAACAAATTCAAACTGAAAAATTAAAATCTCTTGTTCACTTTGCATGCACCTCAGAGGATATCAACAATCTTGCTTATGCCCTTGCCCTTAATGAATACAGAAGCAGGACTTTTAATGATAATGTTAATTTGCTTATTGATACGCTTAGAAAGCTTGCGATTGAAACCGCAGAAAATCCAATGTTAAGTTTTACGCATGGTCAAATTGCCTCCCCCACAACAATGGGAAAAGAAATTGCAGTCATAATTAACAGACTGAATAGTCAAATCCAACAAATCAACCAAGTTGAGATTCTGGGAAAAATAAATGGTGCCGTGGGTAATTTTAACGCCCATATTGCTGCCTATCCTGAATTGGATTGGCCTAAAATATCAGAGCAATTCATAGAGGAGCTTGGACTTAAATCCAATCCCTACACCACTCAAATTGAGCCGCATGATTGGATTGCTGAATATTGCCATGGAATGATCAGAATCAATAATATCCTCCAAGATTTTTGTGTCGATGTTTGGCTTTATATCAGTAAGGGTTACTTTAAGTCTAAGGCAATTAGTACCGAAACTGGATCTTCAACAATGCCCCATAAAGTGAATCCTATAGATTTTGAAAATGCAGAGGGTAACTTGGGATTATCAGTAGCCTTGTTGGATTATCTTTCTATAAAACTTACCAAATCACGCTTACAGAGAGATTTAACTGACTCAACAACACTAAGAAATCTGGGAATTGCTTTTGGATATCAGATCATTGCTTTGAAATCACTGCTCAAGGGAATTTCAAAATTAGAACTTAATGAGGAGTTAATGCTAGAGCAGCTAAATCAAGAGCCCAGTGTTCTCGCTGAAGCAATACAGACCGTAATGAGAAAGCATGGAATTGCAGATGCTTATGAGCAACTTAAAGCTTTTACTCGTGGCAAAGAAATAACGCTAGAAAATATCATAGAGTTTATCGATCAAGTAGATATCCCAGAAACTGACAAGGTTAGACTAAAGGCACTTAAACCTGAGGACTACATTGGTCTAGCAAAAGATTTAGCTAAGAATATCTAATTACGATAGTGCCTATCACTAAGCTAACTAATCCAATCGTTGCATTATCAGGTGGCGTAGACTCAGCGGTCGCAGCCTTGCTACTAAAACAACAAGGCCATCAAGTGGAAGCCATTCATATGTCAAACTGGGAAGATGAGGATGGTTACTGCAGTGCGGCTGAGGACTTACAGTTTGCCAAACAATTCTGCGAACAAAATGACATAGTTATGCACCAAATTAATCTTGAAGAATCCTATAAAAATGAAGTATTTACAAAATTTATTGATCTTCTTAAAAAAGGTTATACACCAAACCCTGATATAGGTTGCAATACTTACATTAAGTTTGGTGAGTTAAAGAATTATTCAATGAAATTAGGAGGTGGTTGTCTGGTCACAGGACACTACGCAAACATCATCGAACAAAATAACAGGATCGAACTCCATCTGGCTGAGGATCAAAATAAAGATCAAACTTACTTTTTGCATGACCTTTGCCAAGATCAACTGCAAAATGTTTTTTTTCCACTCAATAAGATAGATAAAAATGAAGTGAGAAATATAGCAAATAAGCATGTCTTACCTATGGCCAATAGAAAAGACAGTACCGGGATATGTTTTATCGGCGAAAGGCCATTTAATGATTTCTTATTAAAGTATATTAAAAAGAAACCTGGTTATATTGTTGATATTAAAGGTAATATAATTGGTGAACATATAGGTCTGCCTTTCTATACCATTGGGCAAAGACAAGGACTGCATATTGGAGGAGTCAAAGGTGCAGTCGAGAAGCCATGGTATGTTGCTGAAAAAAACCATGAAAGTAATGAGTTAATGGTTGTGCAAGGAACAGATCATCCAAGACTCTATCAATCAAATTTAATCGCAAAAGATATGAACTGGATAAACGGGATTGACGAATCTTTAAATTCTGCCCACGCAAGAATTAGGCATCGTCAGGAGCTTCAAGCTTGTACGTTTCAAATCCAATCAGATAGTAGGGTTTTAGTAAATTTTAATTCTCCTCAACGTGCTGTAACGCCCGGACAATATATAGTTCTCTACGATGGATCCAGGTGCCTAGGAGGTGGCACGATAGATTTTCACTCTTAGGCCTTATAAAGACAACCTGATCTGGTATAATTCTGCCACAAATAATCTTTAATTTCTGATCTGGGGAGCTTATGGTTGATTCTTTTAACACGAGACAAGATCTCACTGTAAATGACAAAGTCTATGAGATTTTTAATCTCAACCTGATTGACGATGAAAAGGTGAGAACTTTACCTTATTCTTTGAAAATTCTTTTAGAAAACCTATTAAGATTTGAAGACGGTATAAACATCAAAGAAAGCGACATTAGAGCTTTAATTAACTGGGACCCTCAGGCCACTCCTGATAAAGAGATCTCCTTTACCCCAGCTCGTGTCATCTTACAAGATTTCACTGGTGTTCCAGCTGTAGTCGATTTAGCAGCAATGCGTGAAGCAGTCACTAAAATGGGTGGTGACGCATCAAAAATTAATCCCCTCTCACCTGCTGAACTTGTCATTGATCACTCTGTGCAGGTAGATAATTTTGGTTCAGAAGATGCCCTTAAGAAAAATACAGAAATTGAATTTGAAAGAAATAATGAAAGATACTCTTTTTTAAAGTGGGGTCAACAAGCATTTGACAACTTTAAGGTTGTGCCTCCTAGCACTGGAATTGTGCATCAAGTGAACCTTGAGTATCTTAGTAGAGTTGTATTCAACAAAAGTTCAGATGGTAAAATGCTTGCATATCCTGATACCTTGGTAGGTACAGACTCACATACCACCATGATTAACGGCTTGGGTATTGTTGGTTGGGGTGTAGGTGGAATCGAAGCTGAGGCTGCAATGCTTGGTCAACCAATCACTATGCTTATCCCACAAGTCATTGGATTTAAATTATCCGGACAACTCCCTGAAGGTTCGACTGCTACAGATCTAGTTCTTACCGTCACTGAGATCTTGAGAAAATATGGAGTTGTGGGGAAATTTGTTGAATTTTTTGGCCCAGGACTTAGCGAATTACCCCTGGCTGATAGAGCGACCTTAGGAAATATGTCGCCTGAATTTGGTAGTACCTGTGCTGTTTTTCCTATCGATGACGAAACTATTAGTTATCTATCTTTATCAGGCAGAGAACAGGATCAAATTGATCTTGTTGAGCAATACGCCAAAGCAACCGGCCTTTGGGGTTCAAATGAGGATGCCAGATACTCTGATGTCATTGAGCTCAATATGTCAGACATTGTTCCTAGTCTTGCAGGCCCAAAGAGGCCTCAAGACAGGATATTGCTCTCTGCTGCCTCGCAAACATTTAATGAACTAACAAAAGATTCTCCAACTAGAGATCACCAAGGCAAGCTAAAAGATGGAGATGTCTTAATCGCTGCTATTACAAGCTGCACAAATACTTCAAATCCTGCAGTCATGGTGGCAGCTGGTTTGCTTGCTCAAAAAGCAAATCAACTGGGCCTCAAAACCAAACCATGGGTTAAAACTTCGCTCGCCCCAGGCTCTAAAGTAGTCTCAGATTATCTCAAAGAGGCTAATCTTTTAGGTGATTTAGAGGGTCTTGGTTTTAATATCGTTGGTTATGGCTGTACGACATGTATTGGTAACTCAGGACCCCTGCCCTCTGATATAGAAAGCAGTGTAAGGGATGAAGACATAGTCAGTTGTTCAGTAGTCTCAGGTAACAGAAATTTCGAAGGCAGGATTCATCCTCTTGTAAAAATGAATTTCTTGGCATCTCCGCCTCTTGTGGTGGCATATGCATTAGCTGGCAATCTTAAAATCGACCTACTCTCAGACGCAATTGGTCAAAATAATAATGGCGAAGATGTATATCTTAAAGATATTTGGCCGAGTGCACATGAAGTACAAAATATTTTAAATAAGCACATCAATGCAAATATGTTTAACTCTAGCTATCAAGGTGTATTTGATGGGGATGATAATTGGCAATCAGTTAATTCTCCAAAAGGCCAAACCTATAGCTGGGATAATGAATCCACTTATGTTAAAAATCCTCCTTACTTCGATGGAATGACGGATGATCTTTTAATTTTAGATACGATCAATCAAGCAAGGGTGCTGGCCAAGCTTGGAGACTCTGTCACAACTGACCACATATCACCCGCTGGATCCATTGCTAAAGACAGTCCTGCTGCGATTTATTTAAGGGATCGCGGTGTTGCTGATAAAGATTTTAATTCCTACGGTTCTAGAAGAGGCAACCATGAAGTCATGATGAGAGGAACATTTGCTAATATTCGTCTTAAAAATCAACTGCTTGATGGCGTTGAGGGAGGCTACACTCTACATATCCCATCTGGGAAACAAATGCCTATTTTTGATGCATCAGAGGCATACAGACAAAGCAATACCCCATTGATCATTCTTGGTGGTAAAGAGTATGGTTCTGGCTCATCAAGAGACTGGGCTGCAAAAGGAACAAAGCTTCTTGGGGTATCTGCAGTAATAGCAGAAAGCTATGAGAGAATCCATCGATCCAATCTGATTGGTATGGGTGTATTACCTCTACAATACCTAGATGGTCAAAATGCTGCTTCACTTGGAATTTCTGGTTTCGAGACTTTTAATATTAGTAATATTAAATCTGGAGAGAGCAAACTGGTGAACGTAGAAGCAACAAGCGATGATGGATCCAAAATATCGTTTGATGCAAAAGTACGAATTGATACCCCTAAGGAAATTGAGTACTTCCAGCATGGTGGAATTCTTCAGTATGTTTTAAGACAATTGATTCGAAGCTAAGTAATATGTAATCATTATATGATCCAGGGGACATATATGAATAAAAGAAAATTTCTTAAAGCGTCTGCATTAGCTGCCACAGCGTCAGCCTTGCCTCAATTGCATAAACCTTTATTTGCTCAAAATCTTTCAGGGCCACCCTATGAGATTGTGATGGGCGGTTATGGACCTTCAACCACAGGTTTCAGTGCCGCACTCAGAGAAGTCGGCAGTCATCTAGAGAATGTTTTTGGGGATGAGGTAGATGTAAGGTATGTTTACAACATCATGGACTTAGGCTATCAAGGTAGTGATATTTTATGGCTTGTAGAGAACGGTTTGCTAACACTCGGCTATCAATCAAGCAGTTATATGACCAATCGAGTCCAAGAACTGATGATTGCTGATCTCCCTTTTTTATTTAATACAGGCGAAGATGCTAGAAATGCAATGGACGGTGATTTGGGAAGCATGCTTGCTACCGCTATCGAGAACAATATGAATTACCGTATTTTAGGATACTTTGAGAATGGATTTAGGCATATTTCGAACAGATTAAGACCAATACATTCATTAGAGGATCTTGCGGATTTGCATATCAGGGTTCTTCCGAGCCAGATTCTTTATGACACATTTGTCCAATTAGGGGCCAATCCTGAGATTATGGACCTGTCTGATGCATTAAGAAGAATTCCAGCAGGCTTAATTGATGCACAAGAAAACCCATTGGCCAATACTGTCACGTATGGAATACACAATTATCATAAATTTCATACCATCACCAATCATGCCTATTTATCAAGACCAATTTTTTTCCATAAACAAACCTTTGATAGTTGGCCTATTGAGCTTCAAGAGGAAATGCAAAATGCTATTACAAATGCTGTTGCCTACCAGCGAAACCTACACGATGAGGAAGAGCTTGATGCTGCTAGAGTCATTGAGGAGACGGGTGGTGAGATTATTACGCTTACAGGCGATGAAATAGAACCATTCAGAAACGCAATAGAGCCATTATATAGCCAAGCAAGGGACATTCACTCTGAATTGCTTATAAGTGCTGCCGGCATTTAATGAATGATGAGGTTTTTTTAAAGCGACTTGAGAAGGAAGCTGAAAGACAAGAGGCATTTGAGCATGAGCTTTTAAAAACGGCTGCTCTTAGAAAACTGTTTTTTATAGAATTCGGCTACAATCCTGTTACTCATGAACAACTATTTGTATGGGGGAAAGATAAATTCCCTAATTCTATTGACCCCTATAGCGTTCTGACTCAGGATGAAATTGTTCAGGTTTGGGAGGATGCCGAAGATCCAAAGTTACAATAATAAACTTATAGATATTGGTTTAAATCTAACCCACCCCTCCTTGATTGATCGTTATGAGTCAATAATTAATGACGCATATGATGTAGGCGTGAATTATTTCATATTAACTGGGTCGGATTATAACAGCTCTGTTGAATCATATAATTTAGCAAAAAATAATAAGTTATTTTTTTCTACAGCTGGCATCCATCCTCACTACGCAGATACATACAATAACAATGATTTCAGAATCATCGAAGAGCTATCATCAAAGCATAAGGTAGTAGCGGTTGGCGAGTGCGGTCTAGATTTTCATCGAAATTTATCATCAAAAATAAATCAAATTAATTGTTTGCAAGCACATTTGGTGCTCGCTAATGAAATCAATAAACCACTTTTCTTGCATCAAAGGGATGCACACATGGAATTGTATGAGAATTTAATCGATTTCAAAGTGAATAAGGGAGTTCTGCATTGTTTTACTGAAGATAAAAACACAATGAAACAGTATCTAGATTTAAATTTATATATTGGTATTACAGGCTGGCTATGCGACCCTCAAAGAGGTCAAGAGTTAAGAGAAGCAGTGAAATACCTTCCAATTGAGTCTTTACTTGTGGAGACAGATGCTCCCTACCTTCTTCCAAAGGACTTGGCAATTAAGCCAAAAGATAGAATCAATTTACCTCAATTCTTACCGCATATTGTGCAGCGTATTGCTGAGATAAAAAAAATAGAAATAGAATTGCTTATCGCTCAAATATACAAAAACACACTTAATTGCTTTGGTTTAACTGATGACGCTTAATTGCACTCAATGTTTTTTCTATATCATTTTCTAAAGGTTCATAAAAAGAAGGAAGATTTTCAATTTCTCGCATGGCATCACAAATCGGAACTGGAATATCCGTAGCCCTCATTACAATTTCATCAAACTTGCATGGATGTGCAGTACCAACTAAAACGACATGCTGATCCTCAAGTTTTAATTTTTGTCTTGCGATAAAAGCAGTTGCGGTGTGAGGACAAATCATTTCACCAAATTCTTTAAAAACACTAGAAATTTGATCATAGATTTCTTGGTCGCTGGCAGCATTGACAGAAAATAAATTTTTATTCTCAAAAGCGTTTGGATTCATAGAAACTAATCTTTCAAAGTTACTGGGATCGCCGACATCCATCGCATTTGCTATCGTAGCAACAGAGGGCCTTGGATTATAAGAGTGACTTTCAAAGTATTCAGATAAGGTTTTATTATTGTTAGTTGCAAAGACAATGCCTGAAATTGGAAAACCCATCTCCCTTGCCCAGTAGCAAGCCAATGCATTTCCAAGGTTGCCTGTAGGCACAATAAAATTATGAGCCTCTCCAGTTATTCTATACAAATGCAAAGCAGTGTAAGCATGGTAGATCGATTGCGGCAAAAGCCTTGCTATATTAATGCTATTTGCCGAACCAAAGTCAAAAGTGGATGCATGCTCTGTCATTAATGTTTTTGCCATTTTTTGGCAATCATCAAAAGTACCCTCAATCTCAAGTGATAAGATATTTCCACCCCAGCAGGTAAGTTGTGATTTTTGCCTTTCAGATACCAAGCCTTTAGGGAATAAAATAACTATATTAAAACCTTTCTTCTTAAAAAAGGCTGATGCTACAGCTCCTCCTGTATCTCCAGAGGTAGCAACAATGATGGTTTTAAGGATTTGATCAGATACCCGAGAAAATTCTAGGAAATTTGCTAAAAATTTTGCCCCAAAGTCCTTAAATGCAGCAGTGGGACCATGAAAAAGCTCTAATAAATATAATTTTTCTGAAAGATTCTTAAAGTGAAGAGGGAAATCAAAGGTTTTGGCACATATCGTTGCAAAATCATTAGGTTGTATTTCATCAGAAAAAAAAGGATACAAAACATTAAATGCAAACTCATCTAATGAGAGATCATAGAGATTTTTAAAAGAATCTTCTTTAAATTGAGGGAAGGACTCTGGTAAAAATAATCCGCCATCTGGGGCAATTCCGAGACTTATCGCTTCACTCATTGTATAGAAGTTATTTTTTTCTCGGGTTGAAAAAACCTTCATCTTTAACTCTCAATAGGTTTAAAGTTCCCTAAACTATCAGCTATAGTGATGATGTCCGCAAACAAGCCTGAAGCAGTAACCTCAGGCCCAGCGCCTGGACCAATGATATTTAATGGATTTACATTGTATCTTTTAGTCCTAAATTGAAAAATATTATCTGTTAAATTTAAATTAAGGAATGGATGAGGATGCTTAACAGCTTGTAACCCTACTGTGTATTTCCTCTTCTCAAGATTTAAGTTAGCAACAAACCTTAATTTATAGTCTTGCGAGCCAATTAATGAACCATGTATGGCATCAATATGACTATCTAATTCAGCAGCATTAGTTAAAAAGCTATCTAAATCTTGCTTTTGCATACTTTGAGGCACTAAATTTTGGACCACAATATCATCAATCTCTATTTCATGAAGGCACTCCCTTGCTAAGATAACAGCTTTTCTAGCAACGTCCATTCCTGATAAGTCTAGTCTTGGGTCTGGCTCAGTAAAGCCTTTATTTTTTGCATCAATCAAAATTTTAGAGAATGAATTATTACCATCATATAGATTAAATAAATACCCTAATGTGCCAGAGAAAATTCCACTAATCTCAAGTATTTCATCTCCAGAATTAATTAAATTTTGGAGTGATTTTATTACAGGCAACCCTGCTCCTACTGTTGCTTCATATAAAAACTGAAATCCTAAATTTTTTGAAATTTGTTTTAGTTCTCTGTAATTCTCATAGTTACTTGAATGGGCTATCTTATTCGCAGTCACCACATGCATCCCATCATTCATCCAACGCTGATAGCTATTTGCAATTTTTTCGCTTGCTGTACAGTCGACAATAATAGAATGAGGTAAATGATCTGCTTTTATATGATCAGTAAATAATTGCATGTCATAGTTTTCGCCTTGCGATTTACTCAGCTCATCTATGTCATTTGAATTGATTTCTTCTGAAAGTTTCATAAATTTACTATTTGCAATCGCTCTAATCTGTAAATTTATATTTTTAAAATTATGAAGATTATTTAGCTGATCCTTAATTTGGCCAATGAGCTCTTTGCCAACATTGCCAATGCCGATAATACCAAGGGAAATCGATTTTTCTGAAAGATAAAAGCTTGAATGGACTGCATTTATGGCCTTATTCAGTTGCTCTGCTTTAATAACTACTGAAATATTACGCTCAGATGATCCCTGGGCAATGGCTTTAATATTGATTGCAGCGTTACCCAAGCTTGCAAAAAACTTGGCAGAGACCCCATGCGTGCCTGCCATGCCATTACCTACAATTGCTAAAATTGCACATTCACTCTCACTCTTAATATTAGAGATAAGATTTAAATTAAGCTCATGATGAAACTCTTTTTCAATTAAGCTCTTTGCATGGCTCGCATCTTGTTCTCTCACGGCACAACAAATCGAATGCTCAGAGCTGCCCTGGGAGATCATTAATACAGAAATACCGCCCAGTCTTAAGGCGTCAAAGAGCCTACTTGCAGTGCCTGGAACACCTATCATTCCTGCCCCCGCGAGTGTCACGAGTGCTATCTTCTCTATTCCAGTTACTCCTTTTACAATTAATTTTACTTTATCCTCTGATCGCTGGATGATGGTACCTGGATCGCTAGGATTAAAGACATTCTTTATATAAATAGGTATATCAAACTCCATCGCTGGTGCCATAGTCTTAGGGTGCAGTATCTTTGCACCGTAATAAGAAAGCTCCATACATTCATCGTAGGTTAATGAACTAATAACTTTTGAATCCTTGACGATCCGCGGGTCTGCGCTCATAACGCCAGAAACATCCTTCCAAAATGTTAAGCTGTTAGCTTGAACCAACTTGGCAATTATTGACGCAGTAAAATCGGTACCATTTCTTCCTAGCGTGCTTTGAATACCATCTTTATTGAGTGATATAAAACCAGTCAAAATATAGATATCAATATCGGTAAAATTTACCAAACCATTAAATTTACTTTGCGTAACTGACCAAATAGGTGAGACACCCATATCAGTGTTTTCTGTGACAAGAAAGTCTCTTGCATCAAGAAATTTAACTCTCTTTTGAGTATGCTTAGCAAAGATTTTTGTCAGTAACTGAGCCGACCATATTTCGCCATAACCTAAAATTTTTTCTTGAGAATGAAAAGGCACTTTATGCAAATCTTTAACTGATGCCAAAATATCCCTAATATCTTGGATATCGCTTTTAAAGCTTTCAATACCAATATCTAGCTCAGATTTAAGGTAATGACTTGAAATACTTTCATGAATTGATGATATTTCTGATAGATTTTGATCGAGAGATTCGCCTGACTCAGCCAAGTCAATCAATCTTTGTAATTTATCTGTCACACCATAAAAAGCTGAGACCACATAAATGCTCTGTGAGACATTCTTATGATCAGCAAGCGAGAGAATTTTATCGATGGAATCAATATCTACTAAGGTACTTCCACCAAATTTATGAACAGCACAATTCATATCAATCAACTAGTTATTATTTTCGATTTGTTGACGCATTGTAGATATCACACTCTTATAATTTTCTGCGCCAAAAATAGCTGAACCTGCAACAAAAGTATCTGCTCCTGCTGATGCAATACTTGAAATATTATCAATCTTGATTCCACCATCTACCTGCAGTCTAGCTTTTGAATTATTTTTATCCAATAGCGACCTTGCTTTTTCAATCTTTTGTAATGCCGCAGGTATAAATGACTGGCCACCAAATCCTGGATTCACAGACATGATTAAAACCATATCAATTTTATCTATCACGTAATCCAGTGTGCTGAGAGATGTCGAAGGATTTAAAACAATCCCCGCGCCCGCACCAAAGGACTTGATAAGAGATAAGCTCCGATCAAGATGCTCTGTCGACTCAGGGTGTATAGAGATAAAAGACGGGCTAAGCCGCCCAAATTGCTCTATTAAGCTATCGACAGGCTTAACCATTAAATGGACATCCAAATTAAATTTAAGCCCAGAACTAACCAAGGATTCTGCCACACAGGGACCAATGGTAAGGTTAGGTACATAATGATTATCCATTACATCGAAATGAATCATATCAGCGCCTGCATCAAGAACAGATTTCACTTCAGCACCCAATTGAGAGAAGTCAGCCGATAGAATTGAAGGGCAAATTAAGCTTTTATTTTTCATAACTGTACGAGTATTTTAGTATTTATTAATAAAAAACTCCCTTATTCCTTAAAAAATAATTTGCTATAGGTAATGTAATGATTATGCATAAGAGCAGTGTAGATTCATAACCTAATAAAGACTCATTATAAATCGCAATCACTAGACCAAACAGCGATGCGCCGACTAAGCGCCCTCCCCCTTGCAAGAATGAGATTAAACCCTGCGGAGCTGTTGCCAATTGTTTTGGAGCCAGCGCCATCATTGCATACCTAATCGGTGTCCCAATAAAAGCACTTAATGCTATTCCTAAAAAGATACCCAAGAAGACAAATAAATAAACATTAAAACTAAAATATATTAATAAAATTAAAAATAATGGGCTAAGTAAGAGGCCAAATCTTAAAACGATATAAGGATTATTTTTATCTAAAAGGTACCCCCATAATGTGCTACCGATGACCATTGAGAATACAATCGGTAGCATCATAAAACTTGCATCTGATGGATTCAGGGAGAATTTTAAAACGACCATAGCAGGAACAAACAGTAAAACAGACTCATACATTCCTGCAAGCAAAGCAATCATGACAATCGGTAAAAACTTTGAATTAACTAATAGCGAAAAAAATAAGTTATCGTTATCAAGTTTTTGAACTCTATCAAAAAAAATCCTTGTCACATAAATTAGCGTAAATATTAGAGCTATCAATATAAAAAGAACCCAGTATTCAAAAGAGAAAATCAAATTTCTCAAAATGATTAAAATAATAAATGATAACGATAAAGCAGCAACAAATAAGAAGAGCTCTTTTAAGGGTACTTTAATCCGATCAGTCGGGTTATCTCGAGGAATAAAAAAAACAAACAAAACGGGAATACAACATAAAAATAACCCTTGAAATAAAAATATTAATTGCCAATTTATTTGAATTAAAAGCCCAGCAATAATCGGACCCAAAAGGAAAGCAATACCAAATATTGATCCGATCAATCCTAATAAGAGGCCCCTTTTTTTTGAATCATAATATTTTTGTATTAATGCGAGTGTAATAGGAAAGATTCCACCCGAAGCAATACCTTGAAGTGATCGAGACAGATAAAATGAATGCATTTCTGAGAGAAATGCTATTGATAGTGTACTTATAGCAAATATAAATATAAGCGTCGTAAAGATTATTTTTATTCCTATTCTGTCCGTATAGATACTGATTATTGGAGCAGATATAATCCCAAAAAAAACAAACAAAGATATTAAGTAAGATAATTCTGATACAGGCACATTAAATTGCTGGCTTATGACCGGCATAAGGGGCCCTATAATTGATATATCAAGTGCCACACAAAAAATGACAAGTGCCAATAATGCAAAAGTTAGTTTTGGAAATGCAATTTTATTGATTGGATGATCCATGTGTGGAATTATATAAAATAAAAATATAAAAGCAGAATTTATGTCTCAAAAAAGAAATGATCCGTGCCAATGCAATAGTGGAAAAAAATACAAACACTGCTGTATGAATGCAAAACCTAAAATGCCTGCGACTACTAAAGTTTTATTTATTGGTATTAGCTTAATGTTACTTGCTGGTGCTGTGCTGATTTATATGAATGCACAAACTGTCGATTTCTCAACTCCTACTAATGCAGGTAGAGTTTGGTCGCCAGAACACAACCATTGGCACTAAACCTCTCTAAGCAAATAAGTTAGAGACCTGTGCGAAATGCTTTTAGTGGTAATAAAACTAATTAAGCTTACAAATAATCCACCAATACCAAACCCAATAGGTAATAAAAACCAATTGATAGAATAAGACTCAAGTTCAAATATACTGGTCGCAAGATAAAATGATCCCGCTATAGCTAGACTTGATCCCAATAGACCTGATAAACCTCCTATACAGAAAAATTCAACAAGCATTGTGCCTTGAACTATTCCTGCCGTGCCCCCAACAGATTTTATGATTCCACCTTCATAGATTCTCTGTTTTTTTGAGACTTGAATCGTTGCAATCATAACTAAGATACCAGCTATTAGTGTGAATAAAAAAACGTATTGAACAGCAATACTGGCTTGTGACATAGCACCTTGTACTTGTCTAATGACAGCCCCAATATCAATTGCAGAAATACTTGGGAAGCTCGAGGTTATATCAAAAACCAGTTCTCTTGCACCCTCCTCTAAATAAAAACTTGTAATCGAAGTATAAGGAAAGTTCTCAATAAGACCAGGGCTTATAATTAGGAAAAAATTGGGGTTAAAAGATTCCCAGTTTACAGATCGAATATTCGTTACAGTTGCGCTAATGTATTGACCAGAAATAAAAAAAGTAATCTCGTCTCCCAGTGATAATCCAGTCTCCTCGGCATAAGATTCAGCAAGGGATAGTTCTGGTTGCTCACTTGATGCTTCCCACCAATCTCCAGAAATAATAGCATTGCCCTCAGGAACTTCATTGGACCAAGTTAAATTTATATCATCTCTAAGTTCATCAGCCGCCTCATCATTAATCGCTTCAAAGCTATCAATTTCAATATCATTTACATGACTGATTCGACCTCTGACGATTGGAAAGAGCACAGCATCTTCTACCTCATAAGCTTGTAACATTTCAACTAAATCATCTTCATTATTAGGCTGAATATTTATTAAAAAATTATTAGGTGTCGATTCAGGCAAGGTATTTTGCCAAGTCATTATTAACTGATCTTTGCTTATAGTTAAAATTAAAATCACCATAATGCTTAGCCCAAAAGCAATTACCTGAGTAGCACTCTCAGTTTTTCTTCTTGCTATGTTGGATATGCCATACTTCCAAAATGACTTTAAGTAACCTTTAAAAAAATATGACAATCTGATCAGTATTCTCGCAAAAATGAACATTACCACGGTTGCAAAAAAGCCTATCAGCAGGATAGTAATCAGTAATTCAATATCATTGACGAGAATACCAATTAGTAATGCAAGAAAAATAACTACAGTACCAATTGTTACAAGCCTGGATAGTGGCTCAATCACTACATCATTTCTAAGAAGTTTAATAGGTGAGACATTTCTTAGCGATGCGATTGGAATGAGCGCAAATCCAAAAATCACTAAAACTGAGGTTAATGGGGCTATAAAGACTGATGATAAAGAGGGTTGCGGTAGCTCTGCTTCTATCAGATTTATCCCCAACTGTGCAAGATACAACTGTGCAATATAACCAAAGGCCAGACCGATGAATGTTGCGATCAAAATAATGATAATTAAATGTACTCCGAGCAATCGATAAACCGTGCCATGATTAGCACCAAAGGTTTTATAGATAGCAACCGTCATCTCATGACGACCTACAAATTCTTTGGCACACATCGCGATGGCTATACCGCTTAATATTACGGATATGACAGCTGCTAGATGTAAAAATTGTTCTGCTCTAATTACAGAGTTTCTCACTTCAGGCCTTGCATCATTAATGTCATCTAATTCTTGGCCAGGTAAAAGCTGAGAATCGATTATATTTCTTTGTCTATTAAGCTCTGCTTCACTTCCTGCAATTAAATATTCGTACTCAACTCGACTTCCGGGTACCACCAATTGAGTGCCCTCAATATCCTCAATATTGAGTAAAATAGTGGGTGCAATTTCTAAAAATCTCCATCCCTCGTCAGGTCTAAATGTAATGACCTTGCTAATTACAAAACGCTTAGCTCCAATATCTATTGAGTCACCAACAGCTAAATTTAATCGTGCCAATATGGAAGGCTCAACCCAAATAGTCCCGGGATCAGGAATGGCATCAATCGGATAGCCTTCTAAAGTTGGGCTGTCTGCAATGTAAACAGTTCCACGGAGAGGGTAACCAGCACTGACCCCTCGAATATCAGCAAGACTGCTTTGAAAGCCCTGCATAACCACAGACCTAAAATTAATAATATCTGCCGAAATTAAACTTGAACCTAAAACGATATCCCTAAGCTCAGCTTGAATTGGCAGATCTGATTCAATTCTAATATCTGCAGCAAGTGACTCACCAGCTTGCTGCGTAATGGCCTGCCTTACCCTATCAGTAAATAAACTTACCGTGCTCAATGAAGCAACAGCAGTGATGAGGCATACTAGAAAAAGTAAGGAACTCCCAGAGAGTAAGTCTCTAACAAATAATTTGACGCTTAATGGCATAAATACGGGCAGACATCATTAAGTATATCTACCCGTATTATAGCAACATTTAAATTGCGCCGAGCGCTCTTCCCATCCAGTCTTGAAGGGTTGGTAGTCGAAGATCTACCGGACCACCGGATTTTTCATCGTGATGAGGATGACCAGCGTCAGCCCACATTTGTCTTGGTGAGTTTACGCATGCGTTGTATAGATTTAATGCACCCTCGGGATCCATAATTCTATCCGTAGCACCATAGCCCACCAACATGGGGCACTCAAGATTCCTGGCCACATCGCCCATATTGTAATCCTGAAGCTGTCTTCTAGCGCTCTCTAATGATTCAGCACCTATAATCCATCTCACTCTATCTCTAATCGGTGGATAAAAATCAAACAGATCATCTAAGACTGAATATGAAGCAGAAGCGCAGGCTACAGCCTTAAGTCTGGGTTCGCTGGCTGCAGCCCTAGGTGCAGAGTAACCGCCCATACTGATACCCCGAATAGCAATGCGATCAGAATCAATATCCGGTCTAGATTCGAGATAATCTACTAGGTCGCTGACATACCTTTCGGTATCAGGCTGCATGTGAAGGTGATGGATACGCTTTGCCTCACCCTGTCCAGGCAAATCTACAACAAGATACGCCATTCCCCTTGAAACAAATCCTCCAGCACCGCCAATGCTGCTATGCATTAATGAATCAGCACCCTGATAAGCAATGACAGCCGGGTGCGGTCCTGGTCCAGGTGGCTTCCTAAAAAAGCCATCAAGGTTTGTACCATCGACATTTATCGTTACCCTCTCAAAATTTGAAGCACCAACCGGATTTGCCTTTTCAAACATTTCACGCATTTTCATATAGCCAGGCATCATGGTTGCATCAGTATCCTCTTGATAGACAATCGCAAGCCTTGCAAATCTAAATGCTCGCGCATAATAAGTTCTTGCAGAAACATCAAGACCAGCCTCTTCATAGCCTACCGCTATCTCTTCATTGATGTCAGCCACACGTTTCCACTCGTTATACCAAGAGAGCGGATTGAATGGTTCCATTCTTTGGGCAACTTGAATCTCATGCGGGTCATCGGTATAGATTGACTGATTAAGCCTTATCTCCATTTGACCGCCACCCTCAACCGGTATACCGGTATAGAGCTGAGCATTATCACCGCCACCGACAACATCAACTAAATAATTACCTGGGCCAAGATCATAACCTTGTGCCCATGCCCCCATTGCGCCCATGCCTAAAGTTGGTGCACCAGCGCTGAAGAGACCCATCTTTACCATGTCCCTTCTAGTCCATTTCATTTCACTCATAATGAGCCCCCTAAAAATTAAATTGGTACAACTATATAATGGCAATTAGATCAAAAACTATCAAGATGATAATTATTAAAAATGAGGGGATCGAGCCAAAAGATCGGTAAGGGGGATCCTTCCAATAACCTAATGCAAATATAACCCTAGCAAATAAAAATGAAAAACCCACCAATGCACCATAAAAATCTTCATAAAAAGCAGCAAATATAGTGAACAAGGGAAGGAATAAAATGAATAATTCCAATGAGTTATAGTGTATTCTGTTAGCTATTTGTAATTTAATGTTTTCCCCCAATGCTGGGGCTGGGGAATGGTATTTTGTTCTGCATCTTCCCACCCATACAGAAAAAACAAAAATCAGCAGAATATTCAATATGAGACTGGTTAGCGATAAGGGTATTGAAATTAGAAATTGAAGCATATACTTAAGCCTAAACGATTAATATTTAATAATTTTATGACAAGTCTGGATATATTTGAAAAAGCATTATCATGGTATCGACAGGGCCAAAAAATTGCTATTGGTACGGTCATAGAAACTTGGGGTTCAGCGCCTAGGCCTGTAGGTAGCCTTATTGCTATCAATGATAATATGGAATTTGAGGGGTCTATTTCCGGGGGATGCGTTGAATCTGCAGTCATTGCATCTGCTGAGTCTATCTTTAAGAATACGAATAAACCGCTTTTTTTAGACTATGGTATCGAGGATGAAGAGGCATGGGCTGTAGGCCTAACATGCGGGGGAAAGTTAAAAATACATTTGCAAAGTCTTGATTCACATCTAGCGTCAGTAGAGCCTAATATCAATACACTTGATGAGGGTGTCTATATTCGAGACCTTACAACGGGTTTTTTTGAAGTGATTCGATCTATAAGCTCAAGTGATACATCGGAACTTAAAAATTATATTGATTTAGCATTTTTAGAAGATAAAGCAACCTATCTTCCAGAAAAAGAAATATTCATTCATCCCATCCAAAAAAACTATGAAATCTTTATTACAGGAGCTGTACATGTCGCCCAGTTTTTAATCCCTATTCTAAAAAATTTAAACTTTGATGTGACTTTGATAGATCCAAGACCAGTATTTGCAACACAGGAGAGGTTCCCCAATGTCAATATAATTGATCAATTTCCACAAGAGTTTCTTTTGCCGAAACATGTGCATCAGCGATCTGGCTTAATTACGCTTAGTCATGATTCAAAGATTGACAACCCCGCAGTAGAATTTTTTCTAAAGCATGGTGAAGGATTTTATATTGGATGTCTAGGTAGCAAAAAAACTCATGAAAAGAGAATTGCCTTCCTTAATGATCAAAATATACATGACAAAGACATAGAAAAAATACATGCCCCTATTGGGCTTGATCTTGGGGGAAGGAGCCCATCAGAAATAGCAATCTCCATAGCCTCAGAATTAATAAAAACCAAATATAAAGGCTAAACTATCTCAAGCTCAATACTACCGACGCCTGAGACTTCACCAAATACCTTATCACCAATAATCACAGGACCTACTCCAGCTGGGGTGCCTGTAAAGATTAAATCACCTTGCTGAAGCTCAAAATAGGATGATAAATGCGATATGACCTCCTCAACTGACCAAATCATATGACCTACTGTTGAACTTTGCTTCTCCTCTCCATTGACCTCCAGTCTGATTATCTGATCTTTTATTGGAAAGTCTTTGGGCAATTGAACTAACTCAGATATGGGTCCGGAATGATCTAATGCCTTTCCTGTTTCCCATGGTCGCCCTTTATTTTTAGCCTCCTGTTGTAAATCTCGTCGGGTGAAATCAATACCGCAAGCATACCCCAAAACATAATCTAAAGCGCTTGATACGCTGATATCCTTACCAGAACTTCCAATGGCTACTACCAGCTCCATCTCAAAGTGATAATTATTTGTAGCTACAGGATATGGATGTTTTTTACTATGATTAATAGCGTGTGCGGGCTTCATAAAAAAGAATGGAGGCTCTCTATGATCATGACCCATCTCAATTGCATGGTCAGCATAATTTCTTCCGACACAAAACACTCTGTGAATGGGAAATAATTCATTTGAATTATGAATTTTTACTGCAGGGATGTTGGGTTCAAAAATATAATCAGTCATAGAGTCCTTCTCCTTGGTATCTTATTCTTATTTGTTGAATTTGTTCGGTGTCAATAGCTGTATCTAAACCTTCTTCAAGCCTAAGGTACTCGATTAAATCTCTTAAATCTTCATTGGTCAGATAATCAAAACGAGCCATAAGAACTTGTGGGCCAAAACCTCCTGTTAAAAGATAACCTGCAAGCAATTCATCACTTCCAATAATCCAAGGACTGTTTAATAGCGTAGGTGCCATACCTGATACTCCTCTTCTGTCATACATATGACAAGCGAGACAATTATCCTGATAGACAGACAAGCCATTATCAGCATCAGCCTGAACAGCTGTGCTTATTACAAAAGCAAAAATTAAGAGGTAATACCTCATAAGGCTAATAGTTTTTATTCGTTTGTCGTTATTTTCCAGACTCGTCCACTGATGGTGCTGGAAACATAAAGCTCACCATCATTACCCTCACTAATAGCAGTAGGTCTATGTCTTGCATCATCTGGACTTAACAATATATCGGTTCCTTTAAATCCATCCAAAACAGTAAACCAATCCCCATTTGGGAGGCCTTGGTCATCAAAAGGCACAAAAACTATCTTATACCCATCCTGCGGGAGAGGTGCACGATTCCATGACCCATGGAATACGACAAAGGCGCCTTGATGGAATTCATCAGGCAACATACTGCCCTTATAAAAATGAATATCATTTGGTGCCCAGTGACCAGGAAAAGCAATTATAGGATCGGCATAACCATACCTAGCATCAGCAACTATCGAGCCATTACCGCCGTACTCCGGAGCAAGCATTCGCTCACCTGCGAGATGGTCATAATAAGTATAAGGCCATCCATAATTACCATTTTCTGTAAGAATATGCATTTCCTCAGAAGGAAGGATAGCGCTTTGCTCTGCAGTGTATAAATCTGGGAAGAGCATATTTAATGCATCCCTTCCATGATTTAAAAAATAAACCTGGTTTGTCTGTTGATCCCATTCAAGTGCCATGGCATTTCTGACTCCAGTTGCAACTCTTACGCCATCTCTTCTGTGATCCTGATTGAGTTCATCAGCGCTAAAACGCCAAATTCCAGATTGATATTCAAGCTGCGGACAAGGAATTTGACCTTGCGAGCCTCGAGTCCTGAATTCAAATTGACAGGTATTGGATGGCGTTCCAACGTTTACAAATAAATTATGATCCCCATCAATTGCAAAAGTCTTAGCCTCATGTCTTTGCTGCACAGGGAAACCGGCAACGACGATTTCAGGGGGTTGGCTTGGAATATATTGTCCTTCTGGGATAGTAAAGCGATATATTTCTGTTTTTGACCCAAAGTATAAATAGCCATCATGAAATAAAAGCTCAGTACCAGGAATATCAGTTGCAAAAGCTTGCTGAATTTCTGCATGACCGTCATTATCTTCATCCCTCAAGGCATAGATTCCCATCGCTGAACCCCTACCCATCCTCACGGTTACAGCGACATATACGGTCCCATCAGGCCCAACTGCCATATGTCTTAGGTAACCATCGAGGTCTGCGAAAACCGTTGTAGATAGCTGATCAGAATGTCTTATTTCAGTGACCGCATTTGTCGAGTCATTTTCGCTAACAGCAAAGGGATGCTCTATCTCAGCTGAATGGCCCATAATGACAAAAAAACTTATCAATAAAGTAACTATAAATTTCATATTAATCCCCTTTTAAGCGGTGTTTACTTGTAACGTTGAATGACTTTGCTGCTGTCCACTTTGATTATTAATAATCATATCTGGAGTAATGGGTACTCGATTAAAATAAACGCCACCTAAAGCATTTGAAATCGCACAAGTTAGTGCCGCAGCAGCACATCCTAGCGGTGGCTCACCCATACCTTTAGCGCCTACGGGATTCTGTGGGTCAGGAATCTCAACAGCTCCAGCATCCATTACCGATGGAACATCCAAATAGCTTGGGGGTTTATTTTGCAAGAACCCTATATTTCCGGGCAAACCATTCTGGGGATCATAGATATGCTTCTCACTTAAAACCATTCCAAATCCTTGAACTGCACCTCCCTTTATCTGCGTAGCAAGGCTCTGTGGATGGAGCACGGTTCCACAGTCAGATATCCCAAAATAGTTTAATATTTCTACCTTTCCTGTTTCAGTATCAAGCTCTATCTCACAAGCGCCTACAGCAATCCCTGCGACCAATCCTTGCCTTGGAATCTCATCTTTGGCAACACCAATTAAGCCAGAACCAACAAGCTCATTGACAGATAAAACAGTGATCTCATGAAGATTGCTTGGGACCTCAGTGCCATCAAAATGTGCTCCAAATTCGACTGCATATTGTGCGCACTCCGCATAACTTAGAGAGAGATCAGAATTATTTATATTAAACACTCTTTCATTGGCTATATCGTAATCCTCAACTTGACCACCCAATACTCTTGCTGCAATCTCCTTCAGTTTGTTCAAAGCGTCAACAGCAGCGACATAATTTTGTCGTGTCATAGTAAAGGAAGTATTACTTCCGCTTTGTGTTGGACTCCAAGGTAGCTGCTTTCTACTATCCCCTCTTTGAATAACGCAATTCTCCCAATTCATCCTCAGTACCTCTGCAGCAACTCGAGCAGTCCCAGTATGCGAATAAGTACCTAAATTTCCTGCGCCACTATGAATATGAAGTTTGCCATCAGGTGTAATCCTTATAAGTCCGTCATAACCATTTCTACCTGCAGGGTGAAAAGCCTGACCAATACCGACTCCAATTACTTTTGATCCATTCCTCTGACCATTCCTAGATATCATTTCATTCCAATTTGATATTTCCATGCATCTATCAATAGCCTCTCGCTGAAAGGCACTTGTCACCGGACCTTGGTTTGCATAATACTTTGCGCTATTATCCGCTGCGTTAATTTTTCTAATATCAATCGAATCTATTCCGAGCATGCTTGCAGCTTTATCAAGCAAGGGTTCAACCGCAACTGCAATTTGATTTTCTCCAGGTCCTCGCATCGCTCCCCTTGGAGGAGTATTGGTTTGCACTGAAACTGCTCTCATCCTCATGGCTAGAGGTTGATACAAAAGCGTCACTGCTGAAGCAGCGGCATCAAAATCATCAAATCCTGAGTAGGGACCGTTTTCATGGACAATATATAAATCAACTGCAGCAACTCTACCGTCCTGCCTAAAGCCGATTTTTACTCTTCCTTGGAACCCAGGCCTTGCAGAACCAAGAAAGTATTCCTCCGATCGAGAGATACGAAGCATGACAGGTCGCTGAATCTTTCTTGAGAAATGGGCTGGCACAGCCATGATAGGATAGGCTCTGGCTTTTGAGCCAAAACCTCCACCGCAAAATTCAGATATATACACAATATTCTCAAGTTCCGTATCAAGATATTTAGGAAGGTCTTCCATGACAGCTGTTTGACTCTGGGTAGAGCCATACAGAAAGCATTTTCCAGATTGCCAATAGGCCATTGCAGTTCTTGGTTCCATACTATGATGTGATTGTCCCGCTGTAACAAAAGTCTCGTCCAAAACTATTGCAGAATCTGCAAACCCTTGATCAATATCTCCATAGACCCACTGATCTAAAGGATCTCCTTGAGGTAAGTTGTTTTCTCCTGCTTGCACAAAATCACGCGCCGTCCAATGATGATTTGTCAGATTGTCAGACAAATAGCTATAAACATTGCCATCTAGTCTTGCACTTGCACCACCCGGATACAAACTCTCAAGCGGATCAACCGTAAATGGAAGCTCCTCAATATCATAGGTTATGAGCTCAATTGCATCCTGAGCAATCTGTTCACTTACCGCTGCAACTGCAAGTATTGGGTCGCCAATAAAAAGAGGCTCATCAGTAAGTATTTGTAGTTCAGGAGCAGGAAATTTAGGTACCTCATTGGGTAACAATACATCGATGACACCTTCTAGAGCGAGCGCACGAGATACATCAATATTGGTAATTTTTGCATGCGGCAAGGGACTTGTTAAAAGCCTTGCAAAAACCATGCCATCAACACGGTAATCTTCTGAGTATTTTGCGCCACCTGTTACCTTGGCTCGCACATCTGGTGGAGTAAAGTTTTTTCCTAATAAATCAAATGCCATGGTGAGAGATTAGTTGTAAGTAAAAATATAAACTGCTCCTGATTCAAGCAGAGAGTTGTCACCAGGCTGGATGGAGCCATCTTCAGCCAGACTACTATCCTCACCTCTTGCGCCAATTGCTATAACTGATCCATCAAAGTTTGCAGATAAAGTGCTGGCAAACTCGTCGTATGCCTCGGTATTGCTCCCCTTAAAATAATATTGTTGTGTCCACTCGCCGTTCTCACGAGTAAATAAGTAAGCTGCTCCGGCCTCTTGTGCATTGTCATTGGACTGATCCCCTTCGATACCATGAGAATCACTATCCTCAAGCTGAGCACCTACGATTAACTCATCACCATTGGGTGATAATTCCAGTCTCGAGCCAAACCAATCTTGAATACCGGTATTTGATGCTTTGATGTAGGCCTCCTGTGACCATTGTCCGTTATCCCCTTTTACGAAAACATAAACACCACCAGTTGATAAATCTGATTCCCAGTCAGGCTCTGGAACTGGATTGACACCAGTCATCATACTATCTTCATCAAGGGCAGCAGATACTAACGTCCTCCCATCAGCGCTGATATCTACAACGACACCAATAGAATCATTTCTTTCTTGATAACTCCCCTTAAGGTAAGCAGTCTGGATCCAGCCATCAGCTTGATCCTCAAACACATATACGGCTCCCATACCATTAACATCATCATCTTGAACGTCATTATTTCCATTTAAAGATCCATCTTCATCGTAACCGCCGATCGCTAAAGTATTTCCATCCTGCGAGAAAGAAACTGAATAACCAAAGAGATCGCCACCGCCGGCATTGCTTGCTTTGAGGTAATCACTAAACTCCCAGCCACTCTCTGCTTTTTCATAAATATAAACTGCTCCGGCAGATACGGTAGAGTTATCTGACATATCACCATTGACTTCAGTTGCTCCACTATCTTCTGTGATTGCCGCAATTGCTAGTTTATTGCCTGCTCCATTTATGCTCACGGCAAACCCAAACTGGTCTCCATCACTCAAAGCCATAGGGTCATCAGGCATATGCCCTGTATTGGGTGCTTTGATGTAAGCTTCCTCACTCCAATTACCAGCGTCTCGAGCAAACACATAAACTGCTCCAGCCTGAGGTAAAATTTCATCCTCAACATCTGGATTAATTCCTGTTTGGCTGCTCGCTTCAAAGACAGAGGAGACAACCAGGGTATCTCCATCATCGCTTATCTCAACGGCATAACCAAAGTTATCAGTGATTCCAGGATTACTAGGCTTAAGATAAGCCTCCTGTATCCAATTTCCATCTTGATTGATAAACACATATACGGCTCCAGCGCCATAAAGTGAATTATCTTCCTGGTTGGAAATACTATTACTCGCTTCAAATGTTGCGCCTACAGCTAAAGTTGAACCATCGGCACTAATTGCCACAGCATCGCCAAGTAATGTACCTCCAGCCCCAAATTGATCCCCATAGTTTGGATTAGAAGCTTTTAAAATTTGTACTTCTGTTAAAACTTTTTGTGTACTTGTGGGTTCAGTGTTATTAGAACAACCAAAAACAATTAAAAATAATGCTAAAAACGTAGATCGAAGCATAAATCCCCTTAATGTAATTACTCACTAAAGTTTACTCAAAAATTCTAAATTATCCCAGAGAATTAGATCTTTATTCGTAGGAAGGTGGGATCTCTAGACAAGTTAGCGGATCTTGGTTATTAATCATTTCTTCAGTTGGAATTTGCAAGGCACCGCTATAATCATAATTCTCAAGATCCTCAGGGACCTGAAGCTGTTCCGAATCTCCTTCAATCATATAAACACTGTTATCAATGCAACTGGTATCACCTTCATCAGAGGACCAAGGCATGAAAGAGCAAGAACTCATAAATAGTATTAAAATTATTATATATATATTTGATTTCATTGAATGATTTTTAAATTTTTCAGGACTAATCTTAGCTCCTCAGAGCGCTTTGCATCATGAGGAGTTAATGGCAGTCTAATATTATTTTCTATCATTCCCATTATACTTAATGCTGCCTTGACAGGTATAGGGTTAGATTCAGTAAACATTGCTTTATGTAAGGGTTGCAATAAATTATCGAGGTCTTTCGCTTTCGCATCATCTTTTAATACAGACAGGTCACATAAAGTACGCATTTGTCTGGGTGCCACGTTGGCAGTGACTGAAATACAGCCGTGCCCTCCAGCTAGCATAAAATTCATGCATGACTCATCATCACCGCTGAGCAGAACAAAGTCATCAGGGGTATTTAAATTAATCTCCTCTACACGAGTAACATCTCCAGATGCCTCTTTAATTCCGATAATGTTTGAATGCTTTGCAAGCTCTATAATGGTTTCATTGGTCATATTAACGACTGTTCGACCGGGAACATTATAGAGAATAATAGGTTTTTTTAAGGAATCTGCGATTATTGTGAAATGCTCTATAAGCCCTCTTTGTGTCGGCTTGTTGTAATAAGGCACAACCGTTAAAAAGGCTTTGATTGGTAGATTTTCAACTGATTTTGAAAGATCAATGGTTTGCCTTGTAGAATTTGACCCTGTACCTGCAATTATCGAAATTTGATCGCTGTAGTTACATGCATATTCAATAACCTCAACATGCTCCTTAGATGTAAGTGTTGAAGCCTCACCAGTAGTACCAGCAACAATAATATTCTCAGTGCCCTCATCGATATGAAATTGAATTAATCGTTCAAATGCAAGAAAGTCGACTTCCCCAGTGTCTTTCATTGGGGTTACGAGTGCAACGCTGCTACCTTGGGCTATCATCATATAAACATTAAATGTTATTGAGAAGTATAATGAATAAAATAAACTATTAAATAGATCTATAACATTTTTTTATTTTTATGCTAATTAATAATGGATATTGGAAATAAATTACCAAGACTAAAAGTTACCATTACAGATGGTACGGAATCTGAAGTTCGACTTGATGAATTAGAGGCAAAGTTTATTATTTTATTTTTTTATCCTAAAGATCATACGCCTGGTTGCACGATTGAAAATCAAAATTTTAGAGATGCAAAAACCAAATTTGACATGATCGGTGCAAAGCTCTTTGGTATTTCAAGGGATCCCATCAGCTCACATAAAAAATTCATTGATAAACATGATTTAAATTTTCCCTTGATCAGCGACTCTGATGAAAAGCTTTGTAAAAAATTTGATGTCATTAAAGAAAAAAATATGTATGGGAAAAAAGTTATGGGTATTGAGCGAAGCACATTTATTTTTGACTCAAACAAACAATTAATCAAAGTATGGAGAAAAGTTAAAGTAGCCGATCATGTAAATGAAGTTCTAGCCTCCATATCATAATGAAGCAATCTTTTTCTTTCTTTTATTTTTTTTTAGTCTTTGCTCATAGCCTATCGGCTCAAATAAACAGTCTGCCTGACTTTGGATCACCTGCTGATGCAATTATGACTGTATCCCAAGAAGAAAGATTGGGTAGAAGCGTGTTCGCACAAATTTTAAACAGCGGTTCAATTAATGAGAATCCTATTGTGGATGAATACATTAATTCTCTTGGTAAAAATATGGGTGTTTATGCACAAGACGGGGAGTTTAATTTTAGATTTTTTGTAATTGATGACGATGAAGTAAATGCATTTGCTTTACCTGGTGGTTATATTGGTATTCACTCTGCCTTGATTCGGCTGACAGAAGAAGAAAATGAATTAGCAGGTGTTGTCGCTCATGAAATCGCTCATGTAACTCAAAGGCATATATCTAGAACTTACCTAGCTCAACAAGAAAACACTATCTTTGCATTAGCGACAATGTTAGCAGGCGCGATATTAGCAAGTGCCAGTAACTCGAGTGATGCTGCGGCAGGTGCAATGATGGCTGGAACAGCTGCTATGCAACAAGGCCAGATTAATTTTACAAGAGCCATGGAAACCGATGCTGATCGTGTTGGCGTACAAATTTTATTTCAGTCTGGCTTCAATCCACTTGGCATGCCAACCATGTTTGAAAAACTCTCAAGAATTAGCTCAGCTAATCGAAGTATCATCCCAGAATTTCTGCAAACTCATCCAGTCAACGTAAATCGTATTGCTGAGACAAGATCTAGAGCCAATGAGATGCGAGGTGATTTTGCTGAGTCAACAGAAAACTATCTTATTGTTCGAGCAATATTGGAATTTGAGAGCTTTGAACTGCCTGCTGAGGCCAGGAGTTACTTTGAGAGTAACTTGAGAATGAGCGGAAATAATCAAAAAGATTTATACGGAATTATTTTATCTTTGCTTGCATTAAATGAGCCTGACTTAGCTAATTTATATCTATCTGATCTTGTTAATATGAGTTCAAATTTGATCGCTATTACTGATCTTCAGGCAAGAGTTATGAGTGAGAGTGGTCAAACTGACGAGGCTATTGCTTTGTTGGCAAATAATCTATCCTTATCGCCAAGAAATAAAACACTAACGCTTCTGTTGGCAGAGCTTTATTCTAAAAGATCAGAGCCAGAATTAGCGCACGAAATACTGCTTGATTTATTTAATATAGAAATGCCCACTCCAAACAACATCAGAACGCTTGCTAATTATGCTGACCAAATGGGTTCGTCCACACTCTCTAGATATTATTTGGCAGAATATTCGATTTCGACTGGACAATTACTGAATGCAAGAATACAACTCGAGTCAGTATTACAAGAAGAAGATCTTGATATTTCTGACAGAGATAAGTACCAAGCTAGGCTTGATCAAGTCATTGAAGCCTTAGATCAAAGTTAAGTTTATGCAGACTCCATCGCAATGTCATAATTGCCAAGGCTAGCAGCACTGTTACATTTTGCCCTTAATAAAAAGGCATCTTGTCCTGCAGCTCTATTTTCATCTTTTCCTTGCCAGGAAGATATGGCAGTAGCCTGCAAGGCCCTGCCGTATGAAAAGGTTAATGCCCATGGGTGCTCACCAATCTTATTCATTGCATCCAAGTTAGCCGAAGCTTCTTCTGGGCTCTGACCGCCAGATAAAAAAGCAATGCCAGGAACGCTTGTAGGAACATTTCTTAATAAGCATCTTACAGTTGCTGTAGCTACCTCTTCCGGTGAGGCTTGGGTTTCGCATAATTTTCCAGGAATGATCATATTGGGCTTAAGTACAATTCCGGGAAGATGAATCTTATGCGACTGAAGAGCCTTAAAGGTCTCTTCTAGAACTACGTTTGTTACTTCTTCACAACGTTCAATGGAATGAGATCCATCCATAAGCACCTCAGGCTCAACAATAGGAACGATATTATTTTTTTGGCAAATTGCAGCATACCTCGCTAATGCATGAGCATTGGCTTCGACTGCAAACTTTGATGGCAAAACATCGTCGATATTTATTACGGCTCTCCATTTGGCAAATCGTGCTCCGATTTTTCCATATTCTGCCATTCTCTCATCAAGTCCATCTAGACCTTCTGTAATCGTCTCATTATCAAAGTTAGTCAAAGGCTTAGCACCTTTATCTACTTTAATACCAGGAATGACATTTTTAGATACCAGTAGCTCGGTAAACTTTATTCCCTTTTCTGTGGACTGATGAATTGTCTCATCAAAAAAAATGACCGCACTGATATAGCTTTCCATGTCAGGAGTATTAAATAGTAAGTCACGATATTCTCTTCTATTTTCTTCAGTATTTATTACATTAACAGTGTCAAAGCGCTTCTTAATTGTAGCGTTGCTCTCATCTGCGGCGAGAATACCCCGCCCCTCAGCTACCATGGCTTGTGCGGTACTTTCTAATTTATCTATGTTCATAATCCCTTTAACTTTATTAGTGTTTATTATTTTGAAGCAATAATTCTAATGGAAACATTCACTTATTTAAATAAATTTTGCAGACAACGTTATCGATTAAATTAAGAAAAATTGTAGATTATAGTTAATAGTACTAAAATAGTACTATATGTTAAAAATTAGCAAGCTAGTCGATCATGGTGCCCTGGTGCTCTCTAACCTTCCGCATAAAAGTACTGGATTTAAAAGTGCTTCTTATATTTCTAATGAGACTAATTTGTCATTACCCAATGTAAGCAAAATACTTAAATTGATGCATCATGGTAACTTAGTCTATTCAGTTCGAGGATCAAAAGGCGGTTATGCATTAAACAAAAAGCCCGAGGAAATTACTGCAGCTGAAATACTCACTGCACTCGAGGGACCCATAGCGATAACTGAATGCATCAGCGAGAAATCTTCATGCAATGTGCAAAATCAATGCGGTATGAGTTATGGCTGGCAGAGAATAAACAATATCATCTCTCATGCACTTAACGATATTACCCTTAGGGACTTACAAGAAAAGCCAATTAAATTCACAAATTAAATACTTGGATTTATCAAATGAAAAATAATGCCGATCAATTTATTAGAGAAAAATATGAGCATGGATTTGTTACGGATATCGAACAAGACACATTTGATCCAGGCCTTGATGAGGAAGTTATAAAAAAGCTCTCTCAAATCAAAAAAGAACCATCTTTCCTAACTGAATGGAGATTAAGAGCATTCAGCCAATGGAAAACCATGCAAGAACCACACTGGGGACAATTAAAATATAATCCGATTGATTACCAATCGCTCTCCTATTACTCAGCACCAAAAAATGCAAAGGACGCCCCAAAGTCTCTTGATGAGGTAGACCCAAAACTATTAGAGACTTATGAAAAACTCGGTATTCCCCTGCATGAAAGAGCAAAATTAGCTGGCGTGGCTGTGGATGCTGTATTTGACAGTGTATCTGTTGCAACAACTTTTAAAGACACCCTTGAAAAGGCAGGAGTAATTTTTTGCTCCTTTTCTGAAGCAGTTCAAAAATATCCTGACCTGATTGAACAGTATTTAGGCACGGTAGTCCCACAAAGAGATAATTTCTTTGCTGCACTTAATTCTGCCGTATTTAGCGATGGGTCTTTTGTTTATATCCCAAAAAATACAAAATGCCCCATGGAGCTCTCTACCTATTTCAGAATTAATGCATCAAACACCGGACAGTTCGAGAGAACGCTAATTATCGCAGATGAAGGAAGCTACGTAAGTTATCTCGAGGGTTGCACAGCCCCTATGAGAGATGAAAATCAATTACATGCCGCTGTGGTTGAGCTGGTAGCTTTGAAAGATGCTGAAATTAAATACTCAACTGTTCAAAATTGGTATCCAGGTGATGAAAATGGAGTTGGAGGTATTTATAACTTTGTCACAAAAAGGGGTGACTGTCGTGGTGAAAATTCAAAAATTTCATGGACGCAAGTCGAGACAGGCTCTGCAATAACATGGAAATATCCGAGTTGTATTCTAAGAGGTGAAAACTCAATAGGAGAGTTTTACTCGGTTGCCGTTGCAAATAATTTCCAGCAAGCAGATACAGGAACAAAAATGATTCATATTGGTAAAAATACAAAAAGCACAATAATCTCCAAGGGTATTTCTGCAGGCAATGCATCTAATGCATATCGAGGTAGAGTTAAATTCTTTAAGAATGCTGAAAACGCAAGAAACTATACCCAATGTGACTCACTAATTTTAGGAAGCAATGCCTCTGCACATACTTTTCCCGAAATCGATAATTTATGTAATAAATCTGTCATTGAACATGAAGCAACCACTTCTAAGATCAGCGATGATCAATTGATGTATTGTCAACAAAGAGGTTTGAGCGAAGAGGACTCAGTGAATCTTATAGTCAATGGATTTTGCAAGGAAGTGTTCAAAGAACTGCCTATGGAATTTGCGGTTGAAGCACAAAACCTATTAAACGTCTCCCTCGAGGGAGCTATTGGTTAAGAGTATGTTAGAAATAGAAAAATTAAAGGTATCGGTAGAAAATAAAATCATCTTAAATAACTTTTCACTTAAGATTAAGCCAGGTGAAGTTCATGCGGTCATGGGGAAAAATGGTGCTGGGAAAAGCTCATTAGCTCAGGCAATTATAGGAAATAGTAATTATTCTATTAATTCTGGAAAGATTAAATTTGATGGTTCCCTAATTAATGATTTAGAGATTAATGAACGTGCACTCTTGGGAATCTTTCTTGCATTTCAATACCCCATTGAAATACCAGGCGTTAATAATACTTACCTCTTACGCTCTGCATTGAATGCAAAATTAAAGTCTGAGAGCAAAGATGAAATTGATTCATTTGATTTCTTAAAGCTAATTAAATCCTTGATGAATAAAATGAATATCTCTGATGAATTCATTCATCGTTCGGTAAATGAGGGCTTCTCCGGCGGTGAGAAGAAAAAAAATGAAGTATTGCAGATGTTGCTTCTAGAGCCAAAGCTTTGCATTCTGGATGAGACAGATTCTGGATTAGATGTAGATGCCTTAAAAATCGTTTCTAATGGGGTCAATGAATTAAGAGACTCAGAAAGATCATTTTTAATCATTACTCACTACAAAAGATTATTAGAATTAATAAAACCTGATTTTGTTCATGTAATCGCTAATGGCTCAATCGTTAAAACCGGTAATGCGACGCTTGCTGATGAGCTAGATAAAAAAGGCTTTGATTGGATTTAGTTATGGGCTCTCCTCAGTTAAATAGCACGATCAAATCAAGAGAAATGATTCATGAAGCGGCGATAGAGAAAAAGCTACACTCTATGGGAATACCCATACTGTCTGGACGTCATATTGTATTTGATAAAGAAAAATTAATTATTGATGATCGCCTAATCAGTGAGCTTGATATTAACTATGATAGTAATAATGATGTTTTACGTATAACTACGCATAAAAATAGTGAAACTATTAATTTAAATGTCTTTTCAATAAATCTTCATGATAGTTATTTTTCACCAAAAGTAATCATAGAGTGCGTTCCAGATTCAAGCTTATGTTTTCAAGAGATTGATCTGGATAAATATAACGACATTGAAATAAGTATAAATAAAAATATTGAATTTCTTTTATCATCGAACTCGAGAGTGCACCACATATATATTTCTAAATTTAATAAAAATACTAATATTCAAAAAAATTTAAGTTGTAATTTAGCTGACAATGCTACATATGAATACAGCTCCATTCAAAGACTGCTAGGCCATACCAAGATTAATTCTGCAATCAAACTTAATGGAGAAAATGCAAAATGTAACTTTGCTGAAGCAGTACAACTTGATGAAAAAGCAAACTTTTCACATATGCTTATAATTTCTCATCATGCTTCCTCTACGATTAGCAACCAAAGACATAACCTTATTGCAAATGGACAGTCTTCCGGAAAATTTCATGGAACGATATTTGCTGAAAAAAATATTTATAATATTGAGGCTGATCAGTTAAGCAAAAACCTTCTGCTCTCAGATGATGCAAATATTAAGTCTTTCCCAATTCTTGAAATATATACCGACAGCATAAAGTGTTCACATGGATCAAGTGTTGGCATGATTAATGAAAACCAACTTGCCTATCTTATGGCAAGAGGTATTGAAAAAAAACTTGCTATAAATATGATCATTGAAGGATTGCTTAACGATATATTGCCCCAAGAAAACAACCCATTACTTAGATCATTGCTAAATTAAGAGAATACTATGAAGTCAATAAAAAAAGATTTTCCAATTCTATCTAAACAAATTAATGGAAAAAGACTTGCATATCTTGATAATGCGGCATCTACTCAAAAACCCAAAGCTGTAATCGATGCCCTCAGTCATTATGAAATGAATTTGCATGCCAATGTGCATCGAGGTATTCATCATTTGTCGCAAGAGGCTACTCAAGAGTATGAAAAAGTTAGGGAAAAAATAAAAAATTATATTAATGCAGAACAAGTCGATGAAATTATTTATACCAAAGGTACAACGGAAAGCATTAACCTTTTGGCAACATCACTCGCAAAGTTATGTATCCATAAAAATGATGAGATAGTTATATCTACTGCTGAACATCATGCAAATATAGTACCCTGGCAACAAGCGTGTCAGGCCACCGGGGCAAAGCTTGTTGTATGTCCGATAGACCAGAATGGCGATATAGAGTTAGAAGCATTTAATTCATTGCTCTCCCCTAGAACAAAGATTGTTTCTATTTCCCATATCTCCAATGTTCTCGGCTCAATTAATCCAATTGAAATAATGATTAAAAACGCAAAAAAGTATGGAGCAATCACAATCGTAGATGCTGCACAGTCTATTGCTCATTTACCAATTGATGTTACTCAGCTTGGATGTGATTTTCTTACCTTCTCTGCTCATAAAATTCATGGACCTACTGGAACAGGCATTTTATATGGAAAATATGAACACCTAACTGCTATGCCTCCTTTTATGACAGGGGGTGACATGATTAAAACAGTATCCTTTGAGCAAACTACTTTTAATTCTCCTCCTTACAAGTTTGAGGCGGGGACCCCAAATATTTCTGGTGTGATTGGACTTGGTTATGCTATTGATTACCTGAGCCAATTTAGTTGGGATGAAAAATTAAATTATGAAAATAGTTTAACTAAATATTTAATTGAATCTCTATCAGCAATTCATGGGCTTAGGATTATTGGTAATCCTAACAAAAGATCTGCAATTGCCTCCTTTGTCCTAGATGCTGTGCACCCCCATGATATCGCTACAATTCTGGATGAGCATGGTGTTGCCATTAGAGCTGGCCATCATTGCGCAATGCCTTTAATGGAATATCTTGAACTTCCGGCAACAGCAAGAGCATCTCTATCTCTCTATAATGACAAAGAAGATATTGATCAGCTTTGTAATGCTATTGAGGATACAAAGAGAATATTTCAATGAGTAACTTAATAGAACTATATAGAGATCTTATTTTGGATCATAATAAAAATCCTCGTAATTTTGGTGAGCTTGAAAATGCTACAAAATCTATAGAGGGCGTCAATCCACTTTGTGGAGATAAATTAAAATTATTTTTATTGCTAGAAAATGACTTGATTAAAGATATTTCTTTTATTGGTACGGGTTGTGCGATTTCTGTCGCTAGCGCATCGATGATGACTGAAAATGCTAAGGGCTTGGAAGTTAATCAATGTCTAGAGCTGTATGCCATGGTACATAGTATGCTCACAGGAAAAGATGAAATTGATGAAGAGCGTCTTGGAAAAATTATGGCTCTATCTGGAGTCAAAGCTTACCCAAGTCGAGTGAAGTGCGCCAGCCTTTCGTGGCATGCTCTTAAACAAGCACTATCAACTAATCAGCTAATGGCATCTACAGAATAATGTATCACACAAATGAACCTGTAACTTTTAATAGAAATTGCTCTGTCACATTGATACCAAATGGTGATGAGGTAGAGCTTCCAGAGGGTGCTTTTGGTTACATTACACAAGAACTTGGAGGGTCTTTTACTATCTACATAGAAGGAAATCTTTTTAGACTATCAGGAAAAGATGCTGATGCGATTGGTAAAGAAGCGATGATAATTCCAATAATCCAAAATCCTAAGGATTATGATCATGTAAGTGAAATTATATGGCAACAGCTCAAATCATGTTACGACCCAGAAATTCCTGTCAATATTGTTGATTTAGGACTTATTTATAAATGCGAAGTCTTGCATGAAAAGGACACTGATGAAAACTATCAAGTAAATATCGAAATGACATTAACTGCTCCCGGGTGTGGAATGGGCCCTATTCTCATGCAAGATGTAAAGGAGAAGATTGAAGGCCTTTCATGTATTTCTAATTGCAATGTTGAGTTAGTTTTTGACCCGCCCTGGAACCAGTCTATGATGTCTGATGAGGCAAAACTACAAACCGGAATGCTTTAGTGAAAAAACTCCTTCTGGTGAGACATGCTGACTCTTTATCGGCACGTGCCCTTGAAAAGGATATCAACCGAAGTCTCTCGCCAAAAGGTTTTGAACAATGCGCTCTCTTAGCTAATTCAATCAAACTATTAAATATTAATATTAATCATGTAATAGTGAGTCAGTCTATAAGAACCCAAGAAACTTGCAATTCCGTTGAAACCAATCTTGATCTAGCTCTCTCAAAAGAACTTGATACAAAGCTGTATCAAAATTTATCTGATGAAATATTAGAGTTAATTGAAAATAAACTACAAATATTTGAAACTTTAATGATCATTGGTCATAACCCCTCACTATCTAAAATTAGCTCTTACTATTTAGATCAGAATGTTGTCATTAATACATCAGGAATGATTGCCATTAACCTAAAGGAAACAGCCAATAATAAATTTACCTTTGACTCATTGATTCATGCGCATGAGTCAATCATTTTTTAATGAGGCAATAGGAAAAGTGCTGGAAAATAAGCTACAAGAAGTACAAAAAGAAGCAATATTGCAAAGAATGGTATTGTTGAAATATAGATCTGTGTAATGCTTTTTTGAAATTTATTGGAGGCAATAAATAAATTGAGCCCAATAGGAGGTGTTATAAAGCCAATCTCCATTAACAAGATAAATAATATACCTAAATGTATGCTGTTCACCTCGTATAAACTGGCCAGAGGAAGTAGAATTGGAAGCACGATAATGATGGCCGAATATATGTCTAAGATGGCGCCAATCAGCAAAAGAAAAATAATTAGAAATACAAAAAAAGAAAATTTTGATCCCACAATTTGGGACATATACTCAAAAATTAATTGAGGAATTTGCTGATCAATAATTAAATTTGTCGAAGCTAGAGAAAGACCTAGGATAATAAATATCGCGCCGACAAGAGTCATAGACTCTTGAACTGCAATAATTAAATCTTCTTTCTTGAGATCTTTTGATATGAAAAACTCAACAATAAAAATATAGAGAACTGCAAACGCCGCAATCTCAGTAATTGCAAGCAACCCATTATAAATAGTGATAACGACAGCAATAGGTAAAAATACCTCAAGCCACATAGCTATATTTTTATTATTTTTTGGAGCCTTTATATTTAAATCTCTATTTTGGATAGAGCCTTTTGATAAAAATATTGAGTGTAAGTAGAAAATAACAATTAATACCGTTCCGGGAATAATTGCAAACCTAAAAAAATCATAGACGGGAATTTCAGCGATGATGGCATACAAAATCATCGGAAGAGAAGGAGCAAATAATAATCCTAAGCCACCAGAAGTTGTTATGAATCCATACAAATAATTATCGCTAAACCGATCATTAAGCAAAGAATAAACCAATGAACCAAATGCAATAATAGTAATTCCAGAAGAACCTGTAATAGCTCCAAAAAAGATAGCTAAAAATAGTGATAAGAAAATTAGATTATTTGGAATTAATTTAAAAAAGGTACTTGAGAAATAAATGAGTCTCTTAGGTGCTTCTGATTTTGCTAAAAGGTATCCCGTAAGCGTAAATAGTGGAAGTGCTAATAACATTGGGATATTGGACATATTAAAAAATTCAAGAATTATGACTACAAGAGGAATTTCAGCTTCAGAATAAGATGTGAGGGTCATACCTGCTATCAAGGAGTAGATTGGTGCGCCTATAATGAAAAGCAATAAAAATAATAAAAAGATCATTTTTTTCTAGCAAGCGTATTTATTAGATTCATTAGATGAATCATAAAATGATTGAAAAACATATAAGGAATAATCAACTGCAAAATCCAAAGACTGATCTCGCCGGTATAAATATCACCAAACTCAAAACTGCTTTGAACTAACTCCAGAGAAAAATAAAAAAGACTAAAAGCAATAATGAGACACCAGATATCGATGATGCATTCGAGGAAATACCTATATTTGGCTGAAGCAAAACGACTAAATGTATCAATGCTAATGTGTCGCTGGAAATGTGTGGCAAGGATGGCACCAAACATCGCAATATAAAATGTCATCATTCTTACTATCGCATCGAGACCTTGAATTGAATAAGAAAAAAAATTTCTAGAGAGCACTTGGAGTGTAATGATAATTACGATTACACCAATAAGAAAGGTACAAAATAATGCTTCTGCTTTCCTTAGCTTATCCCCTAAGGCTGTACACCGATCAATAAACAATTTCACGTCTATTGAGCTCTATACTCATTTAAGAATGAGTAAATACTTTCTAAGGATTCTGTATCAATATTTCGATTTAAACTTATCTGATCTATCCCCTCATCTACCCTGTCATACCATTGATCTAAAGAATTTTGATCAATAGAGGTAATTTGTAAACCGAATTGACTTAAAACGTTTAACGCTTGCTGATGATCACTTTCTGCAAGAGTATCTAAATCTAAGGATGCATTATTTAAATGGGTTGCTACAATCAATTGATCTTGGGGACTTAATCGATTGAATGCTCGGTTATCGATTACCAGTGTTCCAATGGTATACAAAATAGGTAAATCTACCATATACCTCACGATGGTGTGCCATTGGAGAATTAGCGCTGCAGAAGTTGTGGCACTTACAATATCAACAAGACCGGTCTGCAATCCTAATAATACATCGCTGATAGGCATTTCTATTGGGGATAAATCTAAAGTTTCTAGAGCAGAAAAGCTGATAGGGTCACCTTCTGGAGACCAAACCCTTAATGAGGAAAGCTGCTGTAGATTCTCTATTGGCTCTTTTGAAAAAACATATGCATACCCCCCGGTTATAAGCCCAAAGCTTTTTAAACCAGCATCACCTAACTGATCAATTAAAATCTGATCATATCGCTCTCGAACATTATTAACCTCTTCCGCATCTCTAAATAGAAATGGAATGGTATAGTTATTTAAGCCCGCATATCTTTGTATTAATCCTGATGCAGTAAACATTCCGCCATTTAACTGACCAAATCTCATTTTTTGCAATACTTGATTCTCATCTCCCATGACACCGCCGGCATAGTATCTAATAGAAACCCTTCCATCGGTTTGCTCATAAATATCATCTGCTGCAGTACTAAATCGTTGCATCCATGCAGAACCTTCAGGAGCAAGTGTTGCTATTTTAAATTCAGTATTTTGTCCCCATATTGGATTCAGAAAGAATATAGAAAAAACCAATAAAAGATTTTTAATTAAAATATTCATCACTGCCCTCAAGTAAATACAAAGCACGCTCTTTCGCTTTTGTATTAAATAGGTTAAAAGCTTTGCTTTCAATATTACTTTCGATGACCTCGGTTAATACTTGATCATGAAGCTCTTGATCAAAAATAGCTCTTGCATAATATTCCGCATAACTCACTCTTGCCCCGAGGTTTTCTCCATTAGAGTACTCAAAGGCAAAGTTAAAATTTTCATTAGCTTGATCAAGCTTTCCGCCTAATGAGGGCGGAATAAGAGATTGAGTTATTGCTAAAATTTCATAGGGGGATCCATTTTGATAGTATGGATCAATTACTATTACGGTCTCTAAAAGCATCTGTAACCATGGCAAAAAAGCAATGCTTTCCCAGGTAGCCCCTTGAGTTCGAATAAGATTTGACCAAGAGAGAGTAAACAGCCATATCGAATCAAGACTATCAACATGAGCAGAACCTAATGACTCAGCAAAGGATATAAAATCTCTCTCATTAATTGATGTGCATAAAATGGCATCAACTAGGCATAATGCACTTGAAGCATACATATAAGAGCGCTCTGCTAGCTCAAGCGCCCGCTCTTGATTCCCCAAATCAGCATAAAAGGTTGAATAAAGCGAATAGAGCGAGGATCCACTGAATAAATAATCTACATCCTCAGGATTATTAGTTATCAAAGCATCATTAACAATAATGTATGTGGGTAGAGCTGAGAATACGATTGAAGGGTCTTTTTGTGCCGTGATGGAATTACCTACTAAGGTAGGAATTTCCCCTTCAACGGGTATTGGAAGATCTACGGTGATGCATCCACTTAAAAGGAATGTTATAAATGAGAAATAAATGATTCTAGTCATAATTAATTATGAGTTTACTAAAGAATCCAGGATTAAAAAAAGTCTTTTAGTTAAGCTTTTCTTTAATTCTTGCAGATTTACCGCTTCTTTCTCTTAGGTAATAAAGTTTTGCTCTTCTCACATCACCCCTACGCTGTATCTTAACGCTATCGATGAGTGGACTATGGGTCTGGAAAACCCTCTCTACACCTTCACCATGAGAAATTTTTCTCACAGTAAAAGAGGAATTAATGCCACGATTTTTCTTAGCAATCACCACGCCCTCAAAAGCCTGAAGGCGCTCTCTATTTCCCTCGCTTACTTTCACTTGAACAACAACTGTATCTCCAGGTCTAAAGTCTGGCAGATCGGTTTTAAGCTGGTCTTTATTTAAATCTTCTATAATCTTAGACATCTTATGAAAGGGATAATTTTAAAAAATGCATTTTATAACAACTGGCAAGAAAAACATACATAAATCTTCGCAGGATTGGCGTTATAAAGCTACTTCAGACTTATCTTTTTTTTATCGAATGCAATAAATCAGGTCGATACTTTCGGGTTCTTTGGAGCCTCATGTCATCTCTCCAAATTTTAATCTTTTTATGGTCACCGCT
>JAYPDM010000005.1:68878-70357 GCA_038125265.1 Gammaproteobacteria bacterium
TCATACATGAGCGCCATCCCTGCTCCGCCTCCATAGATATGATCATCAATTTTATTATTGGGAGGTGAAGCGTATTCACGAATTGAAAAAGTATTAATACCTATAAGGCCTGCCTTAACAGCCCTACCTAACACTCCATACTTGAGGGGGGTATCAAGAATTTCAGGAATTGGCGCAATCACCGAAAAGTTTAATTTGCAATCATTCATCCCATTCAACAAATATTTTTTTATTTTCTATATCTACATTGCTGACATAAACATTTACAGCAAAGGGTATCAGGACCTCTTTTTTTGCACCTTTAATTACCATGACATCTTTGCCGCCAGTTTCAATCATTTGAGTTACCTGACCAATATGAGTCTTATTTTGATCGTATACATTACATCCAATAATATCTTGCCAATAATATTCATTGTCATTTAAATCAGGCAGTGAATCACGGTGAATATAAATTAGCTTTTGATTTAATGATGCAATCGTTTCTTTGCTATCAAACCCAATGACTTTTGCAATGTGCTTATTGCTGATTTCAGAAATCAATTCAATCTCTAATAAAGAGAGCTCTTTTTCATTTTCAAAATAAAGTTCTTGGCCTGATGTCAAAATCGATAAATCGCTTGCAAAAGTCTTAATATGGCACCAACCCTTAAAACCATATGGAGAACATATTTGAGCAATAGGGATAAATTTTTTATCGGTCCAATTAGACAATTAGCTAACTTGAGTGGCCTGAAAGTCCTTAATTAAACTTTTAACGCGGTGGGACACTTGTGCGCCCTGCTCGATCCAATGATTAGTGCGTGTTAAATTAATGCTCAGCTTCTGCTCTTTATCTGTGGCCATAGGATTAAAAAATCCAATTCTCTCGAGATTTTTTCCATCTCTTTTGGCGCGACTATCAGCTGCCACAATGTGATAGAAAGGTCTTTTTTTGGCACCATGCCTTGCTAATCTTAAAACAACCATTTTGATTCCATATTTATAAGGGACTTATTGTATTGTTAATTCTTTGAAAAATAAATAATTTCCTCATTAATAATAGTATTTTCTTGACATTAAAGTCAGATAACTTAAAACTGTAACCTAATTAACTGATTAGGAGCTCACATAATTGGGCGATGACCAGAGTATAAGTCTACTTTTAGGCTTATTGTTTTTTTTATTAATTCTTTCTGCACTAACCTCTTGTTCTGAAGCTGCGCTTTTAGCCGTCAATCGATATCGATTAAAGCACAAGGCGCTCAAGGGAAATAAAGCTGCAATACTTACAGAAAAACTTCTAGAGAAGCCCGACCGGCTCATAGGTCTTATATTGTTAATCAATAATGCAGTTAATGTATCAAGTGCCTCTATTGTCACTTTGATTACTCTTAGAATTGGTGGAGAAGGAGCCTTAGTGATTGGCTCAATTATACTTACCTTAGTACTACTTATTTTTGCTGAGATTACACCAAAAACTTTTGCCGTAAAGTATCC
>JAYPDM010000006.1:0-2404 GCA_038125265.1 Gammaproteobacteria bacterium
GTTTTGGCTCTTGTCTCTGCATCTACCCGCTTAACAATAACAGCGCAGTAAAGCGAGCAGGAGCCAACAGTGCTTGGAAGTGATCCAGGCACCACAACAGATCCACTCGGCACCCTGCCATAGTAGATCTTATCATTCTCTCTGTCATAGATTTTTGTGCTTTGGCTTATAAACGTTCCCATTGCGATCACAGAGTTCTCCTCGACTATGACACCTTCTACAATCTCACTTCTCGCACCGATGAAACAATTATCCTCAATGATCGTTGGACTTGCTTGTAGCGGTTCAAGAACACCGCCGATTCCCGCACCACCAGACAGATGGACATTTTTACCAATCTGGGCACAGCTACCAACAGTTGCCCATGTGTCAATGGTGCATCCTTCATCAACGTATGCACCTATATTGATAAAGCTTGGCATGAGGACACACTGTTTTCCCACAAAAGAACCCTTTCTCACAATGGCATGAGGGACCACTCTGACAAGCTCATCCTTAAATGCTTGTGCCTCATAGTCGGCATACTTTAGCGGGACCTTATCGTAGAAATTCTGATAGCTTGATTGAGCCAATGCATTATCATTCACACGAAACGATAGAAGCACTGCCTTTTTGAGCCACTCATTTATTACCCATTCACCATTGATCTTCTCAGCAACTCGTAACCGGCCGGCATCTAATTCATTAATAGCATGATTGATAAAGTCCTTATCTTCATTCTTAACATTATTAATATTTAATTGTTCTCGATCATTCCAAAGTTTTTCAATTTGATCTTTCATTATCAATCTCCTGTTAAGGCTAATGCCTTCTCAATAGCTCTTTCAATTTTCTCATGATTGCCCTCATGCACGGCAAAACCGTTTTGATCTGTCATGAAAAATATATCATCAACCTTCTCACCTAGCGTTGAAATTTTGGCATTAATTAATTTGAGTTGGAGCTTTTCAAATTCATTAGCGATGATATTTAAGATTCCAGGACGATCCAATGTGCTTAGCTCTAAAATAGTTTGACCCTTATCATTGTTAAAGCACTTAACCCTGACAAATGGCTTAAAAGATTTAACCTCTCTTCTTGGTTTTCTCGTTAAGGTAATATTTTTATCCATGTCATTAACAATATATTTATTCAGTCGATCGGTAAGCTCAGACATGCGCATGCTGCTCACTAGAAGCTTGGGGTCTGGCTCACTGAAATAGTAGATATCGAGATTATTATTTTCGATATGATTAAACTTAACATCAAGAATATTTAGACCGACCTGCTCAATAATGGCTGTGACCCTTGCAAAGCTTGGAAAAGAAATAGGCGCCAATACTGCCAACCTGTGTATTCTATCGTCAATAAGGTTATCCGGTTTGACTGATGGACTGTCATTTGTAAGCAGTAAATCAGTTAACCAGACAATTTCAGACACACTTTGATTGGTGAAAAAAGTATCCTCAAGCCTGCCCCAAAGATTTTCAATATCCCTGATAGAGATGTCCGGGTTAATTTTTGAGAGTTCTGGAAGGGCGGAAATTTTTCTCTCCTTTATCAGGGTCTCATAATCTATACCCTGATCGAGGCCTCTCCTAAGAAGCGATCTTGTCTTTTCATAAAGCTCTCTAAATAATGAATCCTTCCATGAATTCCAGAGATTTGGATTGGTCCCTCGGACGTCTGCTACGGTAAGAAGATAAAGATAGTTTAGATGAGTTTCATCGCCAACCTTTTCGGCAAATTCCTTGATGACGCCAGGATCATTCAAGTCTTTTTTTTGTGCGGTCACTGAAAGAAGAAGATGATGCTGGACTAGCCATGCCACTAAGCCCGATTCATACTTTGAAAATCCATGATTAAGGCAAAAATTTTCTGCATCAATCGCGCCAAGCTCTGAATGATCTCCGCCTCGGCCTTTTGCGATATCGTGAAATAACCCTGAAAGATAAGCGAGCTCAGGACGCTCAAGCGACTGCATAATACTTGAGCAAAGTGGGTACTCGTCATTAAATCTCTCTAGCGAAAAGCGTCGCAGATTCTCAACCACGAACAGCGTATGTGCATCTACCGTGTAGGCATGGAATAAGTCAAATTGCATTCTTCCTACAACATTTTGAAAGTTTGGAATATAGGCACCCAGAATGCCATAGGCGTTCATATGCTTGAGCGACCGGCTGACACCTGTAGGTGCACCTAAAATCTCTAGGAATAATTTTTTATTTTCTGGGTCGGCTTTAAAGTCATCATCAATCAACCATAAGTTTCTTTTTATGATGCCAATCGTTCTGGGACCAATGCCCCTCAGATCAATATTCTTCTCGAGCGTGGCAAAAAGGGCAAGCATGAGGCTAGGTTTTTCAGCAAATAAATGCGGACTTCGTACCTCAAGAAAGCCATTCTTAATCTCAAAGTGCTCATC
>JAYPDM010000006.1:2504-17773 GCA_038125265.1 Gammaproteobacteria bacterium
AGGAATTTCTGGCAATTTTTTAACAGTATGATCTGTCCCTTAGTTAGGAGCGCATGCTCAAAAAGACCATCAAGATTACTAAAAGAGAAAAATCTCTTTCCAATCCAGCCCATGACTTGTATGTCTCTTAATCCCCCAAGCCCTCCCTTTACGCTAGGCTCTAAGTTATAAGCAGTATCGTGATACTTAAGGTGCCTATGATGTTGTTCTTCTTTTTTAGCTTCGAAGAATTTTTGCACAGGCCAAATTCTCTTTTGATTAAGAAGCTTTTTATTTAGCATTTGATAAAGCTCTTCATTGCCAATGAGAATCCTCGTTTCCATCAATGTTGTATAAATAGTTAAATCTGTTTTTGCGAGCTCAATACACTCATTGATGGTCCTAACTGATTGTCCTACCTCCAGACCAATATCCCAAAGGTAGGTTATGAATTTGCTGATCGCGTCTTTTTGCTCTGAGCTATCACCCTGCTTTTTGAGAATGAGTAAGTCAATATCGGAGTAAGGAAAAAGTTCGCCCCTCCCATAACCTCCTACAGCGATGAGAGCTAGGTCATTGTGATGCGTAATAAAGTGGATCCAGGCTTTGCTTATTATTTGGTCAATCAATTCAGATTTTTCATAGATAATTTGCTCTATGTCATTAAGGTGATCAGACCTTGCGAGCATGGAATCATGTTGATCACGGATTATCTTTTTTGCATCTTGAACGGAGAGTATTTCTGAAGAGTAACTAATAGTGCTTAATATTTCTTGGCTCATGGAGTTTTCTCATTTTCACTAAGAGTTAAAACCTCAAATCCATCATTGGTTACCACCAATGTATGCTCCCATTGTGCAGATAATGATTTGTCTTTGGTCACAACTGTCCATCCATCTGATAACAATTTAGTATGTCTTTTACCCGCATTGATCATAGGCTCGATAGTAAATGTCATGCCTTCTTCTAAAACCAGACCCGTACCGGGCGTGCCATAATGAAGCACCTGAGGATCCTCATGGAAGACACGACCAATGCCATGCCCACAGTACTCTCTTACTACTGAATACCGATTTTTCTCGACAAAAGCTTGAATACTTGCCCCTATGTCGCCCAATGTATTCCCAGGCCTTACCTGTTCAATGCCTATCCACATGGACTCTTTACAAATATTAATAAGTCGCTCTGCTAATAACTTGGGCTTTCCTACATTAAACATTCGACTGGTATCCCCATGAAACCCATCTTTAATTACGGTGATATCAATATTTATAATATCCCCGTCTTTAAGTTTTTTATCGCCTGGAATGCCATGGCAGACAACATGATTTACAGAAGTGCATATTGATTTTGGAAAGCCTCGATAATTTAGGGGTGCGGGTATTAAACCAAGATCATTTACAATATAGTTATGGCATAAGGTGTCTAACTCGCCGGTGGTTATGCCAGGGTTAACGTAATCAGATATCATATCTAAAACCGATGCGGCCGCCTTACCGGCTTCACGCATGAGGTTTATTTCATCAAAGTTTTTGATAGATACAGTCATAATTTATTAGAAAACTTGTTCAAATATTAACAGTATGTTATAAATCGCATGCTAATTTAGCAAAAAATAACGCAATTTAGTGTAAAGAAATTCTAGGGTGCCCTAGGGGTAGAAGGACTGACTAAACTGCAAACTAACCCAAAAGGAGAAAATATGTCAAAAGTATCGATGCGCGATATGCTTGAAGCCGGAGTTCACTTCGGACACCAAACTAAGTTTTGGAACCCAAAAATGAAACCATTTATCTTTGGGGAAAAAAGCAAAGTTCACATTATAGATTTACAACAGTCTTTACCGTTATTTCTAGAAACAACAAAGTTTGCTCAAGAGCTTGCATCTAGAGGCGGAAGTGTTTTATTTGTAGGCTCAAAAAGATCAGCAAAGAAAGCTATCAGAGAGGCTGCCGAATCATGCAATATGCCCTATGTTTGCAATCGCTGGCTAGGAGGAATGCTTACTAATTTTGATACCATTAAAAAGTCAGTCAAGCGCCTCAAGGCCCTTGAGAGTATTTTTGAATCTGAGGAAAGCCAAGAAGATTACACAAAAAGAGAATTATTGACCCTCTCAAGAGAATTAGAAAAGCTTGAAAAGACTTTAGGCGGCATTAAGGATATGAACAGACTCCCTGATGCGCTTTTTGTCATCGATGTCAGGTATGAAAAAATTGCCATAAAAGAGGCAAAAAAGTTAAAGATACCCGTAATCGGTGTTGTTGATACCAATTCCTCACCAGATGATATTGATATGATTATTCCAGGTAATGACGATGCTATCTCCAGCATTCGTCTTTATGCAAAAGGTATTGCCGAGGCCATCTCAGAGGGAAGGACCATGATCCCTGATATGGGCGATGAATTTATTGAGGTGGACGAGGTTGCAGAACCCAGTGATGACAGTGCGACTGAGCCTAAAATAAAGAAAAAAGCCACCAAGAAAAAGGTAAGAGCAAAAAAAGAAGAGAAGGTCGCTTCAGAGCCAGAAGATACATTAATTCCTGAGCCCGATACGGTCGTGCAGGATGAGAAACCAGAAACTCAAGCCTTAAATGAAGATGAGGCGGTTTCTGAGGTCGAGGTCAATGACAATGAATCAGAGGCAGCCTCTGAGGATAAACAGTAATTAAAGGAAGAAGACATGACAGTAACAGCACAGCTGGTTAAAGAGCTAAGAGAGATTACCGGTGTCGGTATGATGGACTGCAAGAAGGCACTATCAGAGACCGATGGCGACCTTGAAAAAGCAGTTGAATACTTAAGAAAAGCAGGACAAGCAAAAGCGGATAAAAAAGCCTCACGAGTTGCCGCCGAAGGCAAGATTCTTATCTCTGCAGATACTAAGAATAATCAACATACCATCTTAGAGATCAATTGCGAGACTGATTTTGTTGCAAAGGATGAGAAGTTTAATAAGTTTAGTGAGTCTGTTTTGCAAGCTTTAACACGAAACTCTGTCTCTACGGTAGAGGAACTCTCTGGTATTGAGGAGAACGGGAACACCATCGATGATGAGAGAAAAAAATTAATCGCGGAGATAGGTGAAAATATAAGTATCAGGCGTTTTAGTTTTTTGAATTCAAATAACACTGTAGGCAGCTATATTCATATGGGACGCATTGGTGTCATGGTCGAAGTTGAGGGATCCCAGGATGAAGACCTTGCAAAGGATCTTGCCATGCACATCGCTGCCAATAATCCACTCTATAAGGATCAAAATGACGTACCAGCTGAGGAGCTTGAAAAGGAAAAGGAAATACTCAAAGCCCAAGCTTTAGCTGAGGGTAAGCCCGAAGATATTATTGAAAAGATGATCCAAGGAAGGTTGAATAAATATCTAGAACAAATTACGCTCTATGGACAGCCTTTTGTTAAAGACCCTGATATTAAAGTATCGAAATTACTTGAAAATGCCGGCGCCTCTATTAAGGGGTTTATTAGGTACGAACTTGGCGAAGGAATTGAGAAGAAGAAAGATGATTTTGTTGAAGAGGTCAAAAAGCAAGCCGGACTATCATAGGATCAGTATTGCCAAAATATAAAAGAGTTTTACTTAAGTTAAGTGGGGAGGCTCTCCTTGGTGATTTGCAATACGGAATCGATCCAAATACGATCCAATCAATTGCAAAAGAAATTATAGAACTTGTAAACGAAGGCGTTCAGTGTGGAATTGTCATTGGCGGTGGCAATCTTTTTCGTGGAGAAGGATTGGCAAAAGCGGGCATAGATCGAGTTAAAGGGGACCAGATGGGTATGCTTGCAACCGTAATGAATGCGCTTGCACTCCAGGATGCTCTGACCAGTCAAGGGGGCCAGGCGAGAGTTATGTCAGCTATTTCTATCCATGAGGTTTGTGAAGATTTTATTCGACTCAGGGCGATAAGGCACTTAGAAAAAAATAGAATCGTAATCTTTGCTGCGGGTACCGGTAATCCCTTTTTCACTACAGATACCGCAGCCAGCTTGCGTGGTGTTGAAATTGATGCTGAGTTGCTTATTAAAGCGACCAAGGTTGATGGAATTTATGATTCTGACCCAAAGCAAAATCCCAACGCAAAAAAATATGACCGATTAGAATATTCTGAGGTCATCAATAAAAACCTTAAGGTTATGGACGCAACCGCTATGGTTATGTGTAGAGATAATAATTTGCCGGTTATTGTTTATAATTTATTTAATCAAGGTAACTTACTAAGAATAGTCAATGGAGAAAACGTTGGCACATACGTGGGAGAAGGTAAATGTTAAATGAAATCCAAGAAGATTCAGAGGTCAGAATGGGTAAAACGCTTGCCTCTTTTGAGGGTGAGCTAAAAAGAATTAGATCCGGTCGGGCAAGTACAGGTTTAGTAGATCATATTGAGGTCGACTATTACGGCTCTTCTGTACCTATTACGCAAGTGGCGAATGTGACCACGGAGGATGCTAGAACTATTCTTGTAACTCCTTGGGAGAAGACTATGCTTGAAGTTATTGAAAAAGCCATACTAGCATCAGGAATTGGCCTCAACCCAATCGCTTCAGCAGATAAGCTAAGGCTACCTATTCCATCCATGACAGAGGAAACCAGAAGAGAAATCGTAAAGCTTGTAAAAAATACAGCCGAGAATGCCAGAGTAGCAATCAGAAACATCAGGAGAGATGTCAATAACGATGTGAAAGAGCTATTGAAAGAAAAAGAGATCACTGAGGATGACCTAAAATCCTCAGAGCAAATCATCCAAAAACAGACCGATTCTTTTATTGAGAAAATTGACGCATTAACGGCATCAAAAGAGGAAGAAATACTCTCTATTTAGGTTACACATGAACCCACGCCACATAGCCATAATAATGGATGGAAATGGAAGATGGGCGAAGGCTCAAGGCATGCCTCGCTTTATGGGTCACAGAGCAGGTATTGCACCTGCAAGAATGTGTGTCGAGCATTGTGTCAAATTAAAGGTCAAGGAGTTGAGTCTTTTTATGTTTTCTACTGAAAACTGGTCTCGACCACAAGAGGAAATTTCTGCAATTTTTGAATTACTTATAAAAACACTTGGGACTGAGGTAAAAAAACTTCATGACCAAGGAATCATGGTTAAATTTGTGGGTCAAAGAGAGGGACTTGGGGATAAGCTAATAAGTATCATGGAAGAGGCAGAGCGCCTGACAGAACAAAATAAAACCATGCGACTCAATCTTGCACTCTCCTATGGAGGCAGGTGGGACATTTTGCAGGCCGTAAAAAGCATTATTGCTGGTGACAACCCCAATTTAAGTGAAGATAAATTTAATGAGACTATTAGCGCCCACTCCTTCTCAGACATTGATTTACTGATAAGAACGGGCAACGAGAATAGAATTAGTAATTTTGGGTTATGGCAATTAGCCTATGCGGAGATATATTTTTCTAAGGTGCTGTGGCCAGATTTCAATGAAGGTGAACTAGACAAAGCCATCCAATTATTCGAATCTGCTAAGCGAAGGTTTGGAGGGGTTCATGAGTGAGCTTCAAGTTCGGGTAGTTAGTGCAACAGTCCTTATTGCTGCCTCTATTCTTGGTTACCTGTACCTGAGTGAGTTTTTACTCATAACTATTTTATCCGTTGTGTGGCTGTTAATGCTGCATGAGCTCTTCAGGCATATGAATTCTCTAGGTAAAACAGTTTCAGGAATTTTATGGATATCTTGTTTTATATTTTTTGCATTCTCTGGCCATATGCTTAGTACAAAGATTCCAACTTTTTTGTATATTTTGTATTTTATTGGACTGCTTTATTCACTTTTACAGATATTCTTTTTTTCTCATTCAAAAAATTTATTAATGATTTTTTTGTTAATACTTTTTTATATACTTTTTGGATCCCTCAATTTAATTTTTTTGATTGGACTTATAGGTAAGAATCAGCTCATTCTTGCATATATACTATTTGTTATCGCACATGATATGGGTGGGTATTTTTTTGGTAAAAAGTATGGAAAGAAAAAGTTATCACCCATGATTAGTCCAGGCAAAACTTTGGAAGGCTTGGTTGGTAGCATTTTATTTGGTGTTTTAGTTGCAATCATCTATGCAGCAATCAATGATATTCAATACATACCTTTATTGATTTTCTCATTAGCGATAGTTTTTATTAGTTTATTAGGAGACCTAATATTTAGTAAGCTCAAACGCATACTCAATGTAAAAGACTTTAGTAAGCTTATACCGGGCCATGGTGGCCTTCTTGATAGGCTCGATAGCTGGATTGTCTCTGCGCCTCTCGCTGCTTATTTCCTCACTTATGTGACCCTTTAGCGATCTTAAGCATTACTCTATAATATAGACTCAATTAATTATGATTATTCTTCAAGCAATTATTGGCTTTCTTATTGCAATTGCAATTCTTGTGACTATTCATGAGTTTGGACATTATATTTTTGCAAGAAAATTAGGATTTAAAGTAGAGGGATTTTCTATAGGATTTGGTAGAAAAATTGCTGGCTTTAAAAGAGTCCTACCAGTACCTAATTCTGATAAAAAAGACACAATCGTTTATCAGTTCTCTATGATCCCCTTAGGTGGATACGTCAAGATTTTAGATGGCCATTCTATAGACAAAGATCATCCTGACTATGAAAGATGCTTTCAGGCAAGACCAGCACTGCAAAGATTTTTAGTTCTATTTGCAGGGCCATTATTTAATTTTATTTTTGCAGCAATCATCTTTTTATTTCTTGGACTTGGTGGAACCCAAAAGCTAGAGCCATGGATAGTTGATATTGAGGAGGGTAGCCTTGCAAGCGATGCCGGGATGCTTATTAATGAAAAAATTATAGGCGTTAATGATATAGCAATATTTGATAATGAAGATTTATTTTTATCTTTAATTGATGCCGCCGCCTTTTCCGACGAAATTTCAGTGCTCACCCAAAAAGAAGACGGCACAGAAAATGTTTTTGTCATTGATATTAGCACTTTGGGAAGATCGCTCACTGAGCCTGGTAATCTTTTGCCTCAATTAGGACTTCAGTTTGGACCGATCATTTCACCTGTCATTGGTGAGGTGATAGAGGGAGGACCCTCTTATCAGGCAAACCTGCAACCTGGCGATCTGATACTCAGAGCCAATAATGCTGAAATCATGAATTGGTCTCAATGGGTTAACATCGTTAGAAGGGCGACCAATGACTCGCTTGAAATTGTAATTGAAAGAGGTGGAGATCTTTTTACGACCTCAATTCAGCCAGAATTAGATTTTCAAAATGGTGTGCCGATCGGTCGAGTAGGCTTAGGAGTGGACCAGGATGCACTTGAGAGTGCTATCGAGCGATATACGTTCACTGAGCATAGGAATTTACAGGAAAGCATCCTCTACGGTATTTTTCGAACAGTCGATATGAGTGTGCTTACACTAAAAATGCTTGGGGGAATGTTGCTTGGTGATGTATCCACTAAGAATATTTCTGGACCCGTCTCTATTGCCAATTATGCTGGAAGTACCTTGAGTTTTGGCTTTACTGCTTTTCTAAACTTTCTAGCTGTCATTAGTATCAGCCTGGGTGTTCTGAACCTTCTGCCTATCCCTATGTTAGACGGAGGACAAATCACGCAATTACTGATAGAAAAAGTAAGCGGAAAGCCGATATCTGATCAATGGGTAATCTTTAGCCAAAAAATTGGCATATTGTTGATTTTTATATTAATGTCTATCGCAATATTTAATGATTTAAACCTATTTTTATTATGATTCGATCAATATATCTTGCGTTTATTGCTCTGATTCTAGCGGGTAATCTTTTTGCCCAAGAAAGCTGGAATGTGACAGGTATCAGAGTGGATGGAAATCAAAGAATTTCAACTGGAACTATACTTAACTACCTAACCCTTTCAGTGGGTGATGAGATCAACCAGCAGGACATTCAGGAATCCATAAGATCATTATATGGGACAGGTTTTTTCAGAGATATCGAGATAAGAAGGCTCGAGGACTTGCTGATAATAAGCGTGCTTGAGAGACCCTCCATTGCAGAGTTTAGTATTGAGGGTAATGAGTTAATCTCGACCGAGGATTTACAGGGACCGCTTAATGATGCCGGCCTTGTTCAGGGTGAAATTTTCACCCAATCTACGCTCGATGAGATTGTCATGGCGCTAACAGATCAGTATTACTCGATGGGTCATTATGAGCTCAATATAGATTCTGATATTCAAGAAAACCCAAACAATACCGTCGATGTGAATATCATTATGAATGAAGGAGAGAGGGCAAGAATTGCATCGATCACTATTTTTGGCAATGAATCCTTCTCCGATGAAGAGCTCAGAGATGAGTTTGAATTATCAACAGGAAGCTGGCTCTCTTTTTTCAGAAATGATGACAGGTATTCAGCCGAGGCTCTCGAGACAGATATAGAGACACTCAGGTCATTTTATATGGACAGGGGGTACGCTAATTTTGAGCTTACTAACAACAGCGTTTCAATCTCAGAAGATAGCAGTGAAATATATATCACTTTAAGTATCAGCGAAGGGGAGCAGTTTACTATCTCAAATGTTGCAATTGCAGGTAACTTTGATGAGGATAGGGATACTATTGAGAGTTTAATTTTTATTCAAAATGACGAGCAGTACTCACAGGGAAGGATCGCGGCTAATGAGGAGCTACTCCGTTCTTACTTTAATAATCTAGGTTTTGCATTTGCACAAGTAACAGGAATCCCAGAGATCAACGAGGAGGAAAATCTTGTAGATTTAACTTTTTTTATTGACCCGCAAGAGCGTATTTATGTCAGAAATATTATTTTTGATGGTGTGACATCGGTTAATGATGATGTGCTCAGGCGCGAGATGAGACAGTTTGAGGGAGGATTTCTGTCAAATGCATTGGTAGATAGATCGCAAGTAAGATTACAAAGACTCGCATTCCTCGAGAGCGTTGATTATGAAGTGGTTCCAGTTCCGGGCGTAAATGATCAGGTTGATGTGGTGTTTAATTTGACCGAGAGAATTCCAGGACAGTTTGGAGGGGGCCTAGGATATTCTGGTCTCTATGGAGCAAGCCTTAACGGAAATCTAATCCACAGTAACTTTTTAGGAAGAGGAGAACGTGTAGCGATTAACTTAAGTTATGGAGAGTTTGCAAAAATGTATACCGTCTCTCATACCAACCCCTATGCAAATGACGATGGTGTAAGCAGATTAGTAAGTTTCTCCTTACGTGATTACAAGAGATTTACGACCGAGAGCTCAGATAGCTCACTGACCAGTGGAACGATTGGCTTGAGCTATACCGTTCCAATTTCAGAAGTTCAGAGTATTCGCTATGGGGTAAACCTTCAAAGATATTCTTTGGGTACTAGCCCTTGGAGCTCAGATCAGACAAGACAGTGGGTAGAGTCGCAGCCTTATGTCGAGGACCAGGGGGATGGTTATTTGACAGCTGTCACTGATACGGCTGAGTTAGTTTTTGGCTGGGGCTATGACTCCAGAGACAGATTCTTATTTCCTACTCGAGGCTCTCAACTCGGATTGGTCTTAAATTCGACTATCCCTGGTGGCGAGTCTGAATACTATGTGGGAACCTTGGATTTTAGTAATTACTTGCCACTATTTGCAAATTTTACTCTGAAGACTGGTCTTAAATTCTATTACGGTGAAGGCTTTGGGGATACCGAGGGACCGCCAGTTTATAGAAACTTCTATGGTGGTGGCTCTAATTCTGTGAGAGGAATAAAGGATAACTGGATGGGGCCTATTGACTCAAGAGGGCGTCCATTTGGGGGAAATGTCCTATTTGCAACGCAGTTTGATCTTTATTTCCCACCTATTGAGGCGTTCCAAAACATGAGATTTGGTTTTTTCTATGATATAGGAAATATATTTACTACCGCCAATGTCGATTTTTTTGATAAGTTAGGTGACCCAATCAATCACGACATAGATTATAATAATCTCAAACAATCTTTTGGCTTTGCTGCTGAGTGGTTAGCACCAATGGGGCTTTTGAAGTTTAGCTTTGGAAAGCTTTTAAATGCTCAGTCTGAAGATGATAGATTTTATGGAGACAGAACTGAAGAGTTTCAGTTTACAATGGGTAATGCTTTTTAAGAGGAATATTATGAAATTTATAAAATTTACGGGGATCCTTGTTGCATCTCTTTTTTATACAGTAACACACGCTCAAACATTGACGGTTGGTGTGGTGAACGTTCAGCAACTCTTAGAGCAGGTGCCACAAGCGCAAGCAGCAACACTCTCACTTCAGAATGAGTTTGCTGAGCCACAAAGAGAACTGATCGCTATTCAATCTGAACTGCAACAATTACAAGAGACCTATGATAGGGATGCGCCTGTCATGGGGCAGACCGAAAGAACCGCTCTGGAGCGTCAGCTACTTCAAGCCCAGAGGGACTTTGAGCGAGAGCAAGCAATCTTTCAAGAAGACCTAAACATCAGAAGAAACGAAGAGCTGAACGCTCTTCAGATATTAATTTTTCAGCAGATTCAAGCATTTGCCCAAAATCAAAATTATGATCTGATCGTTGCCGATGCACTTTACTACAGCAATGCGATTGACGTGACTGATGACATACTGATTGCAATGCAGGAATTATTTGCAGGATCTACTGATTAGTTTTCAGGCGTGTGCCAACCTCTCATAGCAAAACATTAAAAGAGTTAGCCGACCTTATTAAATGCGACTTTGAGGGTGATTCTTCCATGGCCCTCTCTAATGCCAGTAGCGTGACTAATGCGCAAAAGGACTCTATCGTATTTATATCTGAGGAAAAGTATTTAACACCTTTGGCTGAGAGCAATGCCGGTGCTGTTGTAGTCAGTCCAGACCTTGCAAAGAAGATAAGTCAATCGAAGATTATTTCTAAAAATCCCTACAGAGACTTTATAAAGCTTGTCGAGCTATTTAATAAAGATGAAGCTATTTTTTCTATTGCGAGTTCAGCTAGGATCCACCCAACCGCAAAAGTGGCTGATAATGTTCTTATTGGCAATCATGTGGTCATTGGGCAGGGCTCAACAATAAAGGCTGGATCGAAGGTGCATGCAAATTCTGTTATAGGTAAAAACGTATGCATTGATGAGAATGTGACAATATCTTCGAATGTCACTATCTACTCAGACACACAAATTGGAGCAGAATCAAAAATATTGGCAGGATCTGTCATTGGTTCGCAGGGCTTTGGCTATCTCGAAGATGCAGAGGGATGGATTGAGATACCCCATATAGGTAAAGTTGTGATAGGGAAGCATGTCATGATTGGTGCTAATTGCACAATCGATAGAGGCACTCTTGATGATACCTTTATTGGGGATGGGGTGAAGCTGGATAATCTCATACACATCGCTCATAACGTAAAGCTGGGAAGGAATACTGCGATTGCAGCAACCAGTGCTATAGCGGGAAGCACAATGATTGGTGCAAACTGTAAAATCGCTGGAAGAGTTTCAATCATGGGCCACCTATCAATATGTGATGACGTTACTATCACCAGCAACACTCTAGTTACGAAGTCCATAGATAAAAAAGGGACTTATTCAAGCGGGATTCCCGCAACAGAGGCAGGCCTATGGAGAAAAATGATTTCGCAACTTAAGCTAAATGCTCGGAAAGACTAATGAAATATATTATCAATCAAGAGGAAATCAAAACTATCATTCCTCATAGAGATCCTTTTTTATTCTTAGACGGCATCACTCAACTCGAAGTTAATAAGTCAATAACCGCCCATAAAAAGCTTCATGAAAATGAAATTTTTTTGCAGGGGCATTTTCCTGAACTACCAGTAATGCCCGGAGTTCTAATTATAGAATCCATGGCTCAGGCTGCAGGCGTCCTAATCCATAAATCAAATGATGACCCCAGTAATAAATTTATTCTTTTTCTTACCAGCATTGAGGAATCAAAGTTTAGACGTCCCATTTATCCGGAAGCAGATATTATTTTTTACGCAGAAATCATCAAGGCAAAAAGAAATTTTTTTAAATTTAACTGCACTGCTAAAGTTGATGATCAAATCATGGCTGAATCCATAATCACTCAGGCACCAGGCAAGCATCTATGATACATACAACTGCAATAATTGGGAAAAATACCAAGATACATGATTCTGTTGAGATAGGGCCTTACGCAATAATCGAGGATGATGTAACTATAGGCGAAGGCACATCGATTGGTGCTCATGCCTTTATAGCTCAGTACACTAACCTAGGCAAAGAAAATCATATTCATCCCTTTGCGTCTGTAGGATCTTTACCTCAAGATAAAAAATTTAAAAACGAAAAAAGCGAACTATTGATTGGTGACAATAATACTATTAGAGAGTTTGTTACTATAAATCGTGGCACAGCCGATGGTGGCGGAATCACAAAAATCGGAAACTTTAATTGGATTATGGCTTATGTTCATATTGCCCATGACTGTTTAATTGGTAATGAAAATATTTTTGCTAATAAAGCAACACTTGCCGGCCATGTTGAGATTAATTCTAAAGTTATTCTTGGCGGTTCAGTGAATATTCATCAGTTTGTTAAAGTTGGATCTCATGCCTTCTTAGCAGCCAATTCATACATCAACATGGATATACTGCCTTTTACAATGGCCCAAGGCATTCCTGCATCTGCAAAGGGAATAAACTCTGAAGGGTTAAAAAGATTAAACTTCGATCAAGATGAGATTCGTTTAATTAAGAGTGCTTTTAAAATTATATTCAGACAAAAAAATACTCTCGAGGAAGCGCTAATTAAACTGAATACATTAAATCCTGAAAGTGAATCGATTCAATTATTGATCAGCGCTATCAATGCCTCCTCACGAGGTATAACAAGATAGTTGCAAGAGGAGGATTACAATCCAAAGTTTGTAATTACTGCGGTAGAAGCATCTGCAGATCTATTAGGTGCTGAACTTATAAAAACACTCAAAGAGCAATATCCACATGCCAAGTTTTATGGTGTTGGCGGTGAGAGAATGATAAATGAGGGCCTGCACCATTGGCATCATCTTAATGAATTTTCAGTTATGGGCTTTACTGATGTACTAAAAAAATACTTTGTGTTAAAAAATAAAATTAGGTCGATTATCAGTAATACTTTACAAATAAATCCAGATGTATACATTGGTATTGATAGCCCGGACCTCAACTTTAGAATTTATCATCATTTAAAAAAATCACATATAAAAACTGTTCAATACGTCAGTCCACAGCTTTGGGCTTGGCGAAAATCAAGAATTCATTATGTTAAAAAGTATATCGATTTGGTGTTATGTTTATTTCCCTTTGAAGTCGATTTTTACACATCTCATAATGTGAAATCTTTATGCATAGGCCACCCCGCAGCGTCAAAATATAAAAACAAACATCAAGTCAAACATACAAATAATTCATCAAGTAGAACGATTACTGTCTTCCCAGGAAGTCGATCGCAAGAGATTAAACTTAATTTACCGTTTGCATGTGATGCCTTAAACCTTATCCAAAAAAAAATCGACATCAGAGTAATTTTTTTAGCTTACAGCGATAAAAACCTTAATCAAATTAGAGAACTTCTTAGTCAATTGTCTTTAGACTTTGAGCATGCATATCAAATTAATAACGATTTTGATTCATTAAAAGATTCAGCTTTAAGTATTGCTACATCAGGGACGGTGACTTTAGAGCTTGCCTTGCTAGGAGAGCCGGCCATTGTAATCTACAAGGTTAGTAAATTAAATTACTTCATCTATAAATTATTTGGCGTGACTCAATTGAAATTTTATGCGTTACCAAACATTCTTCTAAATAACGAGATTTATTGTGAGTATGTCGGCCATCATGACCAGACCAATGCCCTAGGAGAGAGATTAATGACTATGCTATTAAATGAAAATTACCATAAATTTAATAGTGCAAGAGAAGCATTGTATGAGATGCTAGATATTGATAGAGCTAGAATTATAAATGATGCTATTAAAGATATGATCGGATGATCATCGTAGGTGTTGATGAGGTTGGGAGGGGAGCTTTATTTGGTCCGGTTGTTGCCTGTGCTTATGTTTGCAGACAAAATAAATTGGAAAATATCAAAGATTCTAAAAAATTAAGCCCCCAAAAAAGAGAGAGTATTGCCTCAAAGCTATCTTTAAATCCAGAGGGAATTGCTTATGGGCTATGTGATAATAAGGAGATAGACCACCATAATATTCATAATGCAACCCTACTAGCAATGACCAGAGCAGTTACAAAATTATCTGAAAATATACATTTTGATAAAATTATGATCGATGGACTTTTTTGTCCTGATTACATTAAGCAGCATTTTAGTTATGAGACAGTCGTAAAGGGTGATGAAAAAATTTATGAGATCATGTCTGCTTCTATATTAGCCAAGGTCTATAGAGATAACCTCATGCTCGATATGAGCAAAAAATTTCCCCAGTATGGACTTGATAGAAATAAGGGCTATGCCACGAAAGAGCATTTAAGACGTATTTTTGAAATAGGACCTACACGCTATCATCGTATGAGCTTTGCCCCGTTAAACAAACTATGAGTCAATTTGTACATCTTAACGTTCATTCTGAGTATTCCATTGATGATGGAATAATTAAGATTGATCAGTACTTAAAGCATGCGAAAGAGCTTGGCTATCATTCCATAGCCTTGACAGACCACGCCAATTTATTTGCCTATACAAAATTTTTTCATAAGGCGATCAATAGTGGATTACATCCCATACTCGGTGCAGATATATATTTCAGTCTTGATCAAGATCGCAAAAATAAAATAAACTCTTGCAGATTAACATTGCTCGCAATGAATAATGATGGCTTAAAAAACCTATTCCATTTAATCACTAATTTACGAAGAGGACAGTCATCAAATCCTATTTGCATTCAAGAAGCATTTTTAAATCAGAACAATTGTGATCATATCGCATGCATTCAAAGCTTTGATCAAATAGACATATCTCAACAAGAAAGTTTGGTGAAAAGTATTATGAGTTTTTTTCCAGGCAGGCACTACATCGGTGTATCTAGAATCAACCAAGCGAGTGATTTATCTATATCACAAACCTTAAAGGTGGCCAGTAAGTATCAATTACCTCCGATAGCCTTTAACAATGTCTGCTTTTTAAAGCCTGAGGACTTTGAGGCGCATGAGGCCAAACTCTGTATACAGCATGGCTACCGATTAAGCGACCAAAATAGGATCAGTTACTCTGAACAGCAGTATTTAAAAGATTTTAACGAGATGAAGAAACTGTTCAAAGGTGCTGAAATGCT
>JAYPDM010000006.1:17873-59271 GCA_038125265.1 Gammaproteobacteria bacterium
AGAAAAAATGACATACCCGTTGGCCCTGGTCGGGGGTCAGGTGCAGGCTCGCTGGTAGCATACGCCTTAGGTATAGTTGATATTGATCCGATAAAATTTGATCTTTTGTTTGAGCGCTTTTTAAATCCTGAGAGAATTTCAATGCCAGATTTTGATATTGATTTTTGCATCGAGGGAAGGGATAAGGTCATTGAATATGTAGCTGAAAAATACGGAAGAGAGAATGTCTCACAGATCATCACTTTCGGTACGATGGCAGCAAGGGCTGTAGTAAGAGATGTCGGAAGAGTGCTCGGATTAAGTTACGGCTACGTAGACAGGATTGCTAAACTCATACCATTTGAGGTTGGTATCACCATTGAAAAGGCACTCGAAGACAGTCCTGAGCTAAGCGAACTTTATGAGACAAATGAGGATGTTCAAAATCTCATTGAGCTATCTAAAAAGCTTGAGGGGCAAGTAAGAAATGCCGGAACCCATGCCGGAGGTGTGGTCATTGCACCTAAAAATTTAACAGAGTATATGCCTTTATACTTTGATGAAGAACAACATATCCTCAGCCAATTAGATAAAGATGAATTAGAAAAAATTGGGCTAATAAAGTTTGATTTTTTAGGTCTGAAAACACTAACAGTAATCAAAGAAACATTGCGTGGCATAAAAAAGGCACATAACTTGGATTTGTCATTAAGCTCAATTGAGCTCTCTCATAAACAGACATTTGATTTATTAAAGTCGGGTGATACGGTAGGAGTATTCCAGCTTGAGTCACTAGGAATGAGACAACTAGTAAAAAGGCTTTTACCGGATACAATCGAGGACGTCATTGCGCTCATAGCACTTTTTCGTCCAGGACCGCTTCAATCTGGAATGGTTGATGATTATGTGGCGAGAAAGCATGGAGGCATTCAAAGCAGGGGATCATATTTTGATGCATCACTTGAAGAGATTCTAGAGTCTACTTACGGAGTGATCCTTTACCAAGAGCAGGTCATGCAAATTGCACAAATTTATGCCGGATATTCCCTTGGTAACGCAGATATTTTAAGAAGAGCCATGGGCAAGAAGAAGCCCGAAGAAATGCGTGAGCAAAAACAGATTTTTATTGATGGTGCCGTTAAGAATGGGCATAAATCTGAACATGCAGAAGAGCTTTTTGAGATCATTGAAAAATTTGCTGGATACGGATTTAATAAGAGTCATTCAGCAGCTTACGGACTCATATCCTATCAGACAGCATATTTAAAGTGTAATTATAGAAGTATCTTTTTGGCATCATCCATGAGCTTCGATATGGATAACACGGATAAACTCATCATTCTCATTAATGATGCTAAAAATTCAAATATTGCCATCCTTCCTCCAAACATAAATACTTCAGAGTATAAATTTAGCGCTATCAATAAAGATGCCATTTTATATGGCTTGGGGGCTATTAAAGGGATCGGTAGAAATGTAGTTGAACAAATAATTAAATCCAGAGAATCAGATGGATTATTTAAAAGTTTCTCAGACTTTATTACTAGAATGGTTGATGCAAAGTTAAATAAAAGAAGTTTTGAATCCTTAATTTTTTCAGGGGCGCTCGATGATTTTGGCTCTAGGGAGGATTTATTAGAAAGCCTAGAAGATATGCTTGTTATGGCTTCATCTCAAGCGGAATCAACGAAATCAGGTCAGGGATCATTATTTGGCCTCGAGGAAGATTCCAGTCACCATGAACTACCCTTGAAATCTGCGACATTGTGGACTGATCGACAAAAACTATTTAACGAATTTAAAGCTCTAGGAATTTATTTATCAGGACATCCTTTTTTAGCATATACAGAGTTTTGTAAAAAACTGGGGATTAAGCCAATCAAAGCTCACCTCGAGAATAACACTAGCAATGACTACAGGCAGAGAAAAAAAGTAATATCAGCTGGAATGATCACTGACTTTAGAAGAAGAGGCTCTCGACTTACTCTTAACATTGATGATGGGCAAGAACGCATTGAAGTGATGTTGTTTGAGGATACCGTCAATTCTTTTAAGGAGCTTATAGAGAAGGGGAAAATAATCATTATTGAAGGAATCCTTAGGTATGATGATTATTTGAATGCGAACAGAATTACAGGTGAAAAGCTACTAGATATAGATCAAATTATTGAAAGCAAAGCTAAGAGACTAACAATTACTTTAGTAAAAGATTCAGAAGCCATAGAAAAAAATAAGTCGCTCGTAAATTTAATTAAAGAAACTCCTTCAGGAGTGTGCGAGGTCTGTATCGAGTATCATAAAGGAGAGAGTAAGGCGATAATTTCAATGGGGGAGGAGTATAAGATCAAACCAAATTTGAATTTTCGTGAAAAATTGATTTCAATGGTTGATAAAGATAACTTTAAATTTCATTTTGGTAAGGATGCTCTCCTAGGAGAGGAGTAATAATTATGGCCCTAAATTTTCTTGATTTTGAACAACCTATTGCTGAGCTGGAAGCAAAGATTGAAGAATTAAAATATTTGAAAGATGATTCAGGAGTAAACATAAGCCAGGAGATTAGCAGGCTCAAGAAAGAATGCGACACACTTACCAAAAAGATATTTAGCAGATTGAGTCCATGGCAGATCACTCAATTAGCGCGGCACCCTTTAAGACCTTATTCCCTAGACTATATTGATAGTATTTTTGATGATTTTGAGGAGCTTCACGGAGATCGAATGTATCGAGATGATCCAGCTTTAATTGGAGGTATTGGAAGACTTGATGGCATTGAAGTAATGATTTTAGGTCATCAAAAGGGAAGAGATACTAAAGATAGAGTTTACAGAAATTATGGCATGCCAAAACCTGAGGGTTACAGAAAGGCGCTTAGAATTATGCAACTCGCAGAAAAATTTAACTTACCGATTATCACCTTAATTGATACACCGGGTGCCTATCCAGGTATTGGGGCAGAGGAACGTGGACAAAGTGAGGCAATTGCACGAAATTTATTAGAAATGTCACAACTCGAAGTTCCCATCATCAGTCTTATCATTGGTGAGGGCGGTTCTGGGGGTGCGCTAGCGATCGGCGTGTCGGATAAGCTTTTAATGCTTAAATACAGTATTTATTCTGTCATTTCTCCGGAGGGCTGTGCTTCAATCCTTTGGAAAGATGCCGCACAGGCGCCAAGGGCGGCGGAGGCGTTGTGTATCTCATCAGATAAGCTTTTAGAGCTTGGTTTGATTGATGGAGTTCTTGAAGAGCCCTTGGGAGGAGCGCATAGAGCAGAGGAGACATTCTTTAAAAGCATTCAAAATGAGCTTAAGAGAAATTTAACTGAACTACAAAATACAACCGTAAAAAATTTGCTATCTAATCGCCACAAAAAAATTGAAAATTTTGGTCGCTATATTGAGAATTAACCAATCCATCGATGGTAAATAAAAATAATAGTGCTAGTGAAAAAATTCAATTAGAAATTACATCTTTTAAAAAAGAGAAACCAGAATTAAATCATTTTGTAGTGGCGTTTAGCGGGGGCGCTGATTCAACTCTTCTTCTAGAGGCACTTCACCAACTTCAACCAGAAAAATTAACGGCCATTTATATTAATCACCACTTACACTCTGATTCAAATGTATGGCAAGAGCACTGTAAGAAATTTTGTAGCAGTCGAGGGGTAAATTTTTTAGCTATTGATATTGAAGTACCAAAAAGAAAAGGACAAAGTTTAGAGGCATCAGCAAGGGAGATAAGGTATAAACATCTCTTTGATTATTTGGATGAACGTTCATGTTTATTGACAGGACATCATCAAGACGATCAATTTGAGACTTATTTGATGAGAATGATCAAAGGAACAACCCTGAAGGGCCTGCAGGGGATTAGAAGATATAGAAAACTTGAAAAAGGTCATTTATTCAGACCCATGTTAAATATCCCTAGAGAAGAGATTTTAGATGAATTAAATTCATTAAGTATAGAATTTATAGAGGACCCATCAAATCTCTCTGATGACTTTGATAGAAATAAAATTAGAAATAATATTACTCCTCTTCTGAATCATCACTTCCCAAAAGGAAGCAATAATCTTGTTAGAACTCTTGATGAGATCAATCAGCAATTGTTTTTTGTGCATAGTGAATATGACTCTAAAATCAAGGAGATCATTGATAAAGGCTTCATCGATGAGTCTATTAAATCTATACCGATTGGCTTGAGAAGAGGGCTCATCAAGCGTCTTGTATATGTTGTGAGTAACAAGCATCCTTCTGATTACCTGATCACTCTGATTCTTGAGCAGTTTGACGCTAAAACCTTTGCATCAAAAAAGCTTTTTGAAATTAATGAGCTTGAATTTTGGCTGTTCAAAAATAAAATTTATTTCTTTGAGAAATTAGATCTTCAAATAAATCAATATTTCGGTGAAATTAATTTCGAGGTAGAGAAGGATTCAGTGAATGTACTTCCTATCGAGTGGTCACTTGATCATTTAAAGGTTACGAATATAAAAAATATTAATAAAATCATACCTTGGAATGCAAGCAATCATAAGACGCTTAAAAATATTCTCAATGAGAAAAATATTTTTCCCTGGTTAAGGCCTTATGTACCTCTTATTTACTATAAGGATACGCTGGTAGCAGTATCGAATCTTTGTATCTCTGATCTGGCGCGAGAACAAATTATGGGTGAAAAAAACTATAAAGTTAAGTGGGATGTGCCGGTCAAACCTTACGTTTGATAATTTTTAGCTAGTTTTCTTACTAAGAATTTGTTAATTTTAGGTAACTCCACAATAATTTTTGCAATGTTTCAAATTGTAATATTTGTTCTGGCAATTTTAGGTTGGCAGAAGGCATGACTAAGTACGTATTTGTTACGGGTGGAGTAGTCTCCTCTTTAGGTAAGGGAATTACAGCGGCATGCTTAGGCACCTTACTTGATTCTAGATCGCTCAAGATCAAGATGATCAAGCTTGATCCTTATATTAATGTAGATCCAGGCACGATGAGCCCATTTCAGCATGGTGAGGTATTTGTCACTGAGGATGGCGCAGAAACAGATCTCGATCTAGGTCATTATGAACGATTTGTGAGGATTAAAACCTCGAAGTTAAGCAATGTAACGACAGGTAAAATTTATCAGCAGGTTATTGCTAAAGAAAGAAGAGGGGATTACTTAGGTGCAACGGTCCAGGTGATTCCTCATATCACCGATGAAATTAAAAGTCTGGTGTTTAAAGGTTCTGAAGGGGCAGATGTCTGTATAGTTGAGATCGGAGGAACGGTTGGTGATATTGAGTCGTTACCTTTTATCGAGGCGATTAGGCAAATTGGTCTAGAGCTGGGCAAGGAAAATACACTTTATATTCATTTAACCCTTGTCCCTTATATCAAAACTTCTGGAGAGATCAAAACAAAGCCTACTCAGCATTCTGTTAAAGAATTAAGGTCAATTGGTATACAACCCGATATCCTGATTTGTCGTTCGGATCACATACTGCCCGAAGATGAAAAAAATAAAATAGCATTGTTTACGAATGTACCAAAAGAGGCTGTCATCTCTGCATATGATGTGGAAGATATCTACGAAATTCCTATGGTTCTCAAATCTCAAGGTTTAGATGATGCTGTAGTCAGTCAACTCCAACTCAAACCAGACAAGCTGGCAGACCTTAAAGATTGGGAAAATGTAGTTAAATTGAGAAGATCGATTAACAAAGAAGTGAATATTGCAATGGTTGGGAAGTATACCAATTTACAAGATGCTTACATTTCCTTGAATGAGGCATTGGATCATGCTGGGTTTCACCAAAAGACAAAAGTAAATATTCATCACATAGAAGCTGAGGATATTGAGAGCCAGGGAATTGAGTTATTGGAAATTGCAGATGGCATATTGGTGCCTGGAGGATTTGGCGATAGAGGAACTGAGGGTAAAATTACCTCTGTTCGCTTTGCAAGAGAGAAGAATATTCCATATCTAGGCATTTGTCTTGGAATGCAGTTGGCAATCATTGAGTATGGAAGAAATGTGATTGGTCTGAAAGATGCACAATCGACCGAGTTTAATTCAAATACACCGAACCCAGTAATAGCACTTATCAGTGAGTGGATTGAACAAAGCGGGGATATCCAATTAAGGGATAAATATTCAGATATAGGCGGAACCATGAGGCTGGGAGCACAAGAAATACATCTCACAAAGAGTTCTTTGGCCAGTCAAATCTATAAAACTGAGAAGATTTATGAAAGGCATAGACATCGCTATGAATTTAATAATTTATATTTAGAGCAATATGAGAATAGTGGATTAATTTTTTCAGGTAGGTCTGTCGATGGCCTAGTTGAGGCAATTGAATATTCGGAACATCCATGGTTCTTTGCAAGTCAGTTTCACCCTGAGTTTACCTCTAATCCTAGAGATGCCCATCCTATATTTTTGAGCTATATAAAAAAAATTACTGAATTAAAAGGAAATTAATGAAAATTAAGCATATTAAGTCGTTACAAATTATTGATTCAAGAGGTAATCCTACTGTAGAGACAGAGGTCATTTTAGATAATGGCGTTCAAGGAAGAGCAGCCGCACCCTCAGGTGCATCAACAGGAGTGCGTGAGGCAGTGGAACTTAGGGATAATGATGAGAGTCATTATTTAGGTCGAGGCGTTTTACAAGCGGTGAATAATGTGAATACAGAAATAGCTAATCACTTGATTGGTGCTGAAGCTAGTTTATCGCTCGCAGACGAAATGATGATTAAATTAGACGGTACACAAGATAAAGGACGCTTAGGAGCAAATGCTATTCTCTCGGTTTCATTGGCATTAGCAAAGGCTATTTCAAATTCAAATCAGGTCGGACTCTATGCTCATATCGCCAATGAAAAGAGCCTCAAGCCCTCGCTACCTGTTCCCATGATGAATATACTCAATGGCGGTGCACATGCTGATAATGCCGTTGATATACAAGAATTTATGATCTTACCCGTTGGCTTTGAAAGATTCAGCGATTCCCTAAGATCCGGTGTAGAGATTTTCCATCACCTCAAAGCGATTCTCAATCAAAAAAAACTTAGCACGGGCATTGGCGATGAAGGAGGATTTGCTCCGGATTTGAACTCTAACGAAGAGGCACTTGAATTAATTCTTTCTGCTATCGAGAGTGCAGGCTATATTCCGGGTAAGCAAGTATTTCTTGGGCTAGATGTTGCGAGCTCAGAATTTTTTATTGATGGTACTTATACTTTGAATTCAGAAAATAAGCAGTTCAATTCGAGCGAATTTGTGAGTTATCTTGCAAATCTCATTGGCAAATATCCAATAATTTCTATTGAGGATGGAATGAGTGAGGACGATTGGGATGGCTGGAAAAAATTAAGTGATGCCTATAAAGATCAAGTACAACTAGTTGGCGATGATCTTTTTGTCACTAATCCCGCAATCCTTAAAAAAGGAATTGATATGGATATTGGCAATAGCATCTTAATTAAACCTAACCAAATTGGCACATTAACTGAAACTCTCGATGCGATAGAGCTAGCAACTCAAAATCAATATTCATCAGTGGTTTCTCACCGCTCGGGCGAAACTGAGGATACAACAATTGCTGATATTGCGGTAGGTACCTCGGCAACTCAGATTAAAACAGGATCGCTCTGTCGATCAGACCGATTAGCGAAGTATAATCAATTACTTAGAATTGAGGCTGAGCTTGGAGCAGATGCAAAATTTATGGGTCCAGAAGCCTTTAATATATCTTTATGAACCTTCCTCTAAAGATAATTACTTTATTTCTTATAGCTTTATTTCTACTTTTGCAGTATCAAATATGGATTGATGAAGATGGCATAAAGTCACTCAATCTTATCAAGAGCAATTTAGATGATATTGAACTGGAAAATCAGCAATTAAATATCGAAAATCAACAGCTTAAGGCAGAAATTTTAGATCTTCGGGAAGGCAATGAGGCCATTGAAGAGATTGCCAGGCGTGAGTTAGGCCTGATCGGTGAGGGTGAGGTATTTTTTAGGGTTATTGACGGTCAATAGTATCGCTATTTAACAAGACATAAACAGCACCGCTCCCACCATCAAAGTCTTTTGCGGTAGAGAATGCTAGAACCTCATCCATCTCACTTAGAATCTGATAAGTTAATTCCTTTAACACCGGACCATGCATTCCTGAGCGTATTCCTTTTCCATGTATGACTCTAACGCAAAGCATGCCTTTTTGTTTACAAGCCTTTATGGTTTCTTTAAGGAAATTGCGAGCTTTTATCTGAGTGAGACCGTGGAGATCTATGCTTGTTTCAATATTTAATTGACCCTGGGTAAGCCTTTTAAGAAGAAGCTTCTTAATTTTCTTTCTTGTGAAAGTGACTCCCTCACTAAGTTGGCCAGAGGAGTCATTAGAAGATAAGGTCTCTTTAATGATTTCTATGTTGTCTTTAATAAGATTTATTGGCTTAGGTTTGACCTTTCTTTTATATGCATACTTCGGGTCTTTTTTTAATCTTTTTACACCCCGCATCGCACTTAAAAATTCTTCTTTTTCGCTCATAGGTATATTTTTTGCTTAATTACAGTAGGATATAGATCATTAATGAATATTTTACTCACAAATGATGATGGCTATAAAGCTGAAGGTATAAATGAGCTGTATCATTTTCTCAAAAATTCACATGATGTCATGGTGATTGCTCCTTCAACAGATAAGTCAGGATCTAGCAGCTCCCTAACAATCAGAAAGCAGATAGAAGCAACAAAGATAAGTGATAATTTAATTGCAGTCGACGGAACACCTGCAGATTGTATTTATCTTGGTTTAAATTACTTTTTAGCTGACCGTACACCTGATTTAGTAATTTCTGGTATCAATCATGGTGCTAATTTAGGTGATGACATTATCTACTCAGGAACCTTCGGAGGCGCCTTAGAGGGAAGAAATTTGTGTTACCCATCTATCGCTATATCTTTAGATGGACGAGGCGATAAATATTTTGAAACAGCTAGCCTATTTATCGAAAAACTTATTAATGCCTCACACCTACTCAAGCCATTTAGTCATACTATCTTCAATATCAATGTACCTGATGTTGCATTTTCAGATTTGAGTGGTATCAAGGTTGTCCCTCATGGAAGACGTCACCCATCCACTGAATTATTTTTAGATTCAAGTATCGAAAATTCTTTTCAGTTTACCTTGGGAAAAGCTGGAGGCCCTATATCCAGTGAATTTGAAGATGATTTTCAATGCCTTGCCAATAATTACATCACAATGACACCCGTAAGCTATAACTATAACGATGAATCTAGCTTACAATCATTAGGTAAACTAATGGAGAAGATATGATTCAATCTGGGGTGGGCATGACCTCTGCCAGAACCAGAGAAAGGCTAGTGCTTCGACTTGCAGAAAAAGGCATCTCAAATGTGAGAGTGCTTGATAGATTTAGAGCTATCCCAAGGCATATCTTTATTGAGGAGGCTTTGAGCTCAAGAGCCTATGAGGATACAGCACTTCCAATTGGTGCGGGACAAACAATCTCACAACCACTTATTGTTGCCTCTAAAGTCCAAGAACTCTTGAAGGGTAAGGCTCTAGATTTTAAGTATAAAAAAATATTAGAGATCGGGTCTGGGTGTGGCTTTCAATCGGCAATCCTATCAGGAATAGCAGAGCACGTTTATGGTGTTGAGCGTATTTACTCTTTAGTTAAAAAATCTTCAAATTTGATTAGAAAGCTAGGTATTAGAAATGTTTCTATTATTCATGCCGATGGGAATAATGGATACTTAAACTCAGCGCCATTTGATGCCATCATTCTCTCGGCGGCTATAGAAGAAGCACCCATTAATCTACTCGATACGCAGCTGGCTAGTAACGGAGTATTCATTGGACCCATTGGTAAAACTACACAGGTACTGACTAAGATCATAAAAAAAAGATCAAAACTGTATCAAGAAGAGCTAGAAGCAGTAAATTTTGTCCCCTTTTTGCCGGGGGTTATTCATGATTAGACAGTTGATTGATCATCTTGCCTCTCTCTCTAAAAGAAAAACAGCTAGCGCCTGGCTCGCGTTTGTCTCGTTTATTGAAGCAATCATTTTTCCTATCCCTCCGGATGTTATGCTCTTGCCTTTATGTTTGGTAAACAGGGAAAGAGCACTTTACTTTGCATTTCTAACAACACTGTTCTCGGTCTTTGGGGGCATCTTTGGTTATTTAATCGGTCAATTCTTCTTTGAGGACATATCAGCTTTATTACTTCTAATGGGCATCAGTGTAGATGTCTCGCTGGTTCAACCATACTTTGATTCCTATGGCGTATTTGTAATTTTGCTGGCATCCCTAACGCCCATACCCTATAAAATATTTACGATCACCGCGGGATTTCTTGGTTTTCCACTCTTAACATTTATTGTCTCATCAGCAATTGGGAGGGGCATCAGATTTTTTCTAGAAGCCATAATTGCCATGTTCTTTTATCGTTTAAATACAAAAGAAATACTTAAGTACGTTAATGTCATCACCTTGCTCTTAGCAATCCTTCTTCTCATATATTATTTCTTATGAAAAAAATTATTTTTTTAATTCATGCAATTTTTTTGAGCGCATGTTCGAGCACCTTAATTGATTATTCAACCAGCAACTACATTGTGCGACAGGGAGATACTCTCACTGCAATTGCCTGGTTTTATAATACAACTACAGCTGAGCTTATACGCTGTAATGATTTTAGAAATCCAAATGATATCTATGTTGGTCAGAGAATTGATATTAGATGCAATATGCGAACTTCGGACGTAGTTTTAGAGGACGAAGAGATCATTGATACTCCTGCACCCGTTGAGGTAGCAGTATCTCTTCCAAGTCAAACAACACCGGTGCAGTCAAATGCATGGATTAAGCCAGTCAATGGTTCGATCGTAAGAGCTTACAATCAAGGCACAATTCTCTCCAATGGTATAGAAATAACCAGTCCTGACTCCAGGGTTGTTGCGGTACAAAGCGGAAGAGTTGTGTATATTGGCAGAGATATTATAGGTTATCGTAATTTGATTCTTATTGAACACTTAGACAACACTATTTCAGCTTATGGTTTTCTCAATGATATCAATACATCTCTTGGTATGAGTGTCAATCAAGGCGAAGAGATCGGCAGCGCAGGTCTGCTATCCAATAGGCAGAGAGGTATTTACTTTGAGATTAGAAGGAATGGAGGTTCCATTAATCCAGGGCAAATCATCTCAGAACTTTAACAACGAGAAAACTTTCCTGCCCTCGGACAGAAGCAAATTAATCGTTCTTATGGCTGATGGAGTATTCATTAATTCAATCCCAATGCTCAGTTTTTTTTGAATTTCTTTGATGGACTGTAAAAGTTTTGTATCAGTTTGATTTCCAGTTCCTATCACAATAATTTCTGGGTCTTGCTCGATATTTTCTAATATTTGAGAAATAGCATTAATCTCAAAAATTTTGTCATCCACCTCATGAATCTTATGATCTGCAGTTATGCACAATGAGGAGGAAAATATATTATTATTAATGATGATTTTTGTTTCATCGTAATAAGAAATCAATAATTCATTACTTGTCTCTTTATGAAGATCCATAATTTAAATGAGAAAAATTAAATATAAGTCGAGGGATGTTCATCCTGATATTGTAGGCATGTTTCCTGATGAATGGCCAGAATTTGTCAAGTCAATTCTTATGGCCCGGTCTATTGAAAATTATGAACAGGTAGATTTGAAACTTAATCAAATATTAAGTGTTGGCTCATTCCATGAGGTGATAACTGCTACTCAAAAAATTTTAGATTTTTTTGATAAGAAAATTGTGATCTATGGAGACTACGATGCCGATGGTGCAACCAGTACTTCGCTTTTCATCCTCTCGCTTAAAGCAATGGGATTTAAGCAGGTGGAATATTTTATACCTGATCGGTTTTCTCAGGGATATGGCCTCAGTAAATTAGGTATAGATGCAGTTAGAATAGCCTATGACCCAGACCTGATCATCACAGTTGATAATGGGATTACTGCTCATGAGGCTGTGCTTTATGCAAAAAAACAAGGTATCGAGACCATTATTGTTGATCACCATCTGTCAACTGATACTCTTCCTGATGCGCTTGCCATAGTAAATCCAAATTCTAAATATTCTTCCTTTAAAGGTAAAAATTTGGCTGCTGTTGGTGTTTCATTCTATTTGCTTGCCAATTTAAGTCTTGAGCTAGGATGTAAAGATATCCCAAAAAAATTCATAGATATTGTTGCTTTGGGGACCATGGCAGATCTGGTTAATTTAGATTTTACAAACAGAACACTTATCAAGTATGGACTAAAACTTCTCTCTCAGAGAAAAGGCAGGCCAGGCATCATGATGTTAGCTGAAAGGATGGGGATTGACCTTGAAAACATTGACGAAGAAGATCTTTCCTATAAGATCGCGCCAAAAATTAATGCAGCAGGCAGGCTTAATCAGATTCAATTAGGTATAGACTGTCTCATCGAGCAGGATCCAAAAAAATTATCAAATATTTGTGATCAGCTCATGAGTGTGAATAGTAAAAGACAGGCTCTTCAGGCTGAGATGCAGAGTCAGGCGTTTGATATTGCAAGCAGATCAGTTGAAGAGGATGCTAAGATTATCGTGCTGCAATCCGATCAATGGCATGAGGGCATCATTGGATTAATTGCATCAAAAATCAAAGAAAAATACCTCTTACCCACCTTCATCTTCTCTGGAGGCAATCATTTAATAAAGGGATCTGGAAGATCAATACAGGGATTTCACCTAAGGGATTTCCTTCAGGAAGTATCCAAGCAGGATAAAAATTTGATGAAAAATTTCGGAGGGCATGCCATGGCCGCTGGCTTAACCATTGAGCGTAATTCATTCGATGATTTAAAAGTTTCTATGCTCAAGGTAATCGATCAATGGGATCTGCACATAGATCCAGTCATCTATCATGACGGAAGCCTCACGGATGATGATCTAACCATCGAGAATTTAGGATTAATTAATCAACTAGGGCCTTGGGGAAAGGGATTTGAATATCCAAGATTTTACCAATCATTCTATATTGAGTCTTTTTCATGGATTAAGGACAAACATTTAAGAATGACCTTAAGGATGGCGGATGCAAAAAAAATATTTAGTGCGATATTTTTTAATGCAAAAGGGGTCAATATTTCTCAAGACAATCTATATAATATTGACTACTCACCAAAGATTAATGAATTTAACGGCCAAAGAAACATTCAACTAAATATTTTTAACCTAAACGAATATGGAAATTACAAGTCTTGAGCAATGTATAAAAGATTTTCAAGAGAGGGCTGAGGCCCTCAGGGGGTATCTTTGACATTGATGCGCTGCAAGAAAGACTGCAGGAAATAAACTTAGAGCTACAAAATCCTGAGGTATGGAAGGATGTTGATAAAGCTACCTCTCTAAATCAAGAAAAGAATAAGCTAGATAACATCGTGACACCCTTTCAAAGTCTCCTTGAAAAGCTTAATGAGACTAAAGAATTATTTGAATTTGCGATAGATGAAAAAGAGCACTCAATCTTAGAGGAAATCATTGATCTCGTTGAGAAGCAAAGAGCAGTACTTGAAAATTTTGAATTTAGAAAAATGTTCTCTGGTGACATGGATTCTAGCAATGCATACCTTGATATTCAGTCTGGCTCAGGGGGGACTGAAGCACAAGACTGGGCTGAAATGCTATTTAGGATGTACCTAAAATGGTGTGACTCGATGAATTATAAGGTAGAGATTTTAGATTTTATGCCAGGTGAGGTTGCAGGACTTAAGCATGCCTCAATTCACATCGTAGGTGATTATGCCTATGGCTGGCTTAGAACAGAAACCGGGGTTCATAGGCTCGTAAGAAAATCCCCCTTTGATTCAAACAATAAGCGACATACCTCATTTGCCTCAGCCTATGTATCACCTGAGATAGATAATGATATCGAGGTTGATATTAACCCTTCGGATCTCAAGATTGACGTCTACAGAGCAAGCGGTGCAGGTGGGCAACACGTGAATAAAACCGAGTCTGCTGTTCGCATTACACATTTGCCGACTAATATTGTTGTTCAATGTCAAAATGATCGCTCACAGCATAAAAATAAAGCAAGCGCTATGAATCAGTTGAAAGCAAAACTATATGAGCGAGAAAGGCAGATCAAGGCCAGTGAAGCAGAGGCGCTCGAAGATGAAAAATCTGATATTGGCTGGGGTAGCCAGATAAGATCCTATGTTCTTGATCAATCCAGGGTCAAAGATTTAAGGACTAATGTGGAAAGTGGTAACCCAACTGCGATATTAAACGGTGACTTGAGGACTTTTCTTGAGGCAAGCCTTAAAATGGGTATATAAACTATGAATGAAGAAGTAACCAAAAGCGAAAATCAATTAATCGAGGAGAGGCGGGGCAAGCTCGAGCAATTAAGACAAAAGGGCATAGCCTATCCTAATGATCTTAAGCCAGATAGTTTAGCTTCGGTGCTGCATGAAAAATTTGATAACTCTGATCCTGATCAGATAGCTGAACAGAGCGATATTTTTTGTATAGCGGGAAGGTTAATCGCAAAGCGAGTTATGGGAAAGCTTGCTTTCTTAAGAGTAAGAGATGCAAGTGGTGAATTCCAATTCTGCGTCCAAATAGATATTGTGGGAGAGGAGGCGTTTGAGGGGATTAAGCTCATTGATCTTGGAGATATTATTTTTTCTCAGGGCCCATTATTTTTCACCAAAACCAAAGAGCTCACATTACGATCAGAATTCGTAAAGATTATCTCAAAATGCCTAAGACCTTTACCTGAAAAATTTCATGGTATTCAAGACCAAGAAATTAAGAACAGACAGCGCTATCTTGATTTAATTACCTCTGAAGAATCTTTGAATGTTTTTAACCAGCGTTTTTTGATTATAAAAGCTATACGCGAATGGTTTAATAAGCAGGAATACATTGAGGTGGAAACACCGATGATGCATCCAATAGCTGGGGGTGCGGTAGCACGACCATTTAAAACGCATCACAATGCCTTGGACATCGATTTATTCTTACGAATCGCTCCCGAGCTTTACCTTAAGAGACTTCTTGTGGGGGGGTACCGAAAGGTATTTGAAATTAACCGAAGCTTTAGAAACGAAGGCGTGTCGACTCAACATAATCCAGAATTTACAATGCTTGAATCGTATGAAGCCTACGCTGATTATCATGATTATATGATTCTAGTTGAGAACTTATTATCTTTCGTTACTCATGAATTGCATGGCAAGGACGAATTAAGTTATCAAGGAAAAATCATAAGCATGAAAAAGCCTTTCGCTAAAAAGTCGATAGAGGACTTGCTTATTGAGGAATTTAAGGAGCTCGATAGTAAGAATGTCCGTCAAATGGATGCTCTTGAAAAAATACTAATAAAATTGGGTATTAAAAAGGATGAGTCGTGGGGTATCGGGAAGGTTCAATTAGAGCTTTTTGAGCAAAAAATTGAGAGCAAGCTTTTGAATCCTACCTTTGTTATTGATTATCCTGTTGAAGTATCACCATTGTCTCGAAGAAAGGATTCAGATGAATTTTTAGCGGATAGGTTTGAATTGTTTATTGCTGGAAAGGAGATTGCAAATGGGTTTTCTGAGCTCAATGATCCTATCGATCAGTCACAGAGGTTTAGGGAGCAGGTGGAGCTAATGAATAGGGGTGATCAGGAAGCTATGCATTATGATCACGATTATATTAGGGCTTTAGAGTTTGCTATGCCTCCTGCTGCGGGTCTTGGGATAGGAATTGATAGACTTACCATGCTATTGACTGACTCTGCATCTATTCGCGATGTCATTTTATTTCCACATATGAGGCCCGAAGTATTTAAGAAGTAAATTCTAAAGCCTCTAGTTTTAACCCATTAACCACTTTTTGGCTTTTGTCGTTATGATCCAAAATCATAGCGGTGAGATAATTATCACTGGTCACATTAACTACATGCCCTACAAAATGATTCTCCGAGATGATTTCATCTCCGGCTTTGATATCTTTATTCGGATCATTCTGTAACCTAAAAAGCTGAAATGACTGCTTCATATTTTTCTTTCGCGATAGCTTATTGACGATTTCTTGCCCTGGGTAGCATCCTTTTGAATTACTAATCGCGTTGTATTGAGCCAAATTAAGAAATACACCATTAAATTTTTCTTTGTTAGCCTCACCAATTATTGGAAGCCCCATTTTGATAAGTTGATCGGAATTAACTGTCCGAATATTCCTGTATATTTCAAGTTTCTCTGAGTTATTTTTGAAAATAAGAGAAGTGATATTATGGTTTGAGAAAATTTTAAATGACGCGTCAGCCAATAACTGCTGAGCATCATTTTCACAATAACAATGCAGATAAGCGTCATCACAATTGTTAATTTCAACTTTAGATCTAAGCTTATATTTGCTTAACTCCTGGCTTAATAAAACTCGATCTGCGCTCTCAGTTGCTATTATTAGTGATTCATCAAGATGAAAAATTGAAAAGGTAAATTTCACTTTACCCTGATGGTTGAGCCATGATCCATAACTGCCAGTTTTATCATGCATTTTTGTTAGATCCAGGGCAAATAGATTATTCAGAAACACCACATAATCCTCTCCCTTTACCTGCAAGAGAGATAAATTTTTTTCTCGGCTTTTCGTTAAATTATCAAACACTCCAAAGTCCTATAATTTTCATTCATTTTGTTGGATATTCTAGTGATATCAGTAACCATTTCTGGCAAAATATACACACATTATGAATGCATCAGAAAGAGAAACCAAGCCAAGTAATAGGGCAAAAGCAGTGAACTCATTAAAGAAGGCGATTGAGAATTCTAAGACAAAAGAGCTTGGTGGTCCCTCTGGCCCTGAACCTACAAGGTATGGAGACTGGGAAAGAGCTGGAAGGTGCATTGATTTTTGAGTAAACAATGAACAAAGAAAGACCCTTATCACCTCACTTACAGATTTATAGATTGCCCTTATGCGCACTGCTATCAATCTTTCATCGAATAACTGGAGTAATTCTTACAGCTGGCTTTATAGTCTTTGTGATCTGGTTGTATCAATTGACAGATGCAAATTATCCCAAAGAGGCATCAGTAATCTTTAATGGGATATTTTTTAAGGTGTTATTGCTAGGATGGGCATTTGCATTTTTTTATCATCTTGGCAATGGAATAAGGCATTTGGTGTGGGATGCCGGCAAAGGTTTTGAGAAATCTCAGATTGAACTTGGTGGAATGATCGTTATTTTTGCGGCATTAATACTGACCGCCGTTTATGCATTTTTGGTAATTTTTTAGCTATGTCATTAAGATCCCCCCTCAGTAAAGTTTCATATCTCGGTTCGGCTAAGGCAGGTTTCTCGCATTGGTGGTCACAAAGAGTTAGTGCCATCGCAATTGCATTATTAGGAATTTGGTTACTTATTGAAATTATTGCCTGGCCAAATTTTTCATACGGTGAGCTGATGTCTTGGTTCCAGAGCCCAATTACCGCAGTCTTACTAATGCTTACCATTATTTCTGTTGCTTATCACTCAAAGCTCGGAATAGAGGTGATTGTTGAGGACTATGTGCATAACAAAGGAATAAAGACACTGGTACTGGTGTCAAGCACTCTGGTGCATTTCTTTCTATCAGCGCTCGGAGTTTTTTCAGTTTTTATCCTTTTTTTTGGAATCTAAAAAATGTCAAAGGAATATACTTTTGTAGATCATAATTATGACGTTGTTATTGTCGGTGCAGGGGGTGCTGGACTTAGGGCGACCCTTGGAATGGCTGAGCAAGGCTTGACCACTGCCTGTTTGAGTAAAGTGTTTCCAACAAGAAGCCATACCGTTGCAGCTCAAGGCGGAATCAGTGCAGCCCTTGGTAATATGGGTGAAGATGATTGGCGATGGCATATGTATGACACCGTAAAAGGATCAGATTGGCTGGGCGACCAAGATGCTATAGAGTACATGTGCAAAGAGGCTCCAGAGGCAGTCATTGAGTTAGAGCACTACGGTGTGCCTTTCTCCAGAACCGAGGAAGGAAAGATTTATCAAAGACCGTTTGGTGGAATGACTACACACTACGGAGAGGGAACAGCACAGAGAACCTGCGCAGCAGCCGACCGTACGGGTCATGCCATGCTGCACGCACTTTATCAGCAGTCACTAAAAAATCAGGCAGAATTTTTTATAGAGTATTTTGCGCTAGATCTCATTATGGAGGATGGCGTGTGCCGTGGTATTACAGCGCTCGATATGTCTAATGGAACATTGCACCGATTTAATTCGCAAATGGTTGTTTTGGCAACCGGCGGATACGGCCGTGCATATTTTTCTGCTACCAGTGCTCATATCTGTACCGGTGATGGTAACGGCATGGTCGTCAGAGCAGGACTTCCACTACAGGATATGGAATTTGTTCAATTTCATCCCACTGGTATCTATGGCGCAGGTTGTTTGATTACTGAAGGATCAAGAGGCGAGGGAGGATACCTAACCAATTCCGACGGTGAGAGATTTATGGAACGCTACGCGCCTAATGCAAAAGATCTTGCATCTCGAGATGTTGTCAGCCGAGCAATGACAATTGAAATTAGAGAGGGTAGAGGTGTTGGCAAGGACCAAGACCATGTTCATCTTCATTTAGAGCATCTAGGTAAAGAGGTAATTCAAGAGAGATTACCGGGTATTGCTGAAACCGCAAAAATTTTTGCAAACGTTGATGTTAACAAAGAGCCAATTCCGGTTCTTCCAACCGTGCATTACAACATGGGCGGGATACCTACTAACTACTACGGCGAGGTTATCAACATTACTGGCTCGGGCGAGGAAGCAGTTGTGCCGGGCCTAATGGCAGTGGGTGAGGCAGCATGTGTCTCTGTGCATGGTGCTAACCGATTAGGCTCAAACTCACTGATTGATCTTGTGGTATTTGGTAGGGCAGCCTCAATTCGTTGCGGTCAGATTTTAAAAGCTAAGCAAAAACTTAAGCCCTTTGATGAAGATCATGGCCAAGAATCAATCGCAAGACTGGATAAACTAAGAAATGCCAAAGGCAACACTAAGACTGCAGACATAAGGTTATCCATGCAAAAAATAATGCAGAGTAATGCTGCGGTATTCCGCTCAGGAGACTCACTTCAAGAGGGCATTGACCTCCTTCAACCGGTTTATGATTCATTTTCAGATGTATCCGTAAGCGATAAGTCTCTTATATGGAATACAGATCTCATTGAAACCCTCGAGCTTGATAACCTACTCCCGCAGGCGATGGCTACCATTAAGTCGGCGCTCTACAGAACAGAGAGTAGAGGTGCCCAGGCAAGAGAGGATTATCCTGATCGAGATGATGAGAATTGGATGAAACATACGATCTCCTGGATTGCTCCGAATGGAGAGGTAACTTTTGGTGATAGAAAGGTTCAACTCAATTCATTAACAGATGATGTTAAGCCTATACCGCCTAAGGCGAGAACTTATTAATTGGTAAATAGATATGGCAAAATTTACACTACCTAAAAATTCAAAAATTTCAAAGGGCAAAGAGCATAACTCATCAAGCTCCTCAACCAAGGTCTTTAAAATTTATCGATACGATCCTGATGACGAAAAAAACCCAAGAGTTGATACTTATCATGTTGACCTTAATGATTGTGGGCCGATGGTGCTTGATGCGCTTATAAAAATTAAAAATGAAATTGATACAACGTTGACATTTAGAAGATCATGCAGAGAGGGGATCTGTGGATCTTGTGCAATGAATATCGATGGAACCAACACCTTGGCATGTTTAAAGTCTATCTCAGATGTAAAGGGTGAGGTTAAAATCTATCCTTTACCTCATATGCCAGTTATTAAAGATTTGGTGCCTGATTTAACCAACTTTTATGCGCAATATGCATCCATTAAGCCTTGGCTTCAGTCTGATACCCCGCCCCCACCGGATAGTGAAAGACTGCAATCCAAAGAAGATCAAGAAAAAATTGATGAACCTTCGGCGTGTATTCTTTGCGCTTGTTGCTCCTCATCATGTCCTAGTTATTGGTGGAATTCTGATCGATATCTAGGTCCAGCAGCATTATTACAGGCTTACAGATGGATTGTTGATACACGTGATGAGTATACTGGGCAAAGGCTTGATGATCTTGAAGATCCATTCAGACTTTATCGATGTCATACAATTCTTAATTGCACACAAGCTTGTCCAAAAGATTTAAATCCTGGAAAATCCATTGCAAAAATTAAGAAGATGATGGCAGATAGGCAGCATTAAGCCTAAATGTCTATTAATAAGGGACTGCTCAAATGGCGTTGCAAGCGGGGTATGAGGGAGCTTGATTACATACTCAGGCCATATTTCGATAGTCATATTGATGAGTTAGATGATGCCTCACTGCAAAATCTAAAAGAGATATTAGATTTGCCTGACCCGGATTTACATTACCTGCTGGTTACTGAGAATATTCAAATTCCCGAGCAATTTGAGAAAATAATACTTGATATACGTGCACAAGCAGGTAAATCATTAAAATGACACAAGCAATCATATACTCAAGGCAGGACTGTCATTTATGCGAAAAGCTCGAGAATGAGCTGAGGTCTGTCTACAAAGATCTGCTTAATATTTTAATGGTAGATATAGATGAGGATATCAATCTAAAGAAATTATATGGACTTGAAATACCGGTGTTAATGATTAATAACGAGAGAATTACATTGCATCCTGTGGATCATGATCAGATAAAATCTTTAATAGGATGATGAGCAAGAATACTAGAAATTTCTCTATCATTGCTCATATCGATCATGGTAAATCAACCATAGCAGATAGGTTTATTCAGGTTTGTGGGGGGCTAACTGACAGAGAGATGGCCGATCAAGTGCTCGACTCGATGGATTTAGAGAGGGAGCGCGGTATTACCATCAAGGCTCAGTCTGTATCATTAAATTTTAAATCTAAAGACGGCCAAGTTTATAAGCTTAATTTCATTGATACGCCCGGACACGTTGATTTTTCATACGAGGTTTCAAGATCTCTGTCTGCCTGTGAGGGGGCACTGCTTGTTGTAGATGCAGCTCAAGGGGTTGAGGCGCAAAGCGTTGCAAATTGCTATACCGCTATTGAGCAGGGCCTAGAGGTAATACCAGTGCTTAATAAAATTGATCTCCCCTCGGCTGAGCCAGAGAGGGTTGCAAGGGAGATTGAGAATATCATCGGTATTGATGCCTCAAATGCTTTACAAGTTAGCGCTAAAACAGGTGAGAATATTGAATCATTGCTTGAGGAAATCATTCGTCACATTCCTCCACCAGAGCCAAATCATAAAAAGGAGTTGCAGGCATTAATTATTGATTCTTGGTTTGACTCTTACCTAGGGATCGTCACACTTGTTCGAATTGTGTGTGGGTCAATACGTAAAGGGGATGAAATAGAAATCTTATCGACACAAAAGAAGTACACGGTAGATTATGTCGGCGTATTTACGCCAAAAATGATTAAGGTTGATGCTCTGCAAACTGGGGATGTTGGCTATGTTATCTCTGGGATCAAAGAGATTGGGAGCGCCCCTGTTGGAGACACGATCAGAATGCATAAATCAACTGTAGAGGCGTTACCTGGATTTAAACAAATAAAACCCAGAGTGTTTGCCGGATTGTTTCCCGTAAGCTCCGATGATTTTGAGGACTTTAGGGAGGCATTAAGTAAATTATCCTTAAATGATGCTGCACTTCACTATGAGCCTGAGAGCAGCACCGCTTTAGGATTCGGATTCCGTTGCGGTTTTTTAGGTTTACTCCACATGGAAATTATTCAGGAGCGCCTTGAGAGAGAATATGACCTGAATCTAATTTCAACTGCACCCACTGTCGTCTATCAGGTCATTAAAACAGATGGGGAGACCATCTCCGTAGAGAACCCATCCCAGCTTCCAGAACAAACCTACATTAGAGAAATTCAAGAGCCAATCATTAGGGCTAATATACTCCTTCCGCAGAATTATTTAGGGCCAGTCATAGAGCTGTGCGAACAAAAGAGAGGTGTTCAGAAGAATCTTACCTATCATGGAGAGCAAGTCACTCTAGTCTATGAACTTCCCATGGCAGAGGTGGTGCTGGATTTCTTTGACAAACTAAAGAGTGTGAGCCGTGGTTACGGTTCCTTTGACTATGAATTTATCAGATTTCAGACATCGGATCTCGTAAAGATGGATATTCTAATCAATAAGGATAAGGTTGATGCGCTATCCATGATCGTGCATCGATCATTTTCAGACAGAAGAGGAAGAGAGATTGTTGCAACCTTGAAGGATGTAATACCAAGACAGCAGTTTGAAGTTGCAATACAGGCTGCGATTGGTGGTCATATTTTAGCCAGAAGCAATGTTAAGGCTTTAAGGAAGGATGTTACAGCAAAACTATACGGTGGCGATGTGACACGTAAAATGAAGTTACTTGAGAAACAAAAGGCCGGAAAAAGAAGAATGAAACAGCTTGGCTCTGTTGAGATACCTCAAGAGGCCTTTTTAGCGGTGCTACAGAATAAGTCTAAATAGAGTTAGAATCTTAATAAATCAAAAGGAGTTAGATGATGTTATTTGAATGGGTGATTCTGGTTTTAACTGTTTCAACAGGTTTCTTTTGGTTTTATATTTTTTATGGAAAGAGAAAGCATTCAAATTACTCACCAAGTAAATTTGCTGACTATACAGCAGGCTTTTTTCCTGTCTTACTTGTCGTCTTTATCCTGAGATCATTCATTATTGAGCCTTTTAGAATCCCATCGGGCTCTATGACCCCAAACCTTCTTGATGGAGATTTTATATTTGTTAATAAACATGCATTTGGATTGAGATTACCGATTGCCGGTAAACGTATTTTTGGCTCAAGGACCCCTGAAAGGGGAGAGATGGCGGTATTTCGACTTCCCTCTGATCCATCAATCGTTTACGTAAAACGAGTGATAGGCCTACCGGGTGACGAGGTATTCTATGACTATCAAGAGAAAGAGCTCTGGGTTAATGATCAACTCGTTGAGAGTAATTATGTCGGTAATTATGCCGATGATTCTAATCTTGCCCTTATGCAGGAAACCTATGGATCCGAACACCGTATCATTCATATGAATAGCCGACTTTCGCCTGGTGGCCTATATAACGTCCCCGAGGGTCATTATTTTATGATGGGCGATAACAGAGACAACAGTCAGGATAGTAGATTTTCAGTTGTTGGTTTTGTGCCAGAAGATAATTTGGTTGGGAAGCCAGTCTTTATTTGGATGCACTGGAATGATGAAGATGAGGATGCTTTTAAATGGGAGCGATTAGGGTTCATAGAGGGTTAGCGCTATGGATTTAACAGAATGGTGTCATCTTAAGCTTGGATATCAGTTTAAAAACCTATCACTTTTAGAAACTGCACTTACACACAAAAGTATTTCTAATCAAAATAATGAGCGATTAGAGTTCTTGGGTGATAGCATCCTAGGACAGATAATTTCTATATATCTCTATAATCATCTAAATGACATGGATGAGGGTGCGTTAACTAGGATGAGATCTCATTTGGTAAACGGTCATAAGTTAGCTGAAATTGGACAAAAAATACATTTAAGTGAGTTTATCGTGCTTGGGCAGGGTGAATTAAGATCGGGTAGCTATAACAGGGAGTCTGTCATCGCAAACTGCCTAGAGGCAGTTTTTGGGGCTATCTATTTGGACGGCGGTATTGAAGCTATTGAGAGTGTGGTTCATTCATTATTTTTTGATGAATTTCAAAACTTGCCGGACCCTAATGAGCTCAAAGATGCTAAGACAAAATTACAAGAGCTCCTCCAGAAAAATGGAAATCCACTGCCAACGTATGAAGTAATCAAGGAGACAGGAAGGCCCCACCAAAAAACATTCACTATTAAGTGCATTGATCAAGCCACAAATAATTATGTCACTGCCTCATCTTCAAGCATTAAAAAGGCAGAGCAGAAGGCTGCAGAAATGCTGTTAAAAAGATTAGATGGAAATGGCGATTAGTCGATTTGGCTATGTAACCCTGGTTGGCGCACCTAACATAGGTAAGTCAACACTCCTCAATCAGCTGATTGGCATGCCGATAAGCATTGTTAATAAAAAATCTCATACCACCAGACGACAGATTCTAGGCGTATTTAACCATAACGCATCGCAGGTTGTGATGCTGGATACTCCTGGCTACCAGGAGCTGACAAGAGACTACGACTATAAGCTCATGAGAAGAGAGATCAATGCAGCACTCGATGGATCAGACTTAATTTTATATCTAATAGATTTAAAGACTGATCTCAGTATTGTTGAAAAGGTCTACAGAAGACTGAATGAATTCTCCAGTAATATTTTTATCATTATCAATAAAATTGATCGCATAAGAGATAAGTCTAAGTTATTGGATTACTCTGAAAAGCTCAGCTCATTGGTAGATTTTAAGAAAGTATATTTTATTTCAGCCTTAAAAAATGATGGACTCAAAGATCTAAAAGATACCATTGCAGAATATTTGCCAGAAGGAGAGGCTCAATTTGATAAAGACTATCAAACGAACTTATCACTATCAGAAAGAGCGCAAGAGGAAATAAGAAACGCTATACTAAACTGCCTGCATGAAGAGGTGCCCTATGGCATCGAAATTCAAATTAATAATATTAAAAAAGATCAAGATTTAGTAATACATGCTGATCTTGTGACTAAGAAAAAATCTTATAAATCGATGATTATTGGTAAGGATGCGAGAACAATCAAAGCAATTGGAACTCAAGCAAGAAAGAATATTGAGAAATGGTGTGGTACAAAATGCTCGTTATTTTTAAAAGTTAATCATACTAAATAGCTAAAACATGAATAGAGATATTGGCTTTATCTTGCATCAGAGAGATTATCGGGATACTAGTAAAATACTTGACTGTTATACCCAAAGCCATGGAAGATTTAGAGGTATCGCTAGGGGTATCAAGAGCTCTAAGCGCTCACTAAAGCAAAATATTCAACCATTTCAACCGCTTATCATACATTGGTCACAAAGGGGTGATCTTGCTAGCATCCGAGAAATTGAATCCGATGGTCTCATGATATCGCTAAGCGGTAAGCGTTTAATGGCAGGGTTTTACATCAATGAAATCATCTTAAAGATTGTCCCAGAAGATGAGTCTGATCCAGCCCTATTTAGTCTTTACAAAACCACACTTTATGATCTACCTGAGCAAAACTGGGTTTCAAAACTCAGGTCTTTTGAAATTTCAATTTTAGATTTCTTAGGTTATCTACCATCACTTGAGTATGAGTATTTAAACAATACCCCCATCGAGACATCAAAAACCTATGAATTCTTGCCCAGTGATGGATTTAGGGAGTCACTCCATAAAGAGGATAATAAGAATTACTTTAATGGGGATCTTATCAAGCGTCTTTCAAATCTAGATTTAGACTCAGATCCCTCTCTCAGATTAGCAAAATATATTTTTGACTCAGTTATTCTCTCCCAATCTTTAAGCCCAAGTGTAAATTCAAGAAAAGTAATGAGACAATTAATAAATCTTAGCAAGGAATTCTAAATCATGAGCGAAATCAAAATAGGTGTAAATATCGATCACGTCGCTACCCTGAGGCAACAGAGATTCACAGAATATCCGGACCCACTCACCACGGCCATACTCCTTGAGCAAGTAGGCGTGGACAGCATTACGATTCATTTGAGAGAGGATAGGAGGCATATCCAAGACGAGGATGCAAAGCAACTAAAAAAGTTATTAAGAGTCCCTTTAAATTTTGAAATGGCAGCGACACAGGAAATGATTGAATTTGCTAAAGAGCTAGCCCCAAAGTATTGTTGTATTGTTCCTGAGAAAAGGGAGGAGCTTACCACTGAAGGTGGATTGAGCCTGAAAGATCCGAGCAACCTATTAATTGATGGTATTCATGCCCTTTCTAAAAGTTCGCGGGTATCACTCTTTATTGACCCTGATCGGAATGCCATTGAGACGGCAAAGCAGATCGGTGCAGATGCCATTGAGTTAAATACTGGAAAGTATGCTGATGCGATAAACCAGGATACGATCGATCAAGAGCTTGATAAGATTAAAGAATCTGCTAGCTACGCTCGCGACTTAGGGCTCTCGGTTCACGCGGGTCATGGTCTAAATTACATTAATGTTAATCGAATCGCGAGTATTCATGCCATTGAGGAATTAAATATTGGACACGCAATCGTTGCAAGGGCAATTTATGACGGACTGGGCAGGGCATTCTTAAGTATGAAAGAAATTTGTTATGAGGCTAGAAATGATTAAGGGACTGGGTATAGATTTGCTAGACAGACGGCGAATAGATAAAGCCATTCAAAAATATAATGATCGGTTTGCAAGCCGTATCCTCTCGAAAAAGGAATTCCTTTTATACAAAGAAAGCTCAAACCAAGTGAGATACTTATCAAATTGTTATTGTGTCAAAGAAGCTGTTTCTAAGGCACTTGGCACAGGCATTGGTAAGATGCTCCGCTTTAATGATATGTCAATCCTTAGGGATGAAAAGGGTGCACCCCATGTAGAATTTAGTCAGAGCGCTGAGAAGTTTCTAAGTAATAGAGAGATACACTCATGTCATATCTCTCTATCTGATGAAGAACCTTACGTCACGGCTGTAGCCATTTTGTCATGAGTAGGAGCTATCTCGTTTTTGATATTGAGACCATTCCAGATACATCGCTGGGAGCTAAATACTATAATCTCAAAGACCTCAGCGAAGGAGATATAGCGAAATTAATGTTTTTCAAACAAAGACAGGAAAGACAAACAGAATTTCTTCCCTTTGTATTCCATAAAATTGTCGCCATCTCAGTCTTAATCGCAAACGGAGAGGAGATTAAGGTGGTTAGCCTTGGAAAAGACATCCATGATGAAAGAGGAATGATCCAACAATTCTTTGATGGAATCAGTCATCATAAACCCACATTGGTCTCTTGGAATGGCAAGGGATTTGATATGCCTGTTATCTATTTACGCGCCATGCATCACAAGATTCAGGCCAGCTATTATTGGCAAGGTGATCAAAGTCGAGATTTTCAATTTAATAATTATGTTAATAGGTACCACGAGAGACATATCGATGTTATGGATGTGTTGGCAGGATTTCAAAATCAGGGTAGAGCTAGTTTGGATCATGTGTCGGTTCTTCTAGGATTTCCTGGGAAAATAGGGATAGACGGCAGCCAGGTTTGGAAAAAATATTCTGAGGGTGCCTACCAAGAAATTCGAGACTACTGCGATACCGATGTAATCTCTACCTATCTTGCAATGATTCACTTCCAGCATTTTAGAGGACTGATTAAAACTGACGAGCTAAAAAAATACGAGCTATCCTTGGAGCAATATCTTTCCAATAGTAAAAAAACTCATATGGAAAGCTACCTTGATCACTGGAAAAAATAAGATTGATTAGCAAGGGTGATGTTCTAGAGCTTGTTGTTTCAGGGTATGACTTTGAGGGTCAAGGGATATCCTATGCCGATGATAGGAAGGTCATCATACCCGGTGCCATGAAGGGTGAAAAGGTATCTGCAAAAGTGGTCGTAAAAAATTCTAGATTTTTTAAAGCCAATCTCGAGCAAATAGTCAATCAATCGCCAGAAAGAGTAAAGCCCTCATGCGTTCACTATGAGTTATGCGGAGGTTGCCAATTACAGCACATAGACTATGGAAATCAATTAGCGATCAAGAAAGAGCATGCCTTGGAAAATCTAAAATCCATCGCAGGCATGGAGCTTGATTTTGATCCTCAAACATTTACTTCCTCACCTTATCACTATCGCAGAAAGGCTAGGCTCAGTGCAAAGTATGTAGATAAAAAAAATAAGGTGACAGTAGGTTTTCGTGAGAAGAACTCTCATTTCGTAACTGATGCGAATAGTTGTGATGTTCTAGTAAAAGAATTGACCATTTTGCCTCAACTCTTTTCAGAAATATTAAGCCCTATGTCCATAAAAAATAAGATTCCTCAAATTGAGATTGCTCAGGGTGATGAAGCTGTTGGCGCTATCCTAAGATGCCTTGAGCCTCCAAATACAAAAGAAATAGATATACTTAAATCTTTTTTTAAAGAGCATCAGATAGCTGGGTCTTTGTTGTTAAATAATAAGGAGCAAGTAGTCCTCCATGAGACAGCCCCATTAGCCTACAGCCCCTACCAAGATATTAAATTAAATTTTTTTCCACAAGACTTCATTCAGGTAAACGATAAGATCAATAAAGATCTTGTGATGCTGGTAGTAGAAAATGTGAAGAAGTATCAACCTGAGAGCGTATTGGATTTGTTTTGTGGCTTGGGCAACATCACCTTACCGGTCTCGCGTTATGCTCGGAACGTCGCTGGTATTGAGCTGGGAGCAGGCCTCATCAAGCGTGCAATGGTGAACCAGGCACTCAATCATATCTCAAATATTAATTTTCATACCGGAGATCTATTTGAGGAGGGTTGGCCAATTTTTAAGGATAAATGGGATATGTTAATTTTAGATCCTCCTCGCTCTGGAGCACAGGCGGTTATCAGACAGCTTGGAGTGATAGACCCGGAATACATTATTTACATATCCTGCAATCCTGGAACATTTGCGCGTGATGCGAGGAAAATTTGCGAAGAGAATAATTTTACAATGGTAGATCTAAACGTGTTAGATATGTTTCCTCAGACTTCTCATATAGAATTATTAGGGGTATTTGAAAAAAATTAACGTGACAAGAAGAATTTTTGTTGATCTTAAAGAGCAAAGCCTCAAGCTTTCCTTCCAAGAGGATATTGTCAGAGAGTTTGAAATTTCAACCTCAAAATTTGGTCCTGGGCAAGAAAAAGGCAGCTTTAAAACACCAACGGGTCACCACATCATAAGAGCAAAGATTGGTGCGGGTGCGCCAGGTAATGCGATTTTTAAAGGCAGAAGATGGAGAGGGGACACCTATCCCCTAGATGGTATCGAGAATTTGGAGGAAGACCACATCCTTGCTAGGATCCTTTGGCTTTCAGGTTTAGAGAGAGGGATAAACCGTCTTGGTAATGTTGATACCATGCAGCGTTACATATATATTCATGGCTCACCTGATAAAACATTTATCGGTCAACCGAGCTCGATAGGATGCATAAGAATGCGTCCAAGCGATGTGATGGAGCTATTTGATCTTGTAGAGGTAGGAGACCAGGTACAGATCGTATGATACAGGTCCCTAATAATTCAATCATGATCGATGTTGAAGGCTTTAAGCTGAGTCAACAGGAAAAGATATTACTTAGTCATGATGCTATTGGCGGGGTTATCCTGTTTACTAGGAATTATGAGTCATTAGAGCAGCTCCATAGGCTTTGCCAGGAGATCAAGGCGATTAAGTCACCGTCCCTGGTAATTGCGGTCGACCATGAGGGGGGAAGGGTCCAAAGATTTCAGCAGGGATTTAGTAAAATTCCTGCCATGCGCTCATTAGGTAAAATGTTTGATCAAAATCAAGACTTGGCACTTCAATTAGCTTTTGCAACGGGAAATATTATTGGTTATGAACTATCAAAATTTCATATTGATTTAAATTTTTCGCCTGTGCTTGATATCGATCTCGGTCAATCAGAGATTATTGCTGATAGATCTTTTCATCGCTCATCTAGGGCCATCAAGGATCTTTGTTATTATTTCATTGGAGGACTGAAAGCTCAGGGCATGAGTGCAGTGGGTAAGCACTATCCCTCTCATGCAGGGACAACCATTGATACTCACCTAGATATGGCAAACGATGACAGAGACTTTGAACAACTCGAAGAAGATCTTTCAATTTACAAGTATCTATCGTCAGCTGAATTACTAAATGCCGTAATGCTAAGCCATGTTATTTTTCCAAAAATTGATCACGCTCCTGTAAGTTTATCTATGCCATGGATACAAAAGATTCATGATTCTCTAGGTCCAGTTTTTAAATTTAGTGATGATCTAACAATGAAGGGTCTGAGCCACTTTGGAAGTATGCTTGATCTTATAAAAAAATCTATTGAGGCAGGTAATGATATGGCGATCATATGTAATCAATATGAAAATAGATTTCATTTTATGAATGAGGTTGAAGCCCTCGATACAGAGGTTAATCGAATAGATGAGTGTAATTTATCTCTCGATAACGTGGATACGCATGAAAAGCTTGAAAACTATGAGAAGTCTATAAAAATACTAAAAGAAAATAATTGGCTATGCTAGTTATTTATTCTTGATACAGTCGCCAAAATTCCATAAGCAGGATGATCAAAGTAGAAAATAGACCCAAGGTTAATCGTTTGGCCTGAGCTTATAATGTATCTAGGTTTAAGGTATATTAACTCAAGCCTATCCACATCATTGCCAACAAGAGTCACGCCATTCTCTCCTATGTAGGTAACCTCTAGCTCCACTCTGTTGGGCTGGGCACGAATAACTTTTACCACTCCACTTAATTGAGGGTGAATCATTTGTAGATCCTCTAATAAAAAGTCACTGTTTCTGGCATCTATATCAAGATACCAGCCTATAGCACCAATTACCTCATAGGGCCTAAGAACATTTAAACGATTAAGTTCTGGTAAAAGTAAATCAGGTGAATGATAGATTAATAAATCATCCAACCTTTCTTCGGTAGTTTGTGGAATAAGAGACGGGAGTTGACTTGCAGATAAGATCGCTTCACTTTCGCAATCCATAAAAGCTTCACATGAATTTACAAAATCAGAGTAGATGTAGTCATCGATAAAGATATCTCCCTTTGACTTAACTATCTGACTCATATCGCTAAGGATTCTTTTTTGATAAGACTTCAAATTAATCGTTAGGGGAGCGCTCAAAGACTGACCCAGTCGATTAATTGGCTGCATAGATTCAAATCGTTCTAGTGAGTTTTCTAGTAAAAATTCATTTTGCTTAAAAAAAATAAGCTCATACTGATAGTCAAATCTATCTTGATCATTATCCTCTTGTGAGTGCAGTAGTTTGCAATTAAAAATTACAAGAAGAGGGATTAACAAAATGATCTTCTTAAACATATCTTTCTATAGTATCAAGAATATCTTTAGTAAAATTAAAATCCATTAATGATTTAAAGGTTAGAGAGTTATCCTTTCCAATGCTAATCTCATAAGCAAGAGACTCATCTTCCGTATCTCTAAGAATCTTATCAATATTAAATAAGTGATTTTCTGACAGGGTAATCTTAAATCTCTGAGCATTGCCATTAATTTTGACCGCTAGGGCTTGTTTTAGTAATTTTTTAATTCGATTAATGAGGTAAAAATTTTCAATCTCTATTGGGATGGGGCCATAGCGATCAATCAGTTCAATTTTTACACGATTAAAATCGTTAGAATCGGTAATCTTGCGGTAGAAACTGATGCGCTGGTTGATGTCAGGCATATAGTCCTCTGGAATAAGTGCAGGAATGCTTAAGTTAATTTCAATGTTCTGATCAAAGCTTAAATCAATAGAGTTTAAATGATTGTTTTTGATTGCTTCAATAGCCTTTGATAGAAGCTCATTATAGTAATTAAACCCAATTTGTTGTATGTCTCCACTTTGTCTTGCACCCAAAATTTCACCTGCACCTCTAATCTCAAGATCATGCGCGGCAAGAGAGAAACCAGCACCTAGATCTGACATAGATTCTATGGCCCTTACCCTTAACTTCCCATCACTACTCAGAAGTTGTTCTGGGCGAGTCACAACGTAGCAAAATGCCTTACGCGATCCCCTGCCGACCCTTCCTCTAAGTTGGTGTACCTGAGCCAACCCCATGGAATCTGCATCATTTATAAATATGGTATTCACATTGTGATTATCGATGCCGCTTTCAATAATGGTAGTACATAGCAACAGATCTGTTTTCTTATCAATAAATCCTCTCATGGATTGATTAAGTTCAGTGGCTGACATCTGACCATGTGCGATGGAGATACGAAGTTGTGGCATGAGATTTATAAGCTTTTGATGGATACGATCCAGCTCTCTTACCCTATTATGAACAAAGTATACCTGCCCACCTCTTTTTAATTCATTTTGTATGCCCTCTATAATTTTTTGTTCATCCCAGTGAATATGGTAGGTATCGATACCCTGTTTATTCTCAGGAGGAGTAGCGATCAGAGAAATATCTTTAACGCCATTTAGGGAAAGATTAAGGGTTCGAGGTATAGGGGTTGCTGTCAGTGATAAGATATTTTGATTGGATCTAATACTGGTAAGCACCTCCTTTTGTCTAACCCCAAACTTATGCTCCTCGTCAATTACAATAAGGCCAAATTGCTTTAATAGATCTTTATGAAAAAGTGCTTTATGGGTCGCTATTAGGATATCTAGCTTGCCCTCACTAAGTAAGTTAAAGGTATCCTGGACAGAATCTTTTGATTGTAATCTTGACAGGATTCCGATGCTACAGGCAAATTGACTGAATCGTTCGGTAATATTTTCAAAGTGTTGTTGCGCAAGAAGAGTGGTAGGTACCAAAAAGATTACCTTCTCATTATTGAGTAAGTGCATGTAGGCGGCGCGCAACGCAACCTCGGTCTTTCCATAACCAACGTCTGCACAAATTAGACGATCAATGAGCTTACCAGTTCTGTATTCATCCTCTATTTCATGAATTACCCGAAGCTGATCCACTGTCTCTTCAAATGCAAACCCCTTACAAAATTTTTGGTACTCCTCCTCATCAATAGCTCTTATCTTATTAACCGCATTCTTTCTTTTTGCATAGACAGTCAGTAGCTCTACTGCCACATCTCTAATATTTCTTTCGGCCTTAGACTTAGCTTTACTCCATTGATTCGTTCCAAGCTTATGGAGGACGGGATTTTTAATATTTGCATCACTGTATTTAGTAATCTCATTGATTTCATAAACTGGAATATAGAGCAGGTCTCCATCTGCATACTCTAGGCAAATAAATTCATTATCCATGCCTCCTACATCGAGCTTCCTCAGGCCTCGATAAATACCTAAGCCAAAACGCTTATGGATCACGTGGCTGTCTTTTGTGAACTGCTCTAAATGAGCAAAGTATTTTGAGACATCCACATCTTGTATCTTTTTAGAACTACTCGATATTGCATCAGTGACCAATTCAGTTGGTATAAAGATAATCTTTTGCTCATGATCGATGATCCCCTTATCGATGTATCCAGATGAAATTATTATTTTTGAGTCATGAAACTTAATGTCAGGGATAGTTTCTTTGCTCAGAAGGGCATCTATATTTTGTGATTTTAATAAGTCGGCAAGTACTTGATTTTTACCAGGTGAGCTTGAGGAAAAAATTATCTTATACTGACTGCTAGTCTGATAGTTCAGAAGCGAGCTTAGCCAACTCTTGCTGTCATATATATGATGCAGCGTCTGAGAGTTTGCCTTTACTATTTGCTTGTCTTTTGTACCAGGCACATTAGAAGAAATAGTAATTAAATATCTTGAGGAGATAGCAGAGTTACTATCTTCTTCAAACTGGTAAAGTAATTCTGGTTTTAGTAGTTCTTGATTATTTTGTTTTTGAAAATTTTCATAGATTATCTTGGAGAAGTTTTTATAGATATTTTCAAATTCTCCTATTGTTATCCACTGATAGGGCTCATCAATCAAGTCCATTAATTTCAATGTATGATCAAAAAATAGGGGCAAGTAATGCTCAATACCAATGGGTACATATCCCATACTAATCTTTTGATATATCGTTGACTCATTATGATCGGTATCAACATAAGTTCGAAAGTTTGTCTTAAATCGATCGATCAGCTCATGACTTAATAAGAATTCTTTGAATGGAGAGATTATACAATTACTTAGATCATGAGTACTTAATTGTGAATCTATATCAAAGAGAGTAATTTTTTCTACCTGCTGATCATCAAAGTTAATTCTTAGAGGTGAATTATGAGCCGATGAAAAAAAGTCAATAATCGAGCCTCTCATTGAAAATTCACCCACATTGGTGACAGTATTGACCCTTAAGAATTCGTATTTAAAGAGGTAGTTGATAATTTCATCATAACGTTCATCTCCAATATGAATGCTAAGTGTCTCATCAATGAATTCCTCTTTGGGAGGGAATCGATAAAATAAGTTATCGATCGATAGCAACAGAACCTTTGGAAGCTTTTTTCGGTAAATTTTTCCCAAGGACCTAACCCTTGATAGCTGATTTTCATAATTATTAGGCTTAAATTGATAAGGTTGATTGCCATTGCTGGATAGAAAATCAATGTCTAAATCTTTAACTAATACTTTTAATTCTTTGAGGAGTATCAATGCATCCTGGTCAGATGGAAGACAAATGATGACTGGCTTATCTGACTTATCAATTATTTTTTGACACTCAATGGCTTTTGAGTAGTCAAAGGCAACAACATGTAGATTCTTTTGCATCATTGAGGGTGGGGATTATCGCATAATTTTGTTTTTGAATTTAAGACTATCTCTCCCTAAAGTTGTTATTATTTTCAAATCATGCGTTTTTTATCAATGGTATACATAGCCGCAAGATACCTCCTAACTATAAGGGGTAGTGGATTCAATGGTTTTTTAAGTATGGTGACCGCCCTGAGCACGATCATAGGTATTGCGGTGATGATTTTTATTCTCAATATGATGAATGGATTTGAAAGACTTATAAATCAGAGAATAGTTGATACAAGCTCTGAAATTTCAATTGATGTCTCAGACCTTGATCATGCCAGCCAGGAAGCGCTTATGACTGATTTAATTTCTCAGCCGGATATAGAGGATGCGCATTTGTTAGGCTCTGCGACGGCTATAGTTACTTATTCAGGCGGCTATGCGCTCGCGGATATCATTTTTCAGGAATCCACCCATCAAAGCGATGAAGATGTGCTCCAATCCTACATGTCTAATGCATTTGCTTTTCAGCATGAGATCATTGAGGGCGAGGCAATCTCACTAATTTTCCCAGGAAGCCTATCCTTGTATTCAGGAACTAATAGATTAGATTCAATTGCGAGAAATCAAAATGAAACACAAGAGATCGCTGATGGATTTGATATTAATCTCTCGGTTTCTGACTTTACCTCTGTTGATCATTATATCCAAAGTTATTTACTCAATTTAAACTTAGTCGACCCTTATGAGATGGACGCCATCACCAGTTACCTGGCAGAACAACCACTGGTTGGTAACTACACAACTTGGTTTGATGTGAATGCAACCCTGTTCAGGGCTATCGCCATTGAGAAGCTTTTCATGATGCTTCTTCTTGGCCTTGTAATCTTAATTGCTTATACGAATCTTACAGCGATCCTGTCTCAGCTTATTGAAAGAAAGCGAGTCGATATTACAATTATGGAGACCTTGGGCTTAAAAGATGTGCAGATTCGGAAAATTTTTCTCATTTATCCTGTGTGCCTTATTGGTCTTAGTATTTTTGTAGGTATGGCATTAGGAACTCTAATCTCTATTCAGCTTAATGATATGACCACATACTTATATGAGACCCTGGAGGTAGGCTTTTTGCCATACGAGCTCTTTTTTTTAAGTCAGGTGCCTGCCCATTTAAATTTTTATCAATACCTAATTATATTTTTGCTATTTATTCTTATGGCTTATTTAATCTCATTATTCTTTTTGCAAAAAAAATTAATAGCCAACAAATTTGTTAGCTTAAGAAAATTGTCATGAGACTATACTTTCAGCTTTTAAATACTTTTTTTCAGCTCAATGGGAGGCTAAATCTTAAATCCCTTAGCAGAGGGGTCATTACAATGGTATTTGCAGTATTTCTTATGACCGCAGGGATTGCTGTTATGAATGGCTTTGAATACGCTTTAAACAGCGCTTTGATTGATAAGATCCCGCACTTAAGAGTTACCTCGCCGGAGATCGATAGGGATAGATTTACCTTGGAATCCTCAGATATCGCTTTATATACAAACGAGATAACAGAGGTCATTCCCTATCAGGCCAGCATGGGCCTCATAAGAGATTCAGGCAAGGAGATCATTACACAATTGATTGCCTTTGAGGATGGCATGTATCCATCCATACTAGAGCTTTCACCAATAGAAAACGAATCTATTATCATCAGTGATACATTAAGCACTGATCTTGGATTAGGTACGAATAATGAGCTTGTGTTGTTTGGTTTAGTTGCCGATCTAAATGCAATTGCAAATATACCTAGGGTCAAGGTTTTAGGCATCAGGGAGGTAATGAGCTATGCGATGGCAGCTTCAGAAGAGCGAGTAGCCTTGATCAGCTCTGACACCTTAAACGCTTTAGCGTCTCAGAGGTACATTGAAAAGGGTTTGCTTTTATATCTTGAGACACCACTGAGCATGGATAGCACTATTGCAAGACTAAACGAAATACTCTCACCTTTAGCAACTATTACCAGATGGGATGTAGAATATAGAAATCTATTTGAGTCCATTAATATTACTCGTGCAGTTTTATGGGTTATCCTGTTTATGTTATTTGTGATTTCACTCTTTAATTTATTTTCCATGAATTTATTAGAAGTTAAGTCCAGACAAAGTTTTATAGCTTTACTGAAAGTATTGGGACTGCAAAGTCACTTGATCACAAAAGTCTTTCTATTAGTATCATTGGTCAGGATTAGCATGGCAATTATCATAGGATTATTTTTAGGGTTATTGTTTATGAAAAATCTTGATTTAATTATTCAAGGGATGGGCTTTCTCATCGGTGAGAACCTTTTGTCCTCAGACGTTTATGGTATTGATGCCTTGACTGGAATTATTTATAAAAGTGATATTTATTTAATACTTTCAGTGACCTTCTTGTCCGGATTATTTGGCTCTTTCCTTACTGCGAGACAAACTGTTAATGTGTTCCCAGCAGAGGCCCTAAGAAATGAATAAAATCCTTGAGTTAATAAATGTTAGTAAACATTATCGGGATGGCGAAGACTTGCTCCACGTTCTCAAGGATATCAATCTGGTCATACATCAGGGCGATAGACTCGCAATCATGGGCGCCTCCGGCTCTGGTAAGACTACCTTATTAAATATTGCAGCCGGTCTAGATCGCCCGTCATCCGGAACCATTGAATTTGAGGGAGAGGACATATATAAGCTTAAGGATAATAAGCTTTCTATACTTAGAAATCAGAAAATAGGTTTCATTTTTCAGTCTTTTCATCTTTTGAATGATCTCAATGTTAGGGATAACGTGGCATTACCTTTATTGATCTCCGGCAAAAATATAAGGGTTGCCATGGAGGAGGCAGAGAAGACTCTAACGCTTGTAAATCTTGAGAATAAATACAGAAGCTTGCCTCATGAGTTATCGGGAGGTGAAAAACAAAGAGTGGCAATTGCTCGGTCTGTTGTTAACAAACCATCGATTGTATTCGCCGATGAACCCACCGGTAACCTGGATAACCCTAACGCATCTCTTATTACATCTTTATTAATTAAGCTCTCACATGAGCTCAATACGACTCTTGTGGTGGTTACTCATGATATTGAAATCGCTGATAAAATGGATAAGAGATTAACCATCCAGAATGGAACATTTACTGATTAGATGACGCGCGAATACCGAAGCTTGAAATACACCTATGGAAGGTTGCTAGGCTATTTAATGCCCCATTGGAACGTCTTATTAATTTCAATGATTGCGATGGTATTCTACTCCCTTGCTAATGCTGCTGTGCCTTACTTGATGGAGACAATTATTGATGCATTAGGCTCTTTGAACGAACTCAATAGCTATTTTGTTCCAGTATTGCTCCTAATTATTTTTACTGTTCGAGGAATCACAGACGTTGTTACAGTATATGGTTTAGGTTGGTTGGGGCGCAGAGTCATTCGGGACCTGCGAAGTGAAATTTTTAATAAATATCTAGTATTGCCTACGAGCTATTACGAGGCGACATCTTCTGGGTCCATGATTTCGAAGCTTACCTATAATACCGAGCAAGTAGCTCAAGCCATTTCTGATGCAATTGTCGTGTTAGTCCGAGACTCTCTTACCATTGTCGTGCTGGTTATAGCTATGATCTACTACAGTCCATCCTTGACACTTATCGTGTTTCTTCTGGTCCCCTTTATTGCAATTTTAATCAGAGTCATGAGTAGGGCATTCCGAAAATACAGTGTGCGCATCCAAGATTCTATGGCAGATGCTACAAAATCGACTGAAGAAATTATTCATGGCCACAGGGATATTAAAATCTATCAGGCAGAAGGATTTCAATCTAAAAGATTCATGAGCATCAATCGGGAAAATTATAAATCGAATCTTAAGATTATTGCGGTTAGGGCAATAGGGGATGCAATGACGCAATATGTATTGGCACTTGGTATTGCTTTTATTGTATGGATTACCCTAAGCTCATCAGAATTTATCCAATTAGATGCACCAAGCTTTATGGCATTCCTGACTGCTATGGGTATGCTATTGGCACCAATAAAGCGACTGACAAACATCAATGCTGCGATACAAAGAGGGATAGCCTCATCCGGGGTATTGTTTGAAATTATAGATACTTCAGAGGAGAGAGACCAGGGTACCATAAATATTGAAGCCGCTCGTGGTGAAATAAAATTCAGTAACGTTACTTTTGCATACCGTAATGATGATGAGGTTGCGCTTGATGATGTTTCATTAATGATTAAGGAAGGAACCAGTGTTGCTTTTGTGGGCAGATCTGGAGCGGGTAAGACTTCCCTTGTCTCTCTGATCCCTAGATTTTATGAAGTCGAGGAGGGCACTATCTTTCTTGATGGGAAAAACATTCAAGATTTAACGATGCACTCTCTTAGAAAACAGATTTCACTCGTCAGTCAAGATATTGTTCTACTTGAAGGTACAATTGCTGAGAATATTTCTTATGGTATGGATAAAAATATAGATCAAGAATCAATCCTAAGCGCCATTGAGTCCGCTCATTTGACCGAATTGATTCAGTCATTACCAAATGGAATACATTCAAATATCGGTGAGAGGGGTGCCATGCTCTCAGGCGGACAAAAGCAGAGAATCGCCATTGCAAGGGCAATTATTAAGGATGCTCCGATATTAATTCTTGATGAGGCGACCTCATCCCTTGATTCAGAGTCTGAAAGATATATACGTGACTCGATCGCAAAGCTCATGCAGGGTCGAACCACTTTAATCATTGCACATCGATTTACTTTTACTGAACATGTTGACAAAATCTATGTGCTTGACGAGGGCAAGATTATTGAAGAGGGAACACACAGTCAACTGCTCGAAACAGATGGTGTTTATCGATCACTTTATAACATGCAAGCTCACTGATGACTTATCGATTTATCCAGTGGCTCTGGTATAAGAGTCGTTTCCTATACTTATTCTTTTATCCCTTTAGCATTTGTGTTCAGATTGCACAAAAAATCAGATTCTATCTCTATCAAGTAGGTTTTATAAAATCCTACAAACTTCCGGTAAAAGTGATCGTTATTGGTAATTTGACAGCCGGCGGGTCCGGCAAAACTCCTTTAACGATAAATATTGCTCAACGTATTACAAATCTTGGATTAAAAGTGGGTATTCATGTCAGTGGTTATAAAAGCAAAAACGCTTCTGAAGTTAAAATATTAGATTATGATTCTACGGCTGAGGAGGTAGGTGACGAGGCGCTAGAAATTGCTCAGTTAACTGGATGCAAGGTTGTTAAGGGCAGAGATAAGGTTCGGGCCATAAGTACTCTATTAAAATATGAGCCTCTTGATGTAGTCATTTGCGATGATGGTTTACAGCACCATAGGTTAAGACGTGATCATAATATTTTGATTGAGGATGCAAAGGAGAATCTCAATAAACTGTATATTCCATTTGGTCCTTTTAGGTGCAGTATTCATGAGATCAAGAGCCCAGATCTAATATTTACAAGGGACCTTACGGACAGTTTGAATCAATTTAGGCTTACGCCTGGTTTGATAAAAAATATAAGACATGAAACAGTGTCAAAAGATTTCTTTTCATTAGGGTTTCATGCGGTAACCGGTATTGCAAAGCCCAAAAGTTTTTTCTCAAATCTCGAGGGCATTTCTGAAAATATTCATTTCCATGCATTCCCTGATCATTTTAATTTTTCCAAAAAAGACCTGATCTTTGAGGATGACTTACCAATACTTATGACACATAAAGACATCGTAAAATGTAATGAGGATTGGGGTCTTCCAATCTACTACCTTGAAGGTAAAATAGATTTTTCCTCAGATGCCAAAAAGGCCTTAGATAAATTTTTAGCGAATATTCAATGAATTTACAATACGTCATTCCTTGCAGGCTCAATTCAAAGAGGTTCCCAGGAAAAGCCTTGGCACAACTTGCAGGTAAATCAATTATCCAAAGAGTCTATGAGCAGGTTCAACAAGTCAAGGGAGCATCACCCATAATTGCAACAGACAGCGATGAAATTGCTAAGGCATGCTCTAAGTTTAATGCAACAATCGTTAGGACAAGTTCCGCTCCCAGAAATGGAACAGAGCGTATAGCCGAGGTAGCAAAACAGCTCAAATGGACCGATACAACGCGTGTGATAAATATACAAGGCGATGAGCCTCTTATTAATCCACAAATTATTGAGGACTTAGCGCTATGCATGAGAGAAAAGAATTCGAATATGGCGACCGTAGTGACAGATTTTCATTCAAATGAAGAGTATTTTGATCAAAATACGGCAAAAGTTTTAGTGAATTCTTCATCTCAAGCGATCAGCTTTTCCAGGCGCGGTCCAGACTGTGAACACTTTGAAGAAATACGACATTTCTGCTTTCGTCATATCGGGCTTTATGGTTACTCGATCGACACCCTCAATAAAATAATGGAATCATCGCCGTGCTCTTGGGAGATTCATGAGAGACTCGAACAGCTGAGAGCCCTATGGTTAAACATACCCATTGATATTCTTCACACGGATAAGAAAACTTACCGTGGAGTCGATACCTTAGACGATCTCAAATACCTTGAGGCTGAAATTGCAAGTTAGCTTTCTGTTTTTTTGTATGGGGAATATATGTCGGAGTCCGCTCGCCGAGGGATATCTTAAAAAAAAGACCTCTCATTTAAATACCATTAAAGTAAAATCTTCCGGCACTCATAAGTATCATATCGGGAGTCCGCCGGACCCAAGATCCATAGCGCTAGCGAAAGAATTTGAAATTGACATCTCTGGTTATCGGGCGAGCCATTTAAGCCAACATGATCTTAGTAGTTATGACTTCATTTATGCATTAGATTCCAATAACCTAGAATATTTCATCAATCACTATCCCTCGCATAAGGATAAATGTAGCTTGATTACTCAATTTAACCCTATACCCCAGGATGTGCCGGATCCATACTATGGGGATATGTCTGATTTTGAGAGTTCTTTCTC
>JAYPDM010000006.1:59371-67554 GCA_038125265.1 Gammaproteobacteria bacterium
GGCCTCGAGTTATTTCTTCTTCTTCGGTTATAGCGTCCTTTCTGGTTACGATAATTTTTTTTCTTCTTACTACTAAAAAGTGAGCTAAACCATCGAATGAGCGCTGTTAACAAGCCTGGCTGCTTAGGTTTTGGGGGTGGAGTATTAGGTAAAATATTCTCGACCAAAGGCTCTCTGCTTACCGAGGGAGATACCTGATTGAGGGCAGGGCGTTTACCAACCTCCCTTTCAAGGGACTCCTTGATCAGATCATCCACTTTAGATATTTCATCTTTTCTAACTCTAATGATTTCATAAGCAGGCGTCTGAAGCTTAGGATTGGTAAGAAGAACAACAGATATGAGATTATTGCTTTCAATCTTATTTAGGACATCCCTTTTCTGATTCAAGATGTAGTCACTCACCTCAAGAGGAACAAATACAAGCACCTTCCCAGTGTTGTCTTTTCTTGACTCCTCTCCAATGCGTCTTAGTATTGATAGCGTGATCGACTCTAAACTTCTAATTTGTCCTAGGCCTGAGCACCTTGGACAAGTTAACTGGGTTGAATCCTCAAGCGCAGGCTTAAGCCTTTGCCTTGACATCTCAAGAAGACCAAACCTTGATATCTTGCCCACTTGTATTCTAGCCTTATCATCTTCCAGAGCAGACTTTAATTTATTCTCGACTTCTCGCTGATTCTTAAATGAGCTCATGTCAATAAAATCAATAACTATAAGGCCACCGATATCTCTAATCCTTAATTGCCTTGCTATCTCTTGGGCTGCTTCTAGGTTAGTATTGAGTGCAGTGGTCTCAATATCCTCTCCCTTGGTTGACCTCGATGAATTAATATCGATAGAGATCAATGCTTCAGTATGATCAATAACCATACTGCCGCCCGAAGGAAGATTCACTTGATGGGCATAAGCAGACTCGATTTGGCTCTCAATTTGATACCTTGAGAAGAGAGTCGTCTGAGGATCATCATGGAGTTTAATTTTATTGAGATTATGAGGCATAATTTTTTCAATAAAAGCAATGAGCTCCTCATGCCTTTGGGCATTATCAATAATCACCTCACCGATATCGGAATTCATATGATCTCTGATTGCTCGAATAACTGAGTTTCCCTCACGATAGATAAGCGCAGGCCCGGGATTTTTAACGGCTGCCATCTTTATGGCCTCCCAGATACTACTCAAATAATTCAGATCCCACTGCAACTCCTCAGCGCTGCGACCGACACCGGCAGTCCTCACAATATAGCTCATGCTCTTATCTAGGCTGATGGCCTTGAGAGTTTTTTGTAATTGCTTCCTATCTTCAGGAGAGATTCTTCTTGAGATTCCTCCCGCGCCAGGACTGTTTGGCATTAATACGAGGAATCTTCCGGCTAAAGATAGAAATGTGGTTAGGGCAGCACCCTTATTGCCACGTTCCTCTTTGACTACTTGCACCACAATTTCCTGACCCTCATGAATCAGTTCCTTGATATTCGCATTCTGGTCAGCCTTAAAATACTCCTTTGAAATTTCTTTGAGGGGCAGGAATCCATGGCGCTCATTGCCAAAATTGACGAAGACCGCCTCTAGTGAAGGTTCTACGCGACCAACAATACCCTTATAGATATTAGACTTTATCTGGGCCTGAGAAGATATCTCTATATCTAAATCGTAGAGCCTTTGCCCATCTACCAGAGCTACCCGAGTCTCTTCCTCTTGAGTAGCATTTATTAGAATTCTTTTCATTTAATACTTCCTTGCTAAAGCTAGAGTCATAAGTAAAAAATTCAGCTATGAACAACGAACCATTGCTTGTATTGAAATTTTGGGTTTTCAGGTTCGGCATGTGTTTACTCTAGGTTAAATTCTTAAAAAATTGACAGCATCTGCTGTTAAGCTGAACTTATTTTGATAGATAATACACCAATCTTAATAAAATTCATAAGTCATATTTAATGAGCAAGCTTGAGAGCAATAAATCCAGAACCTTTAATGTGAACAGTGAGCATGCAGGGCAAAGGGTAGATAATTTTTTATTGAGAGAGCTTAAAGGGGTTCCAAGAAGCCTCATTTATAAATTAATCAGAAGAGCTAAAGTCAAGGTCAATGATAAGAAAACATCCGCATCAACAAAGCTTAATACTAATGACAAGATCAGCGTTAGAGATATTGATCTAAGGCCAGATAAATTTCGTGAAAGAATAAATTCTGACCAAGTTGAATGGCTAAAAGAATTTATTATTTTTGAGAATGAGCTTGTTGTGGCTATCAATAAGCCGATTGGCCTTTCAGTGCACGCAGGCACGGGGCAGCAAAATGGACTGATCGAGATGGTGCGATCGCTGAGGCCTGATTTGGGTCAGTCAGATCTAGTTCATCGACTTGATAAATTAACATCAGGATGTATCTTGATTGCAAAAAAAAGATCCACCCTAAGATCCCTTCATGAGGTTTTTAGGGCCAATAAGGTTTCAAAATATTATGATGCTATCGTCTACGGGAGATGGGATCTTGGTGATATTGAGATAAATTTAAAACTTGAGAGAAAGAGAATCCATAAGCAATCAGTGACTGTAGTTAGCTCTAAAGGTAAGGAATCGGTTAGCCGTATCTCTCTTTTAGAGCGTAACAGAAATGCCTCGCACTTAAGGATTGAGCTTGTGACGGGCAGGATGCATCAGATAAGGGCTCACCTCCATCACCTTGGTTTTCCAATCATTGGTGACCCAAAGTATAAAGACAATCTGATGAACGAAAAGAAGAAAATTAGCTCAACCAGAATGTTGCTTCATGCAACCAAAATGGTATTCCACGAACAAATTGATGGCATACCTAAAGAGTTAGTATGTAAGCCAAGCGACGAGTTTATATTGGACTGATGCCAATTTCCTCAAGAGCTCTTATTAATTGCATGATGGGGAGTCCTTGCAGGGCGTAAGGGTCCCTCATACTCACATACTCCATTAGTAGGGGACCAAGTGACTCAATTTTAAAGCCCCCTGCACAGTCAGATGCATTTTCCTTTTCCACGTACTTGTTAATAAGTTCATCAGGGAGTTCTTTAAATTTGACTAAAGTACAATCGGTGATCAATTTATTGATGCTTTGATCCTTAGAAGATACATACATCGAGGTATAAAATGACACCTCCTTATTGCTTAATTGCGCCAATTGTTTTTTTTGATTTTCAATGGTCCCTGGTTTTTCGAGAAAGCCTCCATCAAAGTAGCCTACCTGATCGCCACCAATTAGGATATCTTTAGGGCTGCAGTCAATGGATCCAATTATTGATAGGACCTTGTCTTTTGCAAGCCTCCTCGACTCAAACTCAGGGTCATTTAGAGTATTTATTGTTTCATCAGCATAATGGGAAACAGATACGACTTCTGCAAAAAATTTTTGCATGATTCCGATTTTATATACGGATTGGCTGGCTAAGTAGATTTTCATTGCTCAATTTTAGATATTTAATTTTATTTTAATAGCAAATTGATCGTATGGGGGATAGATAAAATACTAATGTTTAAGGGATTCTAATAAAAATTATCAAAAATAGTGGTGTATTTTCTTTTATTTTTTTCATAACATATGACATCTTAAATTTGTAAGAATACTTATGGCAGTACAAAAATCAAAAAAATCTAGATCAAGACGAAATATGAGACGCTCACATGATGCTCTCGGTAGTACCTCTTTATCTACGGATCCACAGACTGGTGAGAAGCATAGAAGACATCACTTAACCCAAGAGGGATTCTACAAAGGAAAGCAAATTGTAGAGGTTATTAAGCCAGTAGACGAGGAAGAAGAAGCTTAACGCCTCACCTCTTACTTCTATTATGACGCATCAAATCAAGATAGCCATCGATCTCGATGGAGGGGATCTAGGATTTGAGCCTGTTATTGCAGCTTCAATGAGTTTTCTCAACTCACATCCAGATGCCTCGCTTCTCTGTTACGGATTAAGCGAATCCATTGAAAAAATTAAAAAAAGGTATCCTAATAAAATCGATGATAGGATCCAGCTTATTGAATGTGATGAGGCAGTGAGGATGGATGATAAACCATCCGATGCGCTTAGAAGAAAAAAAGCGTCCACTATGGCTCGTGGCATCGACTCCATTAAAGAAAAGAAGGCTCATGCATTCGTAAGTTCTGGCAATACAGGAGCGCTGATGCTGCTTAGCTCAGTTGCTTTAAAGCTTATTGAGGGTATTGAGAGGCCTGCAATTGTAACCATGCTGCCTGGCAAAAAGACACCCTTTTTGATGCTAGATCTTGGTGCAAATACCGAATGCACAAGTGAGAACCTTGTTCAGTTTGCGAAAATGGGGAACTTTCTTGCTAGAGATTTATTAGAAAAAGAGAATCCTGTCATAGCTCTGCTTAATATCGGAGAGGAGCATCACAAGGGGCATTCAACCATCAAAGATGCTTCTGAAAAACTTAGAAATTCTGAGATAAATTACCATGGTTATATTGAGGCTAATGAAATGTTTTCAGGAAGAGTTGACGTTGTTGTATGTGATGGCTTTACTGGTAACGTAGCACTTAAGTCTATCGAAGGTACTGCAGGCCTAATAAAAGCTTTTATTCAAAATATATTGATGAGTAATTTATTTTATAAATTCTTATCTATTTTCACACTTCCAGTCCTCGCCGCACTCAGAAAAAAAATGGACCCAAGGCGCTATAATGGTGCGATGCTCATAGGTCTTAATGGTATTGTTATAAAAAGTCATGGAAGTTCTGATGAGATTGGCTTCAGAGCAGCGTTAGAGATTGCCTATAAAGAGTCAAAATCTGATATCGTGAATAAAATTTTAAGAAATGTATCCAGATGATTTACTCCAAAATTCATTCCACCGGTAGCTATCTTCCGCCCAAGGTTGTCACTAATCAGGATCTTGAAAAAATTGTCGATACTTCCGATGATTGGATCGTTGCCAGAACTGGAATTAAGCAAAGACATTTTGCTTTAGACCATCAGAATACCTCTGATCTCGCCTTTGAGGCAGCTTCCGATGCCATTAAAAAGGGCAATGTAGATCCAGCAACCATTGATCTTATTATTGTTGCAACCAGCACACCTGATCTACCCTTTCCCAATGTTGGGTGCTTGATACAGGAGAGGTTAGGAATTCCTGCGTGCCCCGCGCTTAGCCTTGAAACGGCTTGTAGCGGTTTTGTTTATGCGCTAAATATTGCAGATAATTTTATAAAGGCAGGACAAGCTACACGTGCACTTATCATTGGTGCTGAGCTAATGGGGAGACTGCTAGATTGGACTGATAGAAGTACTTGCGTACTCTTTGGTGATGGAGCCGGAGCCGTTATTCTGGACAAAAGTGATGAGCCAGGAATTTTATACTCATACCTAAGCGCAGATGGCAGGCATCGTGCATTACTTGAAGCGAGACCCAAAGAAGAGGGGGTTGATGTCCATCTTAGCCCAGCGATTCAAATGGCAGGCAATGAAGTTTTTAAGGTTGCGGTCAAGACCCTTGAGTCCCTTGTAGATAAAGTTATTGCGGACAATAATCTTGAAAAAGGGGATATTGATTGGTTGGTCCCTCATCAAGCAAATCTAAGAATCATTTCTGCTACTGCTAAGCGTCTTAATATGCCAATGGAACAAGTCGTATTGACGATACAATACACAGGAAATACCTCTGCAGCTACGGTTCCCATCGCATTGGATGTGGCCGTAAGCGATGGACGGATCAAAAGGGGTCAGCTTGTCTTGCTTGAAGCTTTTGGCGCAGGATTTACTTGGGGAGCAAACCTCTTAAAATTTTAGTTTTGATAATAGTTTTTTCCTTGTAAATGAAAAACATTACCCCACGTCAGCAAAAGATTTTAGACTACATTCGGGATATAAAATTAAATTATCTCAAGTCTCCCACCAGAAAGGAAATTGCAGACCATTTTGGGTTTCAATCTATAAACAGCGTTCAGTCACACCTGAAGGCACTTGAGAGCAAAGGATTAATCAAGCTTAATGCTAAGGTCTCAAGGGGTATAGAGCTGACAGAAAAAAGTTTATTGGAAATTCCCATCATTGGTCGTGTTGCTGCAGGAATCCCAATCGATGCCATTGAAAATATTGAGTCTTCGATAGACTATCGATCAAATTTATTCAATGAAATTCCTGATTATCTGTTGAGAGTTAGAGGAGAAAGTATGAGAGACTTTGGAATTCTCGATAATGATCTAGTGGCAGTAAAAAAAACAAGACAGATCCAAGCTGGTAGGATCATGATTATCAATATTGATGGTGAGGTTACAGTAAAGAAGATAAAAATTTCTAAAGATGGAATTACCCTCATGGCCGGGAATGATTCTTTTCCAAACATTAACATTCAATCCGAAAGAGAGTTAATTGTTGAGGGTGATGTAATTGGTATTTTAAGGAGAACTTAAAATGAAAAATCGTCAAAATCTTCTAATTCTTTTCTAGTTCTCTTGTTCTCTAGAAGCTCTTCTAGCTTTCTTCTGGCTTCTTTATTAAATTGCGCAGGATTTTCAGAAATATCTTCGCCTGATTCAAATCCATCTTCGTCGTCATCATCAAGATCAAATTCAGCAGAAGATGAGTCATTTTCTAGATCTTCATCTTCAGATGTAGCTTCAACTTGCTTCTTCTTTCTTCCCATGATTATTTTGTCTGTATTTTTTGATTTTTATAAACCTAAGTAGAAATTTTGGCAACATTTTTTTTGCCAAAATATAGTAATAATTTTTCTAGGTAATAGAGCCTGGGATGTTGTATTTGTTATCTGCCTCTGTAAACGATTCTTCCCTTAGAGAGATCATAGGGCGTTAGCTCAACAGTGACCTCATCACCTGTAAGAATTCTGATGTAATTCTTTCGCATTCTACCTGATATGTGGGCAGTTACGATGTGACCGTTTTGGAGCTCAACCCTAAAAGTCGTGTTTGGAAGTGTCTCAACAACAGTTCCATCCATTTGAATTGCATCTTCTTTAGCCATAAAAATATGCTTACATAATAAATAACTACTATGTTTTTGCAATGATTTTTATTGTTAATTCAATATATAATTTAAAAAAGGAATTTAAAAAAATATATTGCTTAAGTCCAAACCTCAGAAAATGAAAGATCAAGCAAAGCTCATTGACGCAAGAGGCGTTAGAGAGTCATTGTTGGTTTTGTTTTGTGGAATAGCGGTCATTTTATTCTTATCGCTTATCTCGTTTGATCTTTCCGATTCATCATATTTTGTGGTCTCTGATACCGACAGCTACAGAAACCTAATCGGTGCCTTTGGCGCTAATGTTTCAGCGATCTTATTTACTTATTTTGGTATTGTTTCTTACTTGTTTATACCAATATTAGTACTCACAGCTGTTTACATATACCAAAATAAGAATCCGATCAATCAGCGAACTAAAAGTGAGAATGTCCTTGGTTCAATCGGAATTATCATATTTGTTCTATCCTCGGCCTCTCTTATTCAATTGTTTCCATCCATCCAACAATTGCCCGAGGGAGTTGGTGCGGGAGGGATCATAGGTGATTCTGTTTTTACAGCTACAGCAGATTACCTAGATATCTCTGGCTCTATCGTTTTATTTATTATTCTTTTGCTTGCGTCAATTTCACTTTCTTTGCACATATCTTGGGTGATGATAGTCGATAAGTCAGGTAGCTTAATCTTGAGCATACTCAGCAGAGCTTTAGATATCATTAAAATGACACCAACTTTTTTGAATCAATTTCTAAGTAAAATCAAATTTAAGAGGAAAGAGAAGCCTGTAGAATCCGCTAGGGCCATTCATCAAAGAAGAATAGAAAAGGCAAAGCAAAGGCCAAAAACTAAAATTGAACCTAAGGTTCAAACGATTGAGACCAGTAAGCGATCTGAAGAAGCGAAACAAGTGAAGTTATTTGATACAGCTGAAAGTGGCCAGTTACCAGAGTTAAGTTTGCTTGACGATGCCCCAGATAAAGTCAGCGGATACTCTGAAGATACCCTTCAGGCAATGTCTAAATTACTAGAAATTAAGTTGGCTGATTTTAATATTGCTGCAGAGGTGATAAGTGTGAAGCCGGGTCCTGTAGTGACGCGCTTTGAGATTCAGCCTGCAGCAGGAGTGAAGGTAAGCCAAATCAGCAACCTCTCCAAGGATCTTGCAAGAGCGCTATCAACAGTGAGCGTGAGAGTAGTCGAGGTCA
>JAYPDM010000007.1:0-53593 GCA_038125265.1 Gammaproteobacteria bacterium
ATCCAGATACTCTTTCCTGACCCATGGCCCAAAAAAAGACATCACAAGAGGAGAATGATCAACCCTGATTTTATAAATTTAGTATCAACAAAAGTTGTAGAGGGTGGGTATCTTTTTCTCGCGACAGATGAAAAAACGTATGCCGAGCAGATTGATGACGTGCTTAATAATCAAAACTATTTTTCAAGTGTGTTGGTTGACGAAGTTAACGAAGCATATTTCTATCGATCATCGACGCGATTTGAGAGAAGGGGCATTAGGCTAGGCAACGCCATCACCGAGTGGAGGCTTCAAAAGATATAGCGCTCTGCCTTTTGGGAAAAATCTGAGTCAGATAAAAAAATACATTCTGACTCAACCTTAATCTTTAGCCCTATAAGACTTTTATCTACGCATGGCCCAAAAAAACACTCCCCCGTATCAATTGAAAATCTTGCGCCATGGGAGCGACAGATAATATCTGTCTCCTCCGGACCTAAAAATTTATCTATCTCAAGGTTAAGCGGATGACCGGCATGCGGACATTTATTGAGATAACAGAAGTATTCGCCCTCTTTCTCTAATAACATCAAGCTCACCGGCCAGTCAGGATAATCTATATGCTCTAAAAAACACTCTCTTGATTTTGTAGTTTTAAGATCCTCAACTTTTGCGATTTGTATCCACTCACCCTTAGTGTTCATTGATCCAATCTCTTTTGTATAAGATTAATAAGATTCCGGGAATTGCTATGAGCCCTGACATCATAAAGAAAGGGGTCCAGTCCATGAGCTCGACAAGCCATCCCGTGGGGGCTGTTAATATAACCCTTGGGAGTGCTGCTAATGCACTTAAAAGTGCAAATTGCGTTGCGGTAAATTGTTTATTCGTAATAAGTGCCATAAATGCTAGCAGACAGGCGGTACCCATCCCCCCGCTTAAGTTTTCAAAACTAATCACCGTCGCAAGTATGGATAGGTTCTTGTCAAAAAGATCAATAAGGATAAATCCAAACGTGGACAGACCCTGAAGCACCCCAGCAAGCACCAGAGAGTAGAACAAGCCATACCTAAGATTTATGATGCCACCAATAAATATCCCAAAGAGCAATGGCGCAAGCCCAAATACCTTGACGACTGCACCGATCTCGGCATTGGAGTAACCACTATCTAGATAAAAGGGTATGCTCATGTGGCTAGCAAAATTATCCCCTAGCTTATAAATAACGATAAAAAATAAGACTAAGAGCGCGGGATATATTCCCTGGTATCTCTCAACAAAATCACTCACAGGCATCACAAAGGCATCTTTGAGGCTAGTTGGGCTTCCATAATCCTCTGGCTCAGGGATGATAAAGCTTACAATCACTGTCAGCAACATGACGGATGCCATAAAGTAATAAACCATACTAAAGCTGTACAGATCAGCCAGTATGAGCCCCCCACCTGAGGCAAGCAGCATGCCCAGTCTATAGCCATAGGTGTACATCATCGCCCCGATCCCCTGCTCCTGATCTTTAAGGCTCTCTCGCCTATAGGCATCAACGACAATATCCTGTGTCGCTGAGAAAAAAGTTATGATGATCGCTGAGACTACAATCAAATTCAATGATTCGAGGGGTTCTTGCATCCCCATAAATACAATGGATAACGATAGAAGTATCTGGCTTATCAATAACCAGCTCTTCCTTCTGCCCAGCGTTATGAAATAAAACCTATCAAGAAGCGGCGCCCAAAGGAACTTAAAGTTATAGGGCAGGCCCACAAGGCCGATCATGCCAACGGTGACCAGACTTATATCAGATTGCGTGAGCCATGCCTGAAGCACGGTCAAGGTCAACAATAAAGGCAGTCCACTGGCAAAGCCCATCAGCAGAGCAATCCATGCGCGGCTGGAGCTTAAAGCAAAAAAAATCTCTCTGTTATTCATCAAGTTCATAGTCAATAATCAGCGGGGCGTGGTCAGAAAAAAACTCTTCTCGGTAAATTTTAACTTTTTTCACTTTGTGATTAAAAAAATTACTTGCAACCTGATAATCAATACGCCATCCAACGTTATTTTCTCTGGCCCTGCCCCTATTCGACCACCACGTGTACTCATCGTCATTCTTATTGATGTGACGGAAGCTATCTATATAGCCCTTTTGAAGTAAACGATCAAACCAAAGTCTCTCCTCGGGTAAAAACCCTGAATTTTTTTGGTTCCCTCTCCAGTTCTTTATATCTTGCTTGGTATGGGCAATATTAAAGTCTCCACAAAATATCACTGGCTTTTTCCTCTTGGCGATCAGCTTTTTATCAAAAATATCTAAAAAACGATACTTGGCCTCCTGTCTCGCCTCACCTGATGATCCAGATGGGAAGTAAACCGATGCGACTGAGAATTTTTGAAATTCAACCTCTATATATCTCCCCTCAGCGTCAAACTCTTTATCTCCTATTTTGTTGATAGTACGAATCGGCTCGTCCTTGGTGTAGACAGCTACCCCACTGTAGCCAGGTTTCTCGGCCTCAACTAAAAATCTTTGAAATCCCTTAAGGTGAAAGCTTTCACTTTCAATTTGAGTGCTACTCGCTCGGACTTCCTGCAGACAAATAATATTCGCCCTTTGATACTTTAACCAACGAAATAAACCTTTCTTCTCTGCGCTTCTAATGCCGTTTACATTTATTGAAATAATTCTTATCAAAGGGATAGTCATTAATAGTTATTAATAATTAAAACTATAGTGCATATAATAATGAATAGGCTATGAAAGATTATCAACAAGATTTTATTGAGCTCGCCATTAGGGCTGACTCACTGCAGTTTGGGAGCTTTACGTTAAAGTCTGGAAGAAGCAGTCCCTACTTCTATAATTCGGGTTCAATCTATAAGGGTGAGGAGCTCCGTGTGCTGGGAGACTGCTATGCTAGGGCTATTCAAGATCAATCCATCTCATTTGACATGCTCTTTGGCCCTGCTTATAAGGGAATAGGACTGGTGCATTGCGCCGCGATTTCACTTTCACAGTTATTTAACCAAAACGTTCCAATTGCCTTTAACCGTAAGGAAAAAAAGGATCACGGCGAGTCTGGAAGCATCGTGGGATCCGAATTAAAGGGTAATGTGCTCATCATTGACGATGTCATTACTGCAGGCACTGCCATAAGGGAGTCAATTGAAATCATAAACCTGCATGGAGCCAATCCCGTGGGTATTTGTGTCGCTCTGGACAGACAAGAACGTGGCCTTAAGTCAAATCTATCTGCAATACAGGAGATTGAGAAGGAATTTAGTCTTCCCGTTTATAGCATCATAAACCTATCCCACTTGCTCGACTACTTTGATGATCGTGATCGAGCAATATCTGATTCGATTGCTGACTATAAAGATAGATACGGCGTGTCTTAGCTTACGCCACTGTGACCAAAGCCTCCGGCGCCTCTCTCAGTTTCATCAAAGCTTTCAACCACATCAAACTCAAATAAGGTAATTGGGATGATCATAAACTGTGCAATTCTATCGCCAACATCAATTACAAAATCTTGGCTGCCCCGATTCCAAAGAGAGACCATAAGCTCCCCCTGATAATCAGAGTCTATGAGCCCTACAAGGTTGCCTAAGACAATCCCATGCTTATGACCTAGACCGGATCGTGGGAGAATGATTCCTGCAAAGTTAGGGTCCTTGATATAAACTGCGATTCCGGTTGGTATTAGCAAGGTTTCTCCAGGTTTGAGTACTTTCTTTTCATCAATACAGGCTCTCAAATCAATCGCAGCAGACCCCTCTGTCGTTTGCCTTGGAAGCTCAATCGAATCACCAACGGCATCATTTAAAATTCTAACTTCAATTTTTTTCATTGCTTCCACTTATTAAATGCTTGATGAATCGAGACAGCGAGCCTCGCAGTCATCTCAGTTTTTGTGCCTGACCCTAAGTCCTCGATTGTATCAGATCCAAATAAGGTAAACGCGGTATCATCCTCATCAAAAATGAGATTCCTGCCGACTAAATTGCCTACAATGAGATTTGCATTTTTCGATTTAAGTTTTTTTACTGAGTTCTCATTAAGATTCTCCGTTTCAGCCGCAAACCCAACTGAATAAATGTTTGGATTCCAAATTTTAGACTGCATCAGAATATCGACATTTTTATGAAGTTCTAAAGCTATAACATTTTCATAGCTTTTAATTTTTTGCTTATATTCCTGCTCGGGGTGATAGTCACAGACAGCCGCAGTCGCGATAAAAATATGATTATTTTCTATCTCAACTTTTACCGCCTCAAGCATCTCGGTTGCGGTCTCCACTTGTATGCACCTAATCGAGTCGCTGATCTTAATATGAGTAGGTCCAGAAATCATTGTTATGTTTGCCCCAGCATCATGCAATGCCTTTGCCAATGCGTATCCAGTCTTACCAGAGCTACGATTTGAAATATACCGCACCGGATCAATCAGCTCGCGCGTAGGACCTGCGGTCATGAGTATATTGATACCTGAAAATAATCTCTGTTGAACGCTTGCGTTTGCTTCTTTGATGGTTTGAATGATCTCCTCCACTTCTGCCATCCTCCCCCAGCCCACATCGCCACAAGCTTGTGTACCGTACGAAGGACCAATAAATCTAACCTTTTGATTAATAAGCTGAACTTTATTCTTCTGTGTCGATGGATGAGACCACATGGCCTGATTCATACTGGGCGCAATATAAAGCTGAGCCTTAGAGGCTAAGCAAACGCTGGATAGTAAATCTGGTGCTAGCCCCATAGCTATCTGAGCCATAGTATGAGCAGTAGCAGGTGCCAAGAGTATGAGATCTGCCCATTTAGCAAGCTCAATGTGGGACATTGCACTCTCTGCCTCTTTATCCCAAAGCTCAGAACGAGCCTCATAGCCTGAGACTGCTTGAAAAACGATATCTGAAACAAAGTACTTTGCACTTTTGGTAAGTATGACGCGCACCTCATGGCCGTCTTCCCTAAGTTTTCTAACAATATCTGGGCTCTTATAAGCTGCGATGCTCCCTGAGACCCCAAGTACAATATTCATTTAGATACTCTCAAATTTACGTGAATTGCTCACTATTATTATAAAAACCGCAAAAAAAGCTAGAACTTGGTTGCCTAAATACCTAACTTGCGGTTATATTATCGTTCCTAATTATTAATAGTTGGCTATATGTCTAGAGTTTGTCAAGTTACAGGAAAGGGTCCAATGTCTGGGAACAATGTCTCTCATGCAAACAATAAGACCCGCAGGAGATTCTTACCCAACCTTCATACCCATCGTTTCTGGGTTGAAGAGGAAAATAGATATGTCAAGCTACGTGTGTCGCATCATGGCCTCAGGATCATTAATAAGAAAGGGATCGGACCGGTCTTGACAGAACTTAGGGCGCAGGGGCAGAAAGTATGAGAGAGAAAATCAGATTGATGTCCACAGCAGATACGGGTCATTACTACACAACGACAAAAAATAAGCGCTTGCATCCTGAGAAGATGGAAACTAAAAAATACGATCCAACGATCAGAAAGCATGTGATCTACAAGGAAACAAAAATTAAGTAGCTTCCTTGCCCGAACTTCCTGAAGTTGAAACCATTAAAAATGCTGTAGCTCCACTTTTAGTCGGACAAGATATCGTTCGGATTAATATTTTTAACCCAAACCTAAGATGGCCCGTTGATAAGAAGAAACTTCAGAGTCTCAACTCAGAGAAAATCTTATCGATTCAGAGAAAAGCAAAATATATTGTTATTTACTTTGAGAAAGGTCACATCATTATTCATTTAGGGATGAGTGGTAACTTACACTTTCAAAAAAATGACTTCACTCCGCTTAGGCATGATCATGCTCAATTTAAATTTAAAAAATATTCAATTTTCTATAATGACCCCAGAAGATTTGGCAGCATTCACTTTGTTAAAGATCTAGATTCGTTTTTCTTATTTAAAAATATTGGACTAGAACCTTTATCAGACTCATTTAACGATAGCGCTCTTTTTAAAATGACACGTAATAGAAAAACTTCAATCAAACAGCTGATTATGAATGGCTCTTTAATCGTAGGTGTTGGCAATATCTATGCGTCTGAATCTTTATTTAGATCTAAAATAAGGCCATCAAAGCCTGCCAAAAACATCACTAAAAAAGAATGCGTGTATTTAGTAAGCGCAATTAAGCAGGTACTCAAAGATGCGATTAAACTGGGAGGTAGCTCAATTAGAGACTTTAAACAGCTGGATGGATCTTCAGGTTATTTTAAGATTAAGCATAATGTCTATGGGCGTGAGGGTGAAGATTGCAATCAGTGCAGCACAAAAATAAAAAAAATCATTATTTCTGGTCGATCTACGTTTTATTGCTCTAAGTGTCAGTCATAAACAATTAAGACCGAACCCACTCCCCGAAAATCTGCTGCTCCACTGTAAATATTTTCTTGGTATTTTTTTGCTGCAGCATACATGTTGCCAAAATTATTTTCGAGCTCCTCAATTTCATGGCCCCTTTCCATAAGGTCATAAATGGCATCAGAGTTGATTGCGTCTGGTTCTATCTGAAGTAAATTTGGCAGGTATTGGTGATGAATTCTTAAGTGACTCACACTTTGCTCCACCGACTTATTTTCTATCCAATCTAAGATAGCAAGCATCACCATCGTAATGATTCTACTTCCCCCTGGAGTGCCAATAGCCATGACATCCTCTTCGCTTGTTATGATGGTAGGTGTCATACTTGAGAGCATTCTTTTGCCAGGAGCAATTGCATTTGCCTCACTACCAACTAATCCATATAAATTTGGATAGCCAGGCTTAATAGAAAAATCATCCATTTCATTATTGAGAAAAATACCGGTCCCAGAAGCTATCATCCCGCTACCAAAATTATAGTTAATACTTTGTGTGGCTGAGACAATATTTCCAAATTGATCAATAATCGAAAAATGGGTGGTGTCCATACCTTCTTGAAAATCTGCTTCATCAAACATCATTGGTTCAGAGTTTGAAGCTCTATTCATATCAAAATCATTGAGACTCTCATTGATATGCCTTTCGCTTAAAAGCATTTCCATAGGAACATCGATAAAGTCAGAATCTCCAAGATACAGTGCCCGGTCCCTGTAAGCCCTTCGCATACTTTCAATCAATACATGTATTTGATCGGTCCTATTTAAGGAAAAGTAGTCTAATTGATTCAGCATGCTTAACATCTGGAACAAAGCAATTCCCCCTGATGATGGAGGAGGAACAGAAATAATATTATGACCAAAGAAACTTTCAATCAAAGGCTCTCGTTCGATGATTTCATACTCCATTAAATCTTCTGCAGTCCAAATACCCCCCATGGCTTGAGTGGCTTCAAGCAGGGTTATTGAAAGCATTCCTTCATAAAAATCACGCGCATGACTCTCAGAGATCAATGAGATACTTCTTGCTAAGTCTTCCTGAACCAGTATTTCACCTGCAGCAATCGGCTTATCATTGGAGTTAGAAAAAATATCTTTCGCCTCATCATTAAATCGCTCCCATTGTGAATGCACCCTATCTTCCAATCTTTCATCTACAATAAATCCGTCTCGAGCCGTTTTAAATGCAAATTCAAGCGTCTCCTCAAAACTCATCATTCCATAGTTACCATTGAGAAAAGCTAATCCAGCCGGTAGACCAGGAATCCCCGCAGCCAATGCACCATCAATTGAAAGTCTAGGGATAGGATTGCCTAAGTTATCCAGGTACATATCAGCCGTTGAATTCAATGGTGCACGCTCCCTTGCATCAATCATTGAATACCGATCAGATGCAGCTTCATATATCAGAAAGAAGCCTCCCCCTCCAAGACCCGAACCAAAGGGTTCTACTACTGATAGGGTAGAACTGACTGCAATCGCTGCATCAAAAGCATTGCCTCCATTTATTAGGATTTCTGCTCCAGCCTGAGTAGCAAGCGGATGAGCCGATGCGACAACACCTATGGGATTGCCTTGTGCAATTAAGGGGGTTGCACTGAAAAGAAAAAGTATAAAAAGTGATATTCTAATCACTTACATAACCTTGGCGATAATTTGTTCGCTCAAAATATCCTCTAGATTGGCACCTGCTTTTATGAGCTCTTTTGCTAACGAAGATGATATGTGAACTTTATCAAGATCAGGAGCTAAAAATACAGTTTGCAAGTCATTGCCTATAATTCGATTAACATTGGCCATCATAATTTCAGTGTTTAAATCTTGGATATTTCTTATGCTTCTTAAAATTACATGAATGTTATGCTGATTACAGAAATCTACTAATAACCCATTAAACGATAAAACTTTAACTTTTATCTCATCCTTATATAAGTCTTCTATCATGGCGACTCTTTCACCAATGCTAAATAGAGGTTTTTTACTCGAGACTTCTGATACCCCAATAACGACTTGGTCAAAGATCTTGATAGCTTTGGCAATGATATTCTCATGACCTTTGGTAAAAGGATCAAAGCTACCTGGGAAAAGCACCTTAGTCATACAGTTATTATATTATTGTTTTTCAAGCATCGCGCATGAACTACTCCCAAATGTTTTTTGTTTGATGAGCTTAAAGACGCCGTCATATCTTTGGGAGACAGTATTAATTTCTTTTATAAAATTTATAGAGGGTCTTTCGAGTATTAATTTCATACCTTTTTTGAGCTCAGCCGTACTTAAAACATCAATGATAGATAAATCATGTTCATAAGGAGGATCAACAAAAATGATGTCGAAATGAGATAGATTATGACTTTGTATAAAATCTTCAGCACTTTGACAAATTACCTCGAGATCAAGTTCTAAAGTTTTAATATTCTCTTGAATAAGTTCTTTGCTCACTGGATTGTTGTCTACTGCAATTCCTCCGTTTGCCCCCCTTGATAAGGCCTCAATCAACATCACACCCGTTCCAGCAAATAAGTCTAGACAGTACTTTTCTGTAATATGTGGGGCTAACCAGTTAAAAACTGTCTCCCTGAGTATGGCCTTGGTTGGCCTAAGGCCCTTATGCTCTCTAAAGTAAATATTCCTTCCACGGTATTTGCCGGCAATGACTTTAACCTGATTTTTATTCTTTTGATCAAATCTCATATTGCAAAAATTAGATTAAACCTTTGAAATTATTATTAATTTTTATTAGCACTCTTACTACTAGAGTGCTAGAATTACATTCCTTAGAGGACTTATGAGTACAGATATTACACTAAAAAATAATTTCGATGTGCCTTCACTATCAAGCGATAGTTTGCAGGTATATCTTAATTCTATTGCTGACATACCGGTATTGTCTGCAATAGAGGAACAAAAACTTGCAGAAAAGTTTTATAGGGATGGTGACCTTGAAGCTGCCCAATCCCTGATCGTAGCCAATCTGAAGTTTGTAGTACATATAGCAAAAAGTTACAAAGGCTATGGCATTAATCTCTCAGATCTTATTCAAGAGGGCAATGTAGGCTTGATGAAAGCTGTAAAAAGATTTGACCCAACTTTAGGAGTAAGGCTTATATCATTTGCGGTCCACTGGATTAAAGCAGAGATTCATGAGTACATCTTAAAAAATTGGAAGCTCGTTAAAATTGCCACCACTAAGGCACAACGAAAACTATTCTTTAATTTAAGAAAATCAAAAAAGAATCTGGGTTGGCTCTCAAAAGAAGAGACAAAAAGGCTCGCTCTGGACCTTGGTGTCAAGGAATCCGATGTAATGGAAATGGAAAAAAGAATGTCATCCAATGATGTTTCTTTTGATCCTTTGGAGGATTCTGATGATGAGTTTACTCCTTCCTCTTTCGTCACTGATGAAGCAATTAATCCCTCGCTGATTATTGAAAATGAGGATTATGAAAGCACCTACCAAGCCAGACTTCTTGAGTCTCTTGATCTACTTGATCAGAGGAGCAAAGACATTGTCCAAAAAAGATGGCTTAATGAAAATAAAGCCACGCTTCATGAGCTCGCTGATGCCTATCAGGTCTCTGCCGAACGTATTAGACAAATAGAAAACCAGGCACTCTTGAAGCTCAGAGAAAGTATTGCTCAGTAAATCTTCTTTCTGATTAATATCCCTTAAACTTAATTATGATATTCTCGAAGTATGACTCGGAAAATCATTGCTATTGTAGAAGATAACCCACAACTCCTAGAAAACTATACGCAAGCATTTGAGTCTTATGGCTATGACATTTTAGGATTTTCAAGTAGAGAACAAGCTGAGAAAAGCTTTCTCAATAAACTTCCTGATTTGGTGATGATTGATATTAACCTCAATGATGAACCTGAAGGTGGTTTTGATCTTTGCCAGTTTCTTCGCGAAAAAAGTAAAACCTTGCCTATCATTTTTTTGACATCTATGGATCAGGAGCATGATGTCATTTCTGGTCTTAGAATGGGGGCTGATGATTATATAAGTAAATCGGTAAGCCTAAACCTTTTGCATGTCAGGATTGCTAGCTTATTCAAGAGACTCGAAGCAAGACTTGATAAGCAAAGCTATGGATCTAATTTTCTTGAGTTGGGCAAAGTAAAAATTGATATACCTAAAATGGAGATTTTCTGGAATGATCTTTTAATTCCCCTAACCGTCACCGAATTTCTTATTACTTATGCACTGGTAAAAAATAATGGCAAGGTCCTATCAAAATCACAGTTAATTGAGCACTCTGAAATATTTATTGATGAATCAAGTGTAGTTACTCAGATCAAACAAATAAGAAAAAAATTTCTAGTCAGTGATGATAAATTTGACTCCATCAAAACGAAATACGGTGCCGGATATCAGTGGCACTCAGAGCATTAAAGATGTCTAAGTATCTGATAGCATGGTTTATGTTCATCATAGTATTTTTTTTTCTAAGTACACAGCTGTACTTAAGATCACTAGAGGGCGTGGTAAGGCAAAACATAGAAAGCAGCTCAAAAATTTTCTTTGATAGATCATTTGATGATTTCTCAAACTTAGGTTTGAATGAGAGTTTTCCAATTGACCCCTTGCCAGCTGAAGGATTTTATATTCCTTTCTCTGACTCCTCTTATTTCGCAATAGATGGAAGTATCGAGGATTGGACTTCAGACCTGAGTCATTATTCCTATTATGAGCTCTTTGAGAATATTACTTTAAAAACATTCTCTGATAATAGAAGCACATTCTTTCTTATTGAGTCTAAAGAAGGGGATACAGTTTCGAATAGCCAGATCAATAGCTTAGATAATAGGGTTATTTTAGATCTTGGAAGTTATAATTTACTCCTTACATTAATTATTCAACCTAATACTTCACTTCTTGCTACCACGACTAATAGAGATAACTACTCTCCCTCAAGTCAAATTGTCAATGAAGTTGAAGCTTATTCCGTCATCAATGATTCCGGCTATCATTTAGAATTAAGAATTCCAAATTATTTTATTGGTAATGAACTTGGATTTTCTTTTTTTGATAGCAATGAGGAAAATAATCCTCAATTCATGCAGGGTTCTATTTTTCCCGTTCTTTTTAGCAGATCCGATTCAAATAGTACTTTTTACTATGACGCATTAGCTGGTTATGAGGCAATTACCTCAACCAATGGATGGGTCATCAAATCAAGTATTTTTAATCGAGATACCGATGAGGATCTGAATAATAATATTCTGATTAAAATTTACAGGACATACTTCCAATACCCCCTACAACGTTTAAATTTTAGTCAACAACGCAGCGGTAATGTCTACAGCGATTTTGGGATCAATAGGGATCAATTAGATTTAAATGAATATAGCTGGATACAGAATGAGCTGACGGATCATAGATATTTTTTATTCCATCAAGAAAGGCTCATTGGAGATAGAGCGTTTACTCAATTAGGAATCATTCCTTATGATCCTATTGCTAACATCGATAAATATTTATTCGATCGTTTTATAAATTTTTTATTATTAATTGCAATTGTATTATTTGCCTTTCCTTTTTTTTATGACAGATTTCTTAAACTTAGAATCAAAAAATTATCATTTGCGGTATCAAATTTAATCGGACCCAAGGGAGAGGTAGAATATTATTTACCAAGGAAAGTGCCAGATGACGAGATCGGCAAGTTATCAAAAAATCTATCGAAAGTATTTAGCCGGCTTCGTTCTCAAAGAGAATACCTATCAACCATAGGATCAAAGTTATCTCATGAATTACGTACACCTTTAGCAATCATAAATACTACTATTGAAAATAATACAAATACTGAGAACCTCAAAGAAACAGATAGATCTAAGATTCTGGATGCAACCAAGCGTATAGATTTTATACTTAGCAAAATGAGCGAGGCTAATCGACTGGAGGATTTTATCGATAACTCCTCAAGAAACACTTTTAATCTTTATGACTTTTATTTTAATTATTTCAATGCATTCTCTGAGATCCATACAAACTTATTTAATCTTGAATTCAAAAAAGCTGAAGACTCAAATAATCAATTTTATGGCTCCCAGGATCTACTTGCTCAGGCATTGGATAAAATCACAGAGAATGCCATTGATTTTTGTTCCAATCCTCCAATTCAAGTTTCAGTCACACAAAATGCACATTTACTTAAACTTTGCATTAGCAATCAAGGGCCACAAATTGCTGAATTTGATTTAGCAAATATTTTTCTTCCATTGTTTTCTACCAGAAAGCATAGAACTAGCACTAACTTGGGTCTAGGCCTCTACATGGCAAAATCCATCATTAGCTCTCATCATGGTGAATTACGTGTTTTTAATCACTCGAAAGGCGTCCAAGTAGAAGTTATATTTGTGCTCGATTAGCTTAAATTTTACAGGCGACACCAAGCCCCTTCATAGCACAATAACCATTAGGATTTTTAGCAAGGTATTGCTGATGATATTCCTCTGCGAAGTAGTACTTATCTAGAGGTTCAATGGTTGTTGTAATTGGCTTGTCATTGAATTTTTCATTGACGGACTTTTGATAATTCAACAGCGAGTGGTTTGCTATCTCAGAGTGTTTTTCTTCAAAATAAAAAATAGCAGACCTGTATTGTGAGCCAATATCATTGCCTTGCCTCATGCCTTGCGTAGGATCGTGCTCTTCCCAAAAGTGCTTTAATAATTGCTCATAGGTTATGATCTCGGGTTGAAAGATAATTTGAACTGTCTCAACATGCCCCGTTGTACCAGTACAGACCTCTTGATAGTTGGGGCTAGGAGTATTTCCTCCTGTGTATCCCACTGAAGTTGAAATCACTCCTTCGAGACGCCAAAAAAATCTTTCTATGCCCCAAAAACAACCCATACCAAAGTATGCCTGATGGCAGGTATCAGAATATGGCCCGGAAAGCGGAGTCCCAAAAATATGGTGAATGGTATTCAATTAGATGGTTGCAGTAATAGGTGCTTCAAGATCAGACTCGCCCATTAAAAAAGTATCGATCGCTTTAGCTGCCCCCCTGCCTTCATTGATCGCCCAAACAACTAACGATTGTCCTCTTCTGCAATCACCTGCAGTAAATATATTTGGAACATTAGTACTAAAACTTCCATGACTTGCCTTAATGTTAGACCTTTGATCAAGCTCAAGTCCTAATTTATCTGCAAGAGAAGCCTCAGGACCTAAAAAACCTAAAGCTAAAAAAACCAAATCCGCGTTTAGCACCTCTTCAGAACCCTCAACTTCCACCATTGAAATACTTCCGTTCTTATTTTTCCACTCGACATCACAAATTTTTATACCAGTCACATGCCCAGAAGCATTTTTGATGAATTCTTTCGTTAATTTTCCATAAGATCTTGGATCATCCCCGAACTTAGCAATCGTTTCTTCGTGTGAATAATCTATACGATAAATTTTAGGCCATAAAGGCCAGGGATTATTGACAGATCTTTCCTCAGGCGGAGTTGGCAAGAGCTCCAAATTAATAATACTTTTGCAACCATGCCTTAGAGAGGTTCCTATACAGTCGGCGCCAGTGTCACCCCCACCAATGACAATGACATCTTTATCTTTGGCGTTGATGTATCCTTTTTCTTTAAGTCCATCTTTGAGATAAGATTTTGTGTTTTTTGTTAGAAATTCCATCGCCATATGAATACCCTTAGCATCGCTTCCAGGTATATCCAAAGACCGAGCATTGGTTGAGCCAACGGCAACTAAAATAGCATCAAAATCCTGAAGAGCATTTAGGCTTTCCTCAGAATCACCAATATTCATATTTGTCTTAAACTCGATGCCTGCCTCAGCCATCATTTGAACTCTGTTATTAACGAGTTCCTTCTCTAGCTTCATATTGGGTATTCCGTACATAAGAAGACCGCCAATGCGATCAGCCCGTTCAAAAACTGTCACCTCATGACCTGCTTTATTCAATTGATCAGCTGCTGTTAATCCGCATGGTCCTGAACCAATGATAGCAATCCTCTTTCCCGTTTTTTCTTTTTCTCTTTTGTGCTCTACCCATCCTTCTATTAAGGCTTTGTCGATAATTGCATTTTCAATATTTTTGATGGTAACTGCTGGATCAGATATGCCCAATACACAAGCGCCCTCGCAGGGAGCAGGACAAGTTCTGCCAGTAAATTCGGGAAAGTTATTGGTTTGAGACAGGCGTTCGTAAGCTTCCTTCCATCGGCCTTTGTAGACAAGATCGTTCCATTCAGGAATGAGGTTGCTGATTGGGCATCCATTATTCGATTGACAAAATGGGATGCCGCAATCCATACATCTGGCACCCTGTATGGATAATGCCTTATCATTGGCAGGTGTATAAATTTCTTTGAAGTCACCAAGCCTCTCAGCTGGATCTCTGTAAGCGACATTACGTCTGGGATATTCTAAAAAGCCCGTTGGCTTACCCATTGAATAATCCTCCTTGAGCATCGCCTTCCTCATCGTCAATGTCAGCTTCTATTTCCTCATCATGCTTTCTTCTCTCCTCAAGCACTCTCTTGTAATCCGTAGGCATGACTTTGATAAACTCTGATAGATTAATAGGCCATTCATCTAGAATTTTCCTCGCTACCTCAGATTTTGTATATATATAATGATGCTCAATCAGCTCAAAAAGCTCAGCGATATCCTCATCGGATTCAACAGGATCGAGTTCAACGGTTCCTAGATTGCACTTGCTCTCAAAATTTCCATTTTTGTCCCAAACATAGGCGATTCCTCCAGACATCCCTGCGGCAAAGTTGATGCCTGTCTCTCCCAAAATAACTGCCCGTCCACCAGTCATATATTCACAGCCATGATCACCAACACCCTCAACGACCGCTTTGGCTCCAGAGTTTCTCACACAAAACCTCTCCGCCGCTTTGCCACGCAGATATGCTCTACCGCCGGTCGCGCCATAAAGCGCGACATTGCCAAGAAGAATATTTTCCTCGGCAACAAATGGGCTTTTTGAGTCAGGGTAAATAATTATTCTTCCTCCTGAGAGTCCCTTGCCGACATAATCATTTGCATCGCCCTCAAGTTCTAAGGTCAGGCCTCTCGCGATAAAGGCTCCAAAACTTTGTCCTGCGCTACCATTAAATTTAACGTGTACAGTTCCCCTTGGTAAACCACGCTCACCATACTTTGTTAGAATTTTATTGCTTAACATGGTCCCTACCGTTCTATTAGTATTGCCTATCGGTAATTCAATTTTAACGGATTCACCCCGCTCTAAAGCGGGTGCAGCCAATCTTATAAGTTCATTATCAAGAGCCTTATCAAGCTCATGATTCTGCTGAATAGTTTGTCTCGTGCCTGCTTCGGGCCTCACTTCACTTGCATTCAAAAGCAGTGGACTTAGGTCAATGCCATCTGCCTTCCAATGATCAATTGCTTTTTTAGCGTCAAGGATATCAACCCGCCCTATCATTTCATCAATGGATCTAAAGCCAAGCTTTGCCATAATCGTTCTTGCTTCCTCGGCGACAAGATAAAGATAGTTAACTACATGGTCTGGCTGGCCTTTAAATTTTTTCCTAAGAGTCGGGTCTTGCGTTGCGATCCCGACAGGACAAGTATTTAGATGACATTTACGCATCATAATGCAACCCATCGCAATAAGGGGTGCGGTTGAGAATCCCATTTCCTCTGCCCCTAATAAAGCTGCGATCACAACATCTCTTCCAGTTCTTAATCCACCATCAGTCTGTAAGACAACACGACTTCTTAAGTCGTTTAGTACTAATGTCTGATGGGTTTCTGCAATACCTAACTCCCATGGCAATCCTGCATGCTTGATACTTGTTAGAGGTGAGGCTCCGGTACCGCCTGAGTCCCCAGAGATTAAAATATGATCAGCATGCGCTTTTGCGACGCCTGACGCAATAGTTCCAACGCCTACCTCTGAGACTAATTTGACACTAATTCTCGCAGCTGGATTTGAATTTTTTAAATCATGTATCAATTGAGCAAGATCCTCAATTGAATAAATATCATGATGAGGTGGCGGGCTAATGAGTCCTACGCCTGGTGTGGAGTATCGAATCCTAGCAATAAAATCATCAACTTTTTTTCCCGGTAACTCACCGCCCTCTCCCGGCTTTGCCCCTTGAGCCATTTTGATCTGAATTTCATCGGCATTCATGAGGTACCATAAGTTCACACCGAACCGACCTGAAGCCACTTGCTTGATGGATGAACGCCTACTGTCCCCTGAAGGCATCGCATTGTATCGCTCAGGATCTTCACCACCCTCACCCGTATTGCTTTTGCCACCGATTCTATTCATTGCAATGGCAAGCGTTTCATGTGATTCAGATGAGAGCGATCCAAGGCTCATTGCACCGGTGCAGAACCTTTTCATAATTGCTGAAGCAGATTCAACCTGATTCAGAGGAATTTCTGGTCCATTGATGCCAAACTTAAATTCTAATAGTCCCCTCAGTGTTGCTTTTGCTTGTGAATCCTCATTCATGAGTTTTGCATAGTCGTTATATACATCAGCGTTTCGCTCTCTGGATGACTGCTGTAACTTAGCAATGGCATCTGGGAACCAAGCATGTACCTCCCCGCCAGAGCGCCAATGGAACTCACCGTGGTTACCTAGATTATTTGATCTGCGATTACCGAATCCTAATCTATGACGTCTTATGCTTTCTTTTTCTAGGACATCAAAACCGACCCCTTGGAGACGGCTTGCCGTTCCTGTAAAGCATTTATGCATTACCTCATCTCGTAGGCCTACTGCCTCAAATATCTGGGCTCCTTTGTAGGAGTGAAGCGTCGAGATCCCCATCTTGGCCATGACTTTAAGTATGCCTTTGGCCACTCCCTTTCTGTAAGCCGTGACTATTGCGTCATCGTTAGAGAGTTTTTTATCTAATAAATTCTCTTTTCTTGCCTGCCAAAGTGCTTCAAAGGCTAAATAAGGATTGATGGCATCTGCACCGAATCCGATCAATAAGCAAAAATGATGGACCTCTCTGGCCTCGCCCGACTCAAGAAGAATTCCAACTTTACTTCGCTTAGATTTAGCTACCAATTTTTGGTGTACTGCCCCACAGGCAAGCAAGCTACTCACTGCAATTCTGTTTTCATTCACATTTCTATCAGAGAGAATAATTAAGCTAAAGCCCTCATCAACTGCATTTTCAGCCTCATTAGAAATACGGTCTAGCTGATGAATCAGGTTTGATTCCCTTTCATCAATTGCGTAAGTAATGTCAATTGTTTTTGTTTTCCAATTTTTATGGTCAATATTTTTTAGTGAAAAAAGTTCCTTATTTTTTAGGATAGGGTGCTTAATTCTTAGTCGGTGACAATGCTCTTCATCGTCCGTTAATAAGTTCGCCTCAGGACCAATAAAAGTCTCGAGTGACATGATTACTTCTTCTCTTATCGAATCAATAGGAGGGTTTGTCACCTGAGCAAACAGTTGCTTAAAGTAATCATAGATAAGTCTTGGCTTATCGCTTAAACAAGCTAAAGAGGCATCATTGCCCATCGAGCCCACAGGATCACGAAGTTCTCTGACAAGAGGAATAAGCATAAACTGCATGGTTTCAGAGGTGTATCCAAATGATCTTAACTTTGGAACCAATGAGTCTTGATCTATCTTTTCATAGTCCTCAAATTTTGTGACCGAGGTGAGGGGTATTCTCTGTCTATCAAGCCATTCTGTGTAAGGATATTTGGTGTATACCGAGCGTTTCAATTCATCATCAGGTATCAGTCTTCCCTGATCAAAATCTAGCAAGAACATTTTTCCGGGCTCAAGCCTACCTTTTTCAATGACTTTTTCAGGGTCCGTTGGGATCACTCCAACCTCACTCGCCATGATTATCTGATCATCCGATGTAACGTAATAACGACTGGGCCGAAGACCATTTCTATCCAGAACCGCCCCAATGGATCGACCGTTTGTAAATACAATAGACGCCGGACCATCCCAAGGTTCCATTTTGCAAGAACTGTATTCATAAAATGCTCGCTTATTCTTATCCATGGATTCTCTTTTTTGCCATGCTTCGGGCACCATCATCATCACCGCCTCTTGAGGCGAGCGACCATTCATCACTAAAAATTCAAGAACACTATCAAAAGAACCTGAATCTGAGGTATTCGGTTCAACAACTGGATATAAATCCTCTAATTCTTCTCCATAAACTGCACTTAATGCTGTTCCCTGTCTTGAAGTCATCCAATTTAGGTTTCCTCTAAGCGTATTGATTTCTCCATTATGAGAAATCATTCGGTAAGGATGCGCCCTATCCCAGCTTGGAAAAGTATTGGTAGAAAATCTTGAATGCACCATCGCTAGATGCGTTTCAAAAGCCTGATCTTTTAAATCCTTATAAAAAGCGGTCAACTGGAAAGGCGTGAGCATTCCCTTATACACAAGGGTCCTGCAAGAGAGACTGCAAAAATAAAAAATTTCTGAATCATTCAGCTTAATCTGTGAACCAATAATATTAGTAGCTACTTTTCTAAGTAAATAAAGTCTTTGGTCAAATTCAAGCTCACTTTTAATTTCTTTGGAAGTAATTAAGACTTGCTCGATAGCTGGCATAGCCTCTAAAGCTGTTTTACCAATATCTGCATTTTGAATATCGATGGGTACGGTCCTCCATCCAATGATGGTTAGTCCTAATTCCAGCGCTTTCTTATTAAATAACTCTTTTGCTTTCTCAGTTTTTTTTACATCTTTGGGAAGGAAAGCATTCCCAGCAGCAATGAGCTGTCCCTGTGCTTTGAATTGAAACTCATTTTCTGCAATTTTTTTAATAAATGTTGAGGGAAATCCTACAAGTATTCCAACGCCATCGCCTGAGTTTACCTCTGCTCCTTTTGCACCCCTATGATCCATGCGACATAGTAATTTCTCAGCATCCGTAATGATTTGATGGCTTTGATTTCCCTTGATATTGGCAACAAAACCGACTCCACAACTATCGTGTTCAAAGTCAGAGCTATAAAGTCCTATTTTTCTAGGTTTCATTGTCCTCTCTCGTAATTAAGCTATATAGACGACGCGTTATAAGCTTACTTATTTTGGAACTTAGCAAGCTAAAATAATTTTGAGTCTATCTTGACGACCTCTAATTATAATAGATGATCATGAATATTTTAAGTCGCTATTTTTTTGGATTATAGCCTTTTGAGACATTAGGATATGAAATAATAGTAAAAATGCATAGCAACAGAGATGTTTACATTATTGGTGGAGTAAGAACCCCTTTTGCACGGGCATTTGGTAGTCTAGCGAGCTATACAAACAGAGAGCTCATGGTTCATGTATTAAATGAACTCATTAACAAATACCAAATGCATGGAATGCAACTTGGAGAAGTGGCCCTTGGGGCAGTGCTAAAAGATCCGCGTGACTATAACCTAGCGAGAGATGCAGTACTATCTACTCAGCTTGATCCTAAGACACCAGGCATCGATATACAAAGAGCATGTGCGACCAGCCTCTCTACCCTTGTGCATGTGGCACTTAAGATCAAAACTGGCCAAATAGACTGTGGTATTGCCGGAGGCGTTGATAGCATCAGCCAATCTCCTGTCTCACGATCTGAACAATCTGAGAGAGGAACAAAGGTATTGCTCTCAAACAAAGCAAGTAAGATTTCTCAAGCTCTTCATCGGCTCAAAAATTTTCCTGACTTTCCAACATTTGTCCAAGTGGAAGAATGCGCCACGGGGCTCTCTATGGGAGAAAGTATGGAGCTGACGGCGAGAAAATGGAAAATTCATAGGGACGATCAAGATAAATATGCTTATGCCAGTCATCAAAAAGCGCTAAGTGGTGCCAGAGCTAATTTTTTTGACTCGATTGTTCCTTTAAACGGACTGGATCATGATGATAATGTTCGAGAAAGCAGCCTGGAAAAGCTTGCCCAGTTAAAAACTGTATTTTCTCATGATCAAGAGGCCACCCTAACCGCGGGAAACAGTACCGCCCTCACCGATGGAGCTGCAGCAATATTGGTGGGAACAAAGGATTGGGCAGAAAAAAATAATTTACCCCTAATAGCTAAATTTAAGGCATTTGATGAGTCAGCCATAGAATTTTCAAAGAGCGAAGAGTTACTTCTTGGACCTGCGTATTCTATTCCAAAACTCTTATTGAAAAATAATTTAACGCTTGGTGATATCGATTTTTACGAGATTCATGAAGCATTCGCTGCGCAAACGCTTTGCGTCATGAAAGCGCTGACTGATCAACATTTTTTAAAGAATAATGAAGCCCTAGAAATTTTTAGCCCATTAGAATCTGACAAGATAAATACTTACGGAGGTAGTCTAGCTGTAGGCCACCCATTTGCAGCAACGGGTTCAAGGCTTATACTATCACTAGCAAAACAATTGGGTCACTCAACCAAGAAGTATGGACTTGCTAGCAGCTGTACCGCAGGAGGAATGGCAGTAAGTGTTTTATTAGAATCATTACATTAAAAGGGAAGCATGGACCAAGTTAGAGAATTATTAAATTTATTGAATGCAATTTTATGGCATGACTGGGTACTTTTTGCTGTTCTCATCACGGGTATCTTTTTTACGATTGCGACAAGATTCTGTCAATATGCTTCACTCACAGAGGGTTTCGCATTATTAAAAAGTCCTAAGCAGCATGATGCACCCGGAGCAATCTCACATTTTCAAGCCTTAACTGCCGCGTTATCCGCAACGGTTGGTCTTGGAAATATTGGCGGTGTTGCGCTAGCAATTGCTCTAGGAGGCCCTGGTGCAGTATTTTGGATGTGGGTGGTTGGCGTATTCGGTATGGCGCTCAAGTTTTCTGAGGTCACTTTGTCAATGCTGTACAGGAATATCGAAAATCCTAAAGAGCCCAGTGGCGGTCCAATGTGGGTTATTAAAAAGGGGCTTCCAGAAATTAACCCTCGATTCAAGACATTAGGAAAATTTTTGGGTGGAGTATTTTGTGTCACCCTCCTTGTCTCGACGGTTACGGGGGGTAACATGTTTCAAGCTTGGAATGTCGGTGAGATTACTCAATCCTACTTTGGTATACCAAGCTATTTAAGTGGTATCGTTCTTGCGGTGCTTGTTGGGCTCGTGATTATTGGAGGCATTAAACGAATCGGTCAAGTCGCAAGTCGCCTTGTTCCAATTATGGTATCCATTTATTTACTCGGATCGATTGTTGTTTTAGCTATTAACTTAGAGCTTTTACCCGCAATGTTTGGGTTAATTATTAATTCTGCATTCTCCCCTATTGAAGCACAAGGTGCTTTTATAGGTGGAACGGCAGGGGCTGCTTTTTTATTTGGTATGAAAAGAGCGCTATTCTCAAATGAAGCGGGACAAGGTTCATCTCCTATCGCTCACTCTGCTGTACAAACGGATCAACCTGTCAAGGAAGCTATTGTCGCTGGGCTTGAACCTTTTATTGATACGATCGTAGTCTGTACCTTTACGGCTTTAGTTGTTTTAAGTACAGGCATTTGGAATCGTCCTGCAGATATTGATAATTCAAATCTCATTTTTATTGAAGAAAATAATAGTGAATGGGTTATTGAGACTACATCGATTGATCCAAGTAACTTAACGACTCAGGAAAATAATGTTTTTGTAACTTATCAGTACATTAATGATTCAGGAGAAATCATCATTGATAGGTATTACGGTCAAATTGAAAATAATCAAACAACTATTTCTTGGGATGGTCATGTTGAGAGTCAAAATCAACCTACCATACTAAGCGAAGGAATCTTTGTTGACTTTGTGGGTGCTACATTAACTGCACAAGCATTCGATTCAGTTATCCCAGGTTTGGGTAAGTGGATTGTTTCTTTGGCAGCATGGTTATTTGCACTCTCTACTATGATTTCATGGAGTTACTATGGTGAACAAGGTGTCCTTTATTTATTTGGCGAAAAGTATATTGTCTCTTATAAGCTTATTTTTTGCTTTTTAGGTGCGCTGGCAACTTTTGGTTGGATGGAGTCAGCGGCAGATCTTGATGCCATTACTGGATTAGGTACCGGTCTTATGCTTTGTGCTAATTTACCGATTATTTGGCTATTTTCTGGAAAAGTGATTAAGTCATTTAATCAATACAAAGATAGAGGCTAATTTTTTTGAATAATCTGCTCAATCATCTCCTCGGATGATTGAAGAATATCTCTGTATTTTATCCCTAGGCTTTTTATCGACTTGTCGTTTTTTGTGCGCCAAACATAACCGACATTATTCATAATAAACTTATATGTTAGAAGCTTAGAAATAAATCTTCCGCTGAGCGCAATAAATATTTTTGGAACTTTTCTTGGGGAAAATTTTACCTTTTTCGGAAATTTTTTCTTTAAGTATATCCCTATTTCTTTAAAACCAGTGTCTTTAGCTGATGTGATATGTCTTCCCTCTGCCGATAAGTTTTCCATTGCGCTAATATGAGCATCTGCAACATCTCTCACATCTACTGCCCCAATATAAATCTCGGGAACACCCAATAAGAAAGCACCTGAAAGATACTGTTTCATCACTTGAAAGCTTTCAGCATCAGGATGATGGGTAATACTTGGCCCAATCACAAAAGAGGGATTGATAGTTACCATGGACCACTGATTTTGGGACTTAAATATCTCCCATGCAGCTTTCTCTGCAAGGGTTTTTGAGTATGAGTATGGGTTATGTAACTCCGAAGAGGTCTCATTCCAACACGACTCATCTGCGATTTGGTTTGGATAATTTTTTAAATCTTGATTATCTCCAAGTACAGCAGCCACTGAGCTTGTCAGTACGATCCTTTTTAAGTTTGGATTTACTTTAGCAAGGTTTAAAACATTCTTAGTCCCTTCTAATGCTGGCAATATCAAGTCTTTGTAAGCTGAATTAATTTTTGATTTAAAGGGAGATGCAGTATGAAAGATCAGAGTGGAATCCATGATAGGTTTTCGCAGTGAATCTTTATCAAGTAGATCGGCCTGAAAAAATTGAACTGTACCTTCTAAGGGTTGCACTTTAGACTCTAAGAGCAGGCATCTTGGATCATCCAGCCTTCTCGAAGTGAGAGAGACATGACAACCTCTCTCAGCTAATTTAAAGGCAATCCATGAGGCAATATAGCCAGAGCCTCCGGTAATTAAAATTTTTTCATTATTCAAATTCATCATTACAACTCCAAATTGATCACTGCCAGAGCAATGGGCAGTAGAATAAATGATAACACTGTCGAACCAAGTACCAGCCCTGCCATAAATGATTCATTTTTTTTATACTTGTGTGCAAATAAATAACAAAAAACAGCCGTAGGCATCATCCCCATACACCAAATCACATTCTGAATAATACCCTCGAACCCGAAAACTAGATTAACTAAACAAGCAGTTACGATACCTATGAGGATTCTGTAAATCGAAAAGATAAAAATTTCAAGGCTTAGTAATGCATATATATTGCTTAGCGTCATACCCAGTGAGATTAAAGATAGAGGTATCGCAGTTGAGCCAATGAACGCAATGACTTGATAAATGAAATGTGAAAGATGAAAATTCGTGAAATAAATGATTAGTCCAACACAAGTTGCTATGACCACGGGAACTTTAAAAAATTGTCTTAAGCTAAATGACTTATCACCAAGAAAGATTGGCGTTAAAAAAAATTGTGCGCTCACTAGAACAACAAAAAATGAGATTGCATATTCCAGTCCCTCTGAATGAAATAAATAATAACTTACAGGAAGTCCTAGATTTCCGACATTACCAAAAATCATGCCATGAGCAGTCAAATTAAAATTTTTGTTGTGGATTCGTAAAATGAGAAAACTAAAAATAACCGTGAATAACAGATACATAAAACCTGCCAGCATCACTTGAGTCGTTTCATTTAGAGACATATTCAGTCTCGAAAACGTTGCAATAATAAGCAAAGGAGTTGCTAAGTTAGCAACATAACTTACTAAAAGGTCAGAATAGTGGTGTCTCTTTTCCTCTAGCGCAGCTGGAAGAATAAACCTTCCAATCACTAGGCCAAGCGATGTCCAAAAAAGGATCGGAGCAAATAAAATTAATACTCCCAGAAAGTTATGGGGCATCAATTTATAAGTTTTTTAGCACTTCATCCAAACTTTCTTTAGCATCGCCAAAAAGCATTTGGGTATTCTCTTTAAAGAAAAGAGGATTTTGTACCCCAGCATATCCCGATGCCATGCTTCTTTTAAGCACTATGGTCGTATCACCTTTCCATACCTCTAGCACCGGCATACCAGCGATAGGGCTATCGGGCTCATCTTGAGCAGAAGGATTTACAATATCATTTGCACCTATGATTATTGATACATCGACTTCAGGAAAGTCTTCATTGATCTCATCCATTTCTAATACGATGTCATAGGGAACCTTCGCCTCTGCCAAAAGGACATTCATGTGCCCAGGCATCCTGCCGGCGACCGGATGTATTGCGAACCTGACATTGACCCCCTTGGATCTAAGAACTTTAGTAATCTCATAGACAGTATGTTGTGCTTGAGCGACTGCCATTCCATAACCGGGAACAATCACAACATTCTTAACAGTTTTAAGAAGATTGGCTGTCTCTATAACATCAATAGGCGTAACTTCACCTTGGTCTTCGCTCGAACTTGATGAGCTCCCACCGGCGGTACCAAAACCACCAGCGATCACAGATAGGAATTTTCTATTCATGGCTTTGCACATGATATAGCTCAAAATAGCACCACTGCTTCCGACAAGCGCCCCTGTCACGATCAATAGATCGTTGCCTAGCATAAATCCTGTTGCTGATGCCGCCCAGCCAGAGTAACTATTGAGCATGGAGACAACAACAGGCATATCCGCTCCACCAATCGCCATCACCATGTGAATACCTAAAAATAAAGCAATAGCAGTCATAACATACATTGGCTGTATGGCAAGTTCTTGTGTAGGTGCTGTCGCAAACTCATAACCAAAATAAAACACAAGGATCACTAGAACAAGGTTGAGCCAATGTCTTAGAGGAAGCATCAGTGGCTTACCACTTATTCTTCCGCTTAGCTTACCAAAGGCTATGATTGAACCAGAAAAGGTAACAGCGCCAATAAAAATACCTATGTAAGTCTCAACATCATGAATCACTTTTTCAACGCCTACATAACGATCCCAAACAGCAATATCAAAAAAGTTTGCAAACCCAACAAAACAAGCCGCAAGCCCTACAAGGCTATGTAAAATTGCAACAAGCTCGGGCATTTCTGTCATCTGAACTTTTTTCGCTAGATAGAGGCCAATTCCACCACCAATTACGAGTGCGCCAAGCAATAATTCCATATTGTTTGTTACTGCACTCAAAATGCTAACAATTAAAGCTATTGCCATTCCGGTAATACCATAAATATTTCCTCTTCTAGAGGACTCAGGATGACTCAGGCCGCCTAAAGCAAGAATGAATAGAACAATAGCCCCAAGGTAAGCTACATTTGCAACACCAGTCGATACTAAATTACTCATAACTCACCACCTATTTTTGAAACATGTTAAGCATACGCCGGGTAACAGCAAAGCCACCTGCGATGTTTATACTCGTAATAAGGACAGTCGCAACTGCTATCCATGTAATTAGAAGCTGATCGGAGCTAATTTGAAGAACTGCACCGATAATAATAATACTGCTTATGGCATTCGTAACACTCATCAATGGGGTATGAAGCGCTGGAGTAACATTCCAAATCACCATATATCCTATAAAACATGCAAGCACGAAAACAGTAAAGTGCTCCATGAATGATGCGGGAGCCACTGATCCCATCCATAACAATGCGGCCGAAGCTATTACTGCTGCCACAATATTTCCAAATGTTTTGCTCTCCTCTTTTTTCTCCTGCAGAGGTGGTGAAGTATCCTTATTATCTGCTTGAGGTTTAGGTGCTGCTGAAAGTTTTGGGGCAGGAGGTGGCCAAGTTATGGAGCCCTCATGAATAACTGTCGCTCCTCTTATCGCCTCATCCTCCATATCGACAATAATGTTCCCATCCTTTTCGGGGCACATATCGGTGAGAATATGTCTCAAATTTGTTCCATAGAGTTGACTCGCTTGCGCAGCCAAGCGGCTAGGCAAATCAGTGTACCCAATGATCGTAACTCCCTCATGATCGACTACCTCATTGGCTTGAGTAAGTTCGCTGTTCCCGCCCTGCTCGGCTGCCAAATCTACAATGACAGAGCCTCTTCGCATCGAAGTAATCATTTCTTTGGTAATCAATTTAGGGGCAGGCTTGCCTGGAATAAGGGCTGTGGTAATGATGATATCTACATCTTTGGCTTGTTCAGCAAATAGCTCCATCTCTGCCTTAATAAATTCATCGCTCATGACCTTGGCGTAACCGCCTTCTCCAGAGCCATCCTCCTCAAAATCTAACATTAAGAATTCAGCATCCATGCTTTCTACTTGTTCTTTGACTTCAGGTCGCGTATCAAATGCTCTGACAATGGCTCCCATACTTTTGGCAGCACCGATTGCAGCAAGACCTGCCACTCCTGCGCCAATGACTAGGACTTTAGCTGGAGGAATTTTTCCAGCAGCAGTTATTTGGCCCGTAAAAAATCTTCCGAAGTGTTGTGATGCCTCGACCACGGCACGATACCCTGCAATATTTGCCATAGAACTGAGGGCATCCATCTTTTGTGCTCGAGAAATTCTCGGCACACTATCCATCGCAAGAATAGTTGCGCCGGTCTGGCTTAGTTTTTCTAAAAGCTCTTTATTCTGAGCAGGCCAGATAAAGCTTATTAATGTTTTGCTCGAGTCTAAGAGCCCCACCTCTTCCTCTGAGGGTGCTCTAACTTTAAGTATAATGTCAGACTCAGTCCACAGGCTTGCGGTATCTTTTATACTCGCTCCCGATTCTTTATAAAGATCATCGGTAAACGATGCGAGATCCCCAGCTTTTGATTCAACATTAACTTCAAATCCAAGTTTTATAAGATCTTTGACAACTTCAGGAGTAGCTGCAACTCTTTTCTCTAGACTGTAAACCTCTTTGGGGATACCAATTTTCATAGAACTCTCCAAGCAGAACAATTTCTTTGGGGGTATTTTATCCTAAGCTCAGTATAAGGTGTATATTAATTATGTATTAAGCGAGAAGAGTATCTTCGTATAAGCGCAAAACATGGAATTCTAAATTACTAATGCATTATCACTACAGATTAGCTTGTGAAGTAGCACTACCAATCTCTTATCAACAAAGCCTTCAATATGAAATTAAGCATCTGGAGTCAATAAAAATTGGCTCTAGAGTTGAGGTTGAGGTCGGCAAACAAAAGAAGATGGGAATCATCATTAAATTAATGAGGCACCATACCTCCTCAATTAAGTTAAAGCCTGTCATCAACCTTTTTGAATCTGTTCCTACTTTTACTCCCGAGGCACTAAAAGAGCTCATGTGGGTAAGTAGTTACTACCACATTCCATTGGGAGAAATTATCTTTTCTGCCTTTCCCTCTTATTTGAAAAAGCGAGGCTCGATTAAAAAAGAGAATGAATTTAACTATGTCATTAACTCATCAGAAACCATGCACTTAAGGGGTAACAAACAAATTAGAGCTATTGAGCTTTTAAAACGTCAGCCCATGACAATGGCTGATCTTAGGAGCAATGGAATTTCAAGAGAGACCGTTAAAAATCTTGAAGCTAAAAATTTTATAGCTGCTATCTCGCCTAATTCAATAAGTCCCTCTCTAGAAATTAAAAAGAATAATTTACTGAGGCTTAACAATGATCAAGTTCAATGCCTAAAAAACATTAAGAGTAAATCGAATGATTTTTATACACATCTAATTTATGGAGTGACAGGTTCTGGCAAAACAGAAATCTACTTAAATCTGATAGATTTTTTTGTAAAACAAAAAAAACAAGTTTTGTTAATGGTTCCTGAAATATCTCTCACGCCTCAATTATTAAATAGAATGCAAGCTAGATTTCATGGAGAGATTGGAGTTTATCACTCAAAAGTTAGCGAAAAGCAAAAATACAATGTATGGAAAAAACTTAAAATGGGTGAAATATCATGTGTCATAGGTACGCGATCATCTGCATTCTTACAATTTAACAAACTAGGAGCAATTATCATTGATGAAGAACATGATTCTTCGTTCAACCAAAAAAATCCCTATGCTTTTTCTGCAAAAAATATACTTATTAAAAAGGCAAGCATAGAGAGGATTCCAATTATCCTAGGAAGCGCTACTCCTTCACTCGAGAGTCTCTTCAATATAAAAGAGAAACAATTCATTCTCCATGAGCTTCCTGATAGAACTGGCACGGCAAAATTACCTAGCATAAGACTGATTGATAAAAATAATCATAAGGAAAAAAATGGTTTTACAATTTCAGCTCTGCAGGCGATTAAAAAACATCTAGCCAACAAAAATCAAATTTTTATATATGTTAATAGAAAAGGGTTTGCACCCATTTGTTATTGTACAAATTGTAATTTAGCTAAAGCATGTAATGGGTGCAGCAGTCGCCTTGTCTACTATAAAAGAAAAAATATTTTTAAATGCCAAATCTGCAATAAGCAGGAAATAGCAAAAATTCATTGCGATCAATGTGGTCATGACTTGAAATTTTTAGGTCAGGGTACAGAACAAATTAAAGATTTTGTAACAGAAAAGTTTCCTTTGTCTCGTGTTGGAATCATTGATTCAGATATTATTGATAGCAGTCAAAAGCTCGATTCATTTCTTTCAAAAATTAATGAAAAAAAACTGGATATCATCATTGGTACGCAGCTTTTTTCAAAAGGTCACGATTTTAAAAATATTACGCTTGCTATTATTTTGGATGCAGATCAGGGAATCTATGGTATCGACTTCAGATCGCATGAAAAACTTCTTCAGCAGTTATTTCAGGTCTCAGGTAGATCCGGCCGAGGAGAAAAAGGAGGCGAGGTTCTTGTCCAAACCTATAATACAAAACATCCTATTTTCTCTTATTTATTGAAACAAGATTATATAGGAGCCTCTCGCTATTTACTCGATGAACGTGTTGAGGCACACTGGCCGCCATTTCATCATTTAGCTGCAATCATTTGTCAATCTAAGTCTCAAGAAAGTGCTTTTTCATTACTTAACAAAATAAAACAAAAAACTCTAATCAATGACAAAAGAATCAAGTTATTAGGTCCAGCGTCTAATATAATACTTAAGAGAAAAGGCATGTATGGTATGCACTTACTGATACAAAGTAGCGATAGAAAATTGTTAAATAAAACAATTAATGACCTAAAGCCTTTTATTTTAAATTTACAAAAAAGCAACCAAATAAAAATTCAAGTTGATCCTCATGAAATCTAAAAATAACAAATATATATTTCATCAATTAAATGAACTATTTGACCAGGCCATTCTAGAAATCGTTAAGGATCCAAAAATCAAATTGAATTATCAAATTGATAGAACTAAAAATATAAGTCACGGCGATTTTAGCTGTAATGCAGCGATGACTTTATCAAAACACCTTAAAATGAAGCCCTTTGATTTAGCACAAAAAATTATGGATGCTTTGGGGTCAAATAAAATCATTTTAAAAACTGAGATTGCTGGTCCAGGATTTATAAATATTTTTATTAACGATGAAGTCTATACCGATGAACTGAAATCCATCCTCAAGCAAAATGCGGATTACGGAAAAATCGTTCGCGAGAATCCAAAAAAGATTTTAATTGAGTATGTTTCAGCAAATCCTACCGGCCCGCTTCATGTAGGGCATGGTAGGGGTGCGGCATACGGAAGCACGATGGCAAACATTCTAAAAGCAAGTGGTGAGGAAGTCATACAGGAATACTATGTCAATGACGGGGGGCGTCAGATGGATATTCTTGCTCTCAGTGTTTACCTAAGGTATTTGCAATTAAACAACGGATCATTCAATTATCCTGAAAAGTGTTACCAAGCTGAATATGTTGAAGAAATTGCATTAAACATACATAGAGAAAAAGGGTTTCAGTTCCCTCCCTCAGATAAACTTATTCATCTCCTAGATGATAATGATAGTTCTGAGGAGTCTCTTGATAATCTTATAAATGAGCTCAAAAATCTTTTAGATCAAGATTATGATCTATTTTTTAATGCCGGCCTGGATTCAATTCTCTCTGATATAAAGCACGATCTTGGTGAGTTTGGCGTTACTTTCGATATCTGGGCATCGGAGAAAAAGTTCCTTAGTGGCGATATTTATATGGATTGTATCCAAAAAATTAAAGATAGCGACTTTACTTATGAAAAAGACGGGGCCCTATGGTTTAGCTCTATGGAATTTGGTGATGATAAGGATAGAGTTTTAATTCGAGAAAATGGACAGCCGACCTATTTTGCATCCGACCTTGCCTACCATATCGATAAATATGAAAGAGGCTTTGATCAATATATCAATGTGTGGGGCGCTGATCATCATGGCTATTTAAAACGTATGGAAGCTGGACTTGAAGCCTCAAAGAAGGATCCGAAGTTACTTAAAGTCATATTTATCCAATTTGTTTCTCTTTTCAAAAAAGGAGAGAAGGTACAAATGAGTACGCGCTCCGGTAACTATATTACCTTACGTGAGTTGAGAGATGAGGTTGGCAATGATGCCACTCGTTTTTTTTATGTTAGTAGATCCAGTGATCAACATCTTGACTTTGACATGACGCTTGCAGTTGAGCACAGCAACGAAAATCCAGTATTTTATGTTCAATATGCTCATGCAAGACTTTGCAGCATATTAAGGCAGAACGATATAAGCTTAGAAAAATTAGTGAGTACTTCTGACTTAAGTCTTTTGACTAATGATCAAGAAATAAATTTAATGAAAGAACTATCAAAATTTCCGGAGCACATCGAAATGTCAAGCAAGACTCTATCCCCCCAGATCATTACAAGCTATGCTAAAAACATAAGCTCCCTCTTTCATACGAATTATGCAGCAAATAAGGTGATTGTAGATAATGAAGCACTGATGAGAGCAAGATTATCGCTCTGCTATGCGACAAAGTTTGTTATTAATAATGTACTGGACTTAATAGGAGTCTCGGCTCCAGAAAAAATGTAACTGATGAAAAAAGAGAGCATTATTCAAATTAAATTAAATTTCTTGCAATCGCTTTTTTTTGGAAGTGTTCTTGCAATGATTGCTTTAGTTACATACAACAGTATTCGATTTGTTCAGCCTGAAACCCTCCAAACGAATGAATCTGAATCCACAGCAGACTTAGACTTTAATTTCTCTTTCTATGATTCTTTGTCAGCAGTAGATGTTGTTGCTGAATCACAATTGTCGGCAAGCGTTGATACAGATACAGAAAATTTATTAGCAATTCAAGTGGGCGCCTTCCAGCAAAGGGTTGATGCGGAGGCTATGCTTCAAAGACTACAAAATTTTAACCTCACAGGTCAGATTCAAGTTTCTGAATTAGCTGGAAGAAATATCCATCGGGTAAGAATTGGTCCTTTTTCTGAAGAAGAGGCAATAGAATACAAAGAAATTCTTGATAGTATTGGTATTTATTCCATTACCGTTGATCTATAACACTATTGAATATTTAGTTTTTTGAGCTTCCGATAAAGGTAAGTTCTCTCAACGTCTATCCTTCCTGCCAGTCGACTTATTATCTCATTTGAGTTTTTGAGATGATGCTTAAAGTACACGTATTCAAAGACCTCTTTTGCTTTTTTATAGTTTAGGCCAAGAATATCGTTTGTAAGCGAAAGTGCATCGGATAATAGTTCGCTTTGTGAAAGTCCTAAAACTAATTCATTGGTACTATTGAAATTTTTTACAACAAAATTTAGCTCTAGGTATTCAAAAGGCCATGAATAAGATTCTAGTAAGGCTATCTGCTCATTTGTTAAATGTGGCTCAATATTAAACTGGGATTTAAATAAATGAATAAAATTTTTTAAAATATCTTCGCGTACCTCAGATAGTTTTGGAATTTCAATAAAATTGAAATTTTGCTTAGAAAAATTTATCTGAAATTGATCGATACTAATTGATTTTGAATAAACAATAGCTTTTGATCCTGACGGTAAGGATCGATCAAAAAAGTTTTTAACCTTTTTAAGATTATATTTAATGTCATAATTTTCCAAATTAATAAGCACGATATCTGCACCTTTTAGTTCACTACCAAAGGGGTCAGCTAAAATTTTATTCTTACCTGATTCTTGAAGTTGATGCGTAAGATATTGATCAAAACTATCCCACTCATAAAAAAAACTACCCGATATAAAATAATGATCAGCATCATTAATTAAAGATTTAACTTTTTCTTGAAATCTAATTGCAGAACTTGAATTACCTTGGAGACTAATTGGAATTTTATTTTCATAGAGTTTACTGGCATTTATATCGGCATCTTTTTTTTCTGAGGTGTAATACCTGATGGTCTCTACCAGGTGATTTAAAGATATAGGTTTTTCGAGGAAGGCTTTTGCTCCGAACTTAGTTGCCTGGATTGCAGTATCAACAGTACCGTGCCCGGACATCATGATAAAGTTTGTCTCTTGCTTCTGATTAATAAACTCTCGGAGCAATGAGATACCATCGACATCTGGCATCCAAACATCTAAAAGCACAAGCCCATAGATATTTTTATTAAACGCATCTCTGGCTTTCTCTCCATTATTTGCAATATCAACTTGAAAGCCCTCATCCTCCAGTATCTCTTTGATTAAGAGGCATATATTAGGCTCATCATCAACAACTAATATTTTATTTTTCATTACTAACTCTTAATGGAAATTTAAGTGTCACGGTAGCCCCTGCTATCTCGTTATTGAAAAGCTCAATCGTTCCATTTTGCTCCTCGATAAGCTTTTTCGCAATCGCTAATCCTAAGCCAGTACCTTTAGATTTAGTACTGATATAGGGTTTGAATGCATCTCTAAGCATTTCATCAGAAAATCCAGTTCCATTGTCCGTAATTTCAATTTGTAATTTTTTATTCTTAGAAATTAATGCATTGATTTCAACTCTTTCTTTGCCTTTAATCACTGAGGCTTCAAAAGCATTTTTGATTACATTTAATAAAATTTGTCTGAATCTTCCTTTATCCGTCTCAATAGAATCTACAGTGTCAGCTACATTGAGAATTAATTGTCCCTTTTCTGTACGATGAAGATGCAAATTAATAATCTCTTCGAGCAACTCTTTAACATGAACGTGCTCAAGCTTTAAACTTGGCCCCCTGGCATATTCACCAAAATCATCGACCATCCTTCTTAAGTTATCAACTTCATTTATAATCGTTGTCGTACTCTTCTCTAAAGTTTCGCGAGAAATCACCTCATTGCTCTTAAGTCTTTTTTGAATCATTTCTGCAGAGAGCTTAATGGGAGTCAAGGGGTTTTTTATTTCATGTGTCAGTCTCCGTGCTACCTCTCCCCATGCTGCTTCATGTTGAGCCTGCACAAGTTCTGTTGCGTTATCGATAACAACAATAAAACCACTAATAGATTCGTAACGGAAGGTTGATGCGGACAAATTAAATACATACGTATTAGATTTTTCTTGTATTTCAATTTGATCTTTCCATTCATAAAGCTGAAGTTGAAATTTATTTTTGATAAGTTGAAATACTGATTGTGCAATGTGCGATTGGCATTTAACCTCATTAAGGTGTAACCCATTAAAGCTCGATTCTTTTTCTTTTAAAATTTCAAAAATCATTTCGTTCGTGATGATCACTTCTCCATCGTCCTTAATTGCGATGACACCACTTGATAAATTAGCAAGTATGCTTGCAAGCTTATTCTGTTCATCAATTAAGCTACGCTGAGTAATTTTTTGAAGATCATCAGTTTGTTTTAAATTTTTACTCATAAGGTTAAATGATTGAATGAGCTGCCCAAATTCATCTTGCCTTTCGTATTCAAGCTCTATATCAAGATTCCCCCTTGATATTCCATCAGTGCCTAAAAGTAAAGTTTGAATTGGCTGAACAAACCTCCTTGTTAGAACGATTGCACCATAAAGAGCAGTAAAGAAAGTAATAACAAGAATGATGCTTAAAAAGAGTGTGAAGCTAAATTTAATATTAGGGATTTGAAAAGTTAGTTCACGATACTGGTTAATACTGCTTTGAACTTGGTTAGCAAGAAAACTTAAATCATCATTGACCCTGAATCTTCCAAAGAGAACATTCTCTTGGGTAAAGTTTTGGTTAGTAACGAGTGGCATACCTACTAATACTTCATAGCTTCCATTATCTAGTGACTGAAGTTCAAGGTAGCGATTATTCTGATCAAAGTTAATGTTAATGTTAGTAGTTGGCGATAGTTGGAGGTTCATTACATCCTCAGTTGCAATGCTAATTATTTGATTATTCGCATTGAGTATCATTGCCTCTATAGCATCCGTTTGCAGTATGAAATCATTCAATATACCCAATTGATCAACGGTATTGGCTCTTCGCAAGGCCTCAGCAAGTGTTTCTATTTCACCAAGGTATTGCCTTGCCTCTATATCTATCGCCTCTTGGGTAAGCTCAACAGCCTGTACTAATCCAGAATCAAGACCTAGATTGAGCCAATTATCGATACCACTATTAATATAACGAAGTGAAAAAATAAAAATGATCAAAGAGGGTATGACCAAAAGACCGCCATAAGCTATGAGAATGCGGAGACTGATTCTTGATCCAGGAATTTTATTTCTATAATCCCTTATAAAAGCAAAAGCATTGCCAGCCAATACTACCGTTAGAACTAAAAAACCGATAAAACTTATAACTGCTATTAATTCTTGGTAAAAAGTAAAGTCGCTACTATCTTGATCAATAGCAGAAAAAATAAAGATTAAAACTATCCATAAAAGAATAAATACTAATAAAGCAAAAAGTATTGCCTTAGTTCTTAATTTACCTGCCATTCAAACCAGTCACTCTCAATATTCTCATCCCTTCTAAGAATATTGATGATACGATCGAATCTTGAATCTGAATCAATTACCATTCCAGACCTTAACTCTATAAAATGATTGGTAGACTGATCTATGAGCGAAGCATCAATTATCGGCAGCCTTGAAATTCTTCCAAGAAAATTTAATGCTGACTCCAATGATGCAAAGGTTGAAACTTCAGTAGAGTTCAAATTTATTATGGTAAACCTTTCTGTAATTTCGTTATAAGCTAAATCATATTCTTGTCTGAGCGTAGCAATGCTCTCGTTAAACCAAAACCTTCTGTATCGATTCATCTCAATATCGACATAAAAAGATAAATTTATCCCTGAATAAATTGCATCAATAGCTCGATCTGGTAGATTCAGATCAATGTTTGCATCTAATATGAGCACCCCATCATTCAATTCAGTATTGACTGATTGAATACTAAAGCTCCCTTGTTCCTGTGAATATGAAACCGAAGAAAAGAGAAAAAGGATTATGTATACAAATTTTTGCTTCATAATTTTTTTAATTTAGCATAATAAAGCCCATTCATCCCATTCTCACCAGGCAATATTAAGCGTTTGCTGATGATCTTGATATTTTCAAATTCTTCTTTAATCTTGCTGATTACCTCATTTGTTTCTTCATCAGAATAAGTGCATACAGAATAAAGCAACTCTCCACCCCTCTTTAATAAAGGCCAAGCACTTTTAATCAAAGCAATCTGTGTAACCTGATAAGAATTAAAATCATCTCGTCTTCTATGATGCTTAATTTCTGGATGTCTTCTAATGACCCCTAATGAACTACACGGAGCATCAATGAGCACTTTATTAAAGCTTTCACTTGGAAAGGAATTCTCAATCTTTTGACCATCCATATTTAAAAATGTTCCAACTACACCGAGTCTTTCCATATTTTTTAACATGTATTCATAGCGAACTTCATCCTTTTCAATAGATGTGATTTTAGCTTGAGGCGCTAACTCATAAATATATCCAAGCTTTCCTCCTGGAGCTGAACAAATATCTAAAATAGTCTCGCCGTTTTTTGGATTTAATTCTTGGACAACTATTTGACTTGAAAAATCTTGAACTGAAACCAAGCCTGTTTCATAGCCGGGGAGATTCCTGTACGGCTTAGGGGGATCGATAATGACCCCAAATGGCATCTCCTTGGATTCAATATAAGAAATATTTTTACTACTCAAAACCTTTTTGTATTCTTGATTGGTAATGAGCCTAGAGTTAATACGAGCCATCATGGGGGCTTGTACATTATTTTTTGTAAGAATATTTTGCCAATCATTAGGAAATTGCTTTTTAAAATATTTAATCATCCATTCAGGATGTGCATAATTTGCCTCATCCTTCGAATGAAGTTGGAATAGAAACTTATCCCTTTCTCTTAGAAATGACCTTAAGCAAGCATTAATAATGGATTTAGCCTTCCCAATGCCTAATGCAAATGTTGCATTGTTTGCGTTATTGACAACCGCATATTCTGGTTTATTGCTAAAAAGGATCTGAAAAAGACCTAATTCAAGCAGAAGAATAAGATTTTTTTGCCAAGAATTTATATTTTTCTTCGCCAAGAGATTGATTAAATAAATCAACTGATGATGCCATCTGAGCATACCGTATAATAAAAAATTAAACTCAGCACTATCTTTCCTTTCAGGATTATAGATAAACTCAGACGCACTTTTACCTTCTAAAATAGAATCAAATGCTCTGATGACATCAATGATTAATTCGCTATTAGCTGAGCTTTTGCTATCCAAAACGTGAAATGTTTTTACCTGAATTAAATAAATCTTTGTGAGTAATGACTTTTCCTCCGTCAAGCTGTACCTTGACTAATTTGAGTGCATTTTTCTTACAGGCAACTACTAAATGTTTTTTATTGAATTCGATGACCTGGCCTGGGAGAAAGTGATGGTCCTCTTCAATCACCTCTGCCTCTATGATTCTAATTCTTGAATCAGTATTTATAAAAGAATAGGCCATGGGCCAAGGATTATAGGCCCTTATCAAATTAAATATAGATAATGCAGAGTTGTTCCAATCAATAAGACCGTCCGTTTTTTTTATTTTTTGGCAATACGTTGCCTCCCCATGGTTTTGTGGCACACCGCTTAAATCTATTGTTGCGTCATTAAATAAATCTTTAAAATATACTTTAGCCTCTTCTTCCATGAGGAGAGAAAGCTCTTCCGTATTTTTAATTCCTTCTGTAGAAAGTTTCGACTGATAAATTATATTCCCCTCATCTAATTTTTTACTGACTCTCATGATTGTAATGCCTGTTTCTTTGTCACCGCTCTTAAGCGCACTCTGTATAGGGGAAGCCCCCCTCCATCTTGGCAAAAGGGAGGTATGAATATTAATGGCTCCAAGAACTGGCCATTCAATTAACCATTCTGGTATTAAGAGGCCATAGGCAACTACAATCATCAAGTCTGGCCTTTGCATACTTAAAATTTCATCATGTGCCCTATCATCAAGGGCGATGGGAGAAAAACAATTTATATGCTGGCTTAATGCAAAATCTTTTACAGCCGTTGGGGCTAAGGCTTTACCCCTGCCTGAGGGTCGGTCAGGTTGCGTTAGGACATTAAGAGTCTTAATGGGATATTGAAGAAGGTCCGCTAAAATATTTTTTGAAAAAACGGAGCTCCCAGCAAATAAGATATGCTCAATTCGATTATTTATATCGCTTTCCTTCCAGCCTGATCTTGAAAGTCTTCAGCATCTGGATTTTTAAGTCTTTTCTCTAGTAGCTTTTTAAATTTGTTCCTTTTAAGCGTTGAAAGATAATCTACAAAAAGCTTTCCAATCAAATGATCCATCTCATGCTGTATACAAATGGCCAATAATCCACCAGCTTCCATCTCGTGCTCTGATCCATCCAAGCTCTGATAGTTCACAGTTATCTTCTCGGCACGTTCAACTTTTTCAAAAAAGTTTGGCACCGATAAGCAGCCCTCCTCATAGCTCGTCTTGCCCTCTGACTTAATGATTTTAGGGTTAATCAGGCATATCGGATCATTTTTTTCATCTGAGATGTCAATCACGATAACGCGATAATGATGATCAACCTGAGAGGCTGCAAGACCGATACCCTTAGCCTGATACATGGTCTCAAACATCAATGCGACAAATTTTTTCAGGTCCTCATCAAACGTGGTTACCTCTTCAGCAATCGTTCTAAGCCTAGGGTCTGGGTACTCAAGTATAGTAAGCAATGTCATATTAAGGTGATGATTTTAAACTAAAAATATAAATAATGTAGTCCTCTCATTCTACTAAAATAAATTTAAAAAATATTTCTATTGGGTTGACTCTGATGTTTTTTTAATTCATTCTCCCTATCCTAATTACCAAATTTGCGCTCATGTCTGAAAAAATTTTAAAAGCAATTTGTCTTATGGTCGATGAGAACGATCTCACTGAAATCGAGCTAACTCGTGAATCTTTAGAGCTTAAGCTTGTCAGGCAGGGCTTCTCATCGGACAGTATTTCCTATGTACTTGACTGGATTGCTAACCTAAATCAAGACGTACCAAAATCACCCGCAGCACTCGCTGGTAAAGATTCCTTTCGAACATTTACTGATGAGGAATTAGATCTTATCGATCCAGAATTTCTTAATTACATTATGAAAATTGAATCCATGAAACTTATAAATCAAGACGAAAGAGAGTTAATTTTAGATAAACTAAAGCTCATTGATAATGAGGATCTTTCTGAGGATTCAATGAGGTTTCTTATTGCAATGATACTATTTGGTACAAAAAATCATAATAATGACTTTTTATTTACTCATGCGCATGAGCCTGAAATTCTAAAAACCCTAAACTAAGACTATGAATAAACTTGTAATAGTAGAATCACCAGCAAAAGCCAAGACAATTGAAAAATACCTTGGTGGTGACTTTAAGGTTATGGCCTCTTACGGGCATATCAGAGACCTAGTGCCTAAAACTGGTGCGGTGAAACCTGAAGAAGGATTCTCTATGAAATATGAGATTATCGAGAGAAATGAGAAGCATCTAAATTCGATCATCAAAGCACTGAGTAAGTCTGATGAGTTAATCTTAGCAACTGACCCTGATCGAGAGGGAGAGGCAATCAGTTGGCATCTGGCAGAGGAATTAAAAAATCGAGACTTACTGAAAGATATTGCCATAAAGCGAGTCGTTTTTTATGAAGTAACTAAAAAAGCTGTCAACCAATCTATGGCAAACCCAAGGGATATCTCAAGTGAGTTGGTCGATGCACAACAGGCAAGAAGAGCGCTTGACTATTTGGTAGGTTTTAACCTATCCCCCCTTTTGTGGAAAAAAGTTCATAGGGGCTTATCAGCCGGACGTGTGCAAAGTCCAGCACTAAGACTTATTGTTGAAAGAGAAAAAGAAATTGAGGCTTTTATCCCTCAAGAATATTGGGATATGGACTCAAAACTTTCAAAAGATAACATCGAATTCAAAGCGAGGTTAGTACGTTTTAATAATGAGAAACTTGAACAATTCAGTTTTGTAAATGAAGACTCTATTGAGGATGCAAAAACTCTCATCCTAGAAAAATCTAGGGAAAATCTTACCGTTTTTGATGTAAAGACCGGAACTCGAAGGCGGCAACCAACCGCCCCTTTTACAACCTCCACGCTGCAGCAAGCTGCATCAAGGAAGCTAGGATTCACGACTCGAAGAACCATGTCAGTTGCTCAAAAACTCTACGAGGGCATCGATGTGGGCAATGGGACCGTGGGACTGATAACTTATATGAGAACAGATTCTGTTTCTTTATCGAATGATGCAATCGTACAAGCTAGAGATATCGTTAAAGAAATCTTTGGAGATAACTACCTACCTCAGGCTATTCGTGAGTATGAAAATAAATCTAAAAATGCACAAGAAGCACATGAGGGAATTAGACCTACCGATCTTTCACTGACACCAGACAAAATAAAAAAATACTTGAGTGAAGAGCAGTACAAACTTTATGAGCTTATATGGAATAAAACGGTTGCCTCGCAAATGAAAGAGGCGACCTATGAGACCCTAAGGTTAGAATTGGTACCTAGCACACTTAATGATGATCAAATTCTCTTCAGGGCGTCTGGATCTGTTCTTATTGATCCTGGATTCATGGCGCTCTATGTTGATGATCAAAGAGATAACCCTGAAGATATGAACCTTCCAAAGCTCAATAAGGGAGATCTTATTAGCATTGAGGACTTAGTGTGTAATCAGCATTTTACTGAGCCGCCTCCCCGTTATTCAGAGGCATCACTGGTCAAAACCCTAGAGGAATTTGGAATCGGCAGGCCCTCAACCTATGCATCAATCATTACTACACTTCTAAATCGAGAGTATGTTGAACTTGATGGTAGAAGATTTATGCCTACCGATACCGGTCGAGTAGTCAGTGACTTTTTAGGTGAACACTTTACCAAGTATGTTGATTATGACTTCACGGCGACACTCGAAGATGATCTGGATGCAATTTCTCGAGGTGAAAAAATATTAAATAATGTGCTGCAGGAGTTTTGGGGGCCCTTTATACATCTCTTGCAAGAAAAAGAAGAGGGAGTTTCTAGAGATGAGGCGCTCCAAAGCAGGCTACTCGGTGATGATCCTGAGTCAGGCAAGCCTGTCAGTGTTCGACTTGGAAGGTTCGGCCCCTATGTTCAAATAGGAACTCGAGAAGATGAGGAAAAGCCTAAATTTGCAGGATTAAGGCCAGGTCAATCTATGAATAAGATTACCCTAGATGAAGCGCTGGCTCTTTTTAATCTGCCTAGATTGCTCGGTGAGAATAGTCAGGGCGAGGAGATTATTGCAAACATCGGTCGCTTTGGCCCCTACGTAAAAATTGGGAATGAGTTTGTCTCAATCAGAGGCGAGGATCCCTTTGAGATAACTCTGGATCGTGCTCTTGAGATGATCCATGAAAAAAGAGAGGCCGATAAGAATAAAATAATTAAAGTATTTGATGATTCTGCTATACAAGTTCTCAATGGTCGTTACGGTCCCTATATCACTGATGGAAATAAAAATGCAAAGATCCCCAAAGATAGGGAGCCAGCTACCTTAACGCTTGAGGAGTGTATTCAGCTGATAGCGGAGGCTCCTGCTCGAAAGAAAAAAACGAAAAAAAAGAGAGCTAAAAAAACTACCTAGTGAAACACCAAACCAATCTAGCCGCGTATCACATAAAAAAGGACAGAATTATTGCCTACCCCACTGAGGGTGTATTTGGACTTGGCTGCAAACCAAGCTCGATCTCTGCAGTAAAAAAAATATTAAGCATTAAGCAAAGAGCATCGAACAAAGGCTTAATCCTAATTAGCGATCAAATTGAAAAGTTTTATGGTTATATTGATGAAGCCCTGGATCTGAATGATCTTATGCGTTTTACAAATTGGCCTGGCCCTTATACCCTCATTGTAAAGTCAGGACCCAAGGCACACCCCTTGATTACAGGGGGAAGGGATAAAATTGCCATTAGGGTGACAGATCACCCTGTTGCATCAGGCATTTGTCATTTATTAAATTTTCCTATCGTATCAACCAGCGCTAATATCTCGAACCGTCCATCTGCGACCGATGCGTTACAAGTTCGAAGAATTTTTAAAAAAAATATTGATTACATAGTCGGAAAAAAAGTCGGTAAACTGGGTCATGCAACCGCGATTTATGATTACGAGACAAAAAAAATTATAAGAAATGGCTAATGCAAAAAAATATGGTGTCATTGGATCTCCCATTGAACATAGCTTATCGCCGCTCATTCATAAGGCGTTTGCCAAAGAATTTAATCTAGAGATCAGTTACGAAAAGATTCATGCGCCCCAAAATGCCTTTGCAGAAATAGTCTCTAAGTTTTTTAATCATAACGGTCAGGGGCTTAATGTAACTTTGCCACATAAGTTTAATGCTTTTGAATTTTGTGACAGGCACACCCCAATGGCAGCAAGACTTAATTGTGTTAACACCATCAAAATCGATGAGGATCAAAGGCTGGTCGGTCATAATACGGATGCTCTGGGATTAATTTATGACCTTGAAATTAATCACTCAATAAATATTGAGGATAAATCTATTTTGATTATAGGTGCTGGCGGTGCGGCATCTGGAATTCTTCTTCCCCTCTTTGAAAAGAAACCATGCTCTCTTACCCTTACTAATCGAACGATGGATAATGCACTAAAGCTCATCAACCTCTTTGGCTTAAAAAATCAAATCAATTGTTTAGCTGCTGATGAATTGCATGCTCCTTTTGATTTAATCATAAATACATCTTCAGCAGGATTGAGTAATGAAACATTCAATATACCCAGGGAAATTATCACAAAAAATACTGTCTGCTATGATCTGAATTACGACTTAAAATCACTAAGCTTTCTTGACTTTGCGAGAGAGCAAAATGCCTTTGATTGTATTGACGGGTGGGGAATGTTAGTTGAACAAGCTGCTTATTCTTTTGAGTGGTGGCATGGCACACGGCCAGACACGTCAAACGTTAAACATCTAAAACCATCATGAGAATTGTCTCTTGGAATGTAAATAGCATTAGAGTTCGACTTGAACAAGTTTTGGAGTGGATCGAGCTTAATGCTCCCGATGTGTTAGGCCTCCAGGAAATTAAATGCATCAATGATGACTTTCCCGTTAATGAGTTCGAACGCCTCGGCTACTATTGTTATGTCAATGGCCAAAAAACCTATAACGGTGTAGCGCTGCTCTCAAAAAAACCCATCGACTTTGTGTTTATGGATTTAGAAAAATTTGAAGACGACCAAAAAAGAGTAATCGCGGGCATGATTGATGATCATATTATCTGGAATATTTATGTCCCCAATGGAAACTCCGTTGGGAGCGATAAATATCAATATAAATTAGCGTGGCTAGAAGCCTTAAAAGAAAATATCAGTGCTTCGCTTAATAAAACTACGAAGCAAGTCGTAATGGGTGATTTTAATATAGCTCCGGAGGATGCTGATGTTCATGACCCCGAAGCATGGAAAGATAAAATTTTATGCAGTCAGCCTGAGCGAGAGGCATTAAAAGAGCTATACAGTCTTGGATTCAATGATAGCTTTCGCTTCATGCATCCTGAGCTTGTTCAGTACAGCTGGTGGGATTACCGAGCAGCGGGATACCGAAGAAACCTTGGCCTTAGAATCGATCTTGTGCTCTGCACAGATCAAATTAAACTAAAAAAAGCTCTCATTGATGAGGCCCCAAGAAAACTTGAGAGACCCTCAGATCATGCGCCTGTTTTAATTGAGTTTTGATATGGATAAAGTTTTTGCCTACTTTTTAAATTGTCTTACTAAGAACTACCGAAATTTTGAGGGGTGTGCTTCAAGGGCAGAATACTGGTCTTACTTATTTATTTGGTTATTGATTGCCATCCCAGTTTTTTTAGTGAGCAAACCTCTTTATATCATCTGGGAATTAGCAACCTTCTTTCCTGGGCTGTCTGTAGGTGTGAGGCGAATGCATGACGTTAATCAAAGCGGTTGGATGCTGCTCTTATGCCTAGTCCCTGTCATAGGTTGGCTCATCGTTCTCGTCTTTCTTTTGCTTCCTTCCTCTAAAAATAAGTACAATACAATCATGGAGAAACATATCAATGTTGTGGGTGAAGTGGTTCATAGGCCCTGGGGATCTTACCAGTCACTTGAGGAATCCCCTGGCTTTCAGGTAAAAAAAATTATTGTAAAGCCAGGGCAAAAACTTAGCCTCCAATATCATCATCAAAGAGCAGAGCATTGGGTTATCGTGGCTGGCATTGCTGATGTCCAAATTCACGAGGAGATACATCGGGGGAAAGTAGGTGACACCTTTTTTATACCCCTCGAGGCGAAACATCGTCTTTCAAATCCTGGTGACAGTGACCTTACCATCATCGAGGTCCAACAAGGGGAATACTTGGGCGAAGATGATATCGTTCGCCTTGAAGATAATTACGGTAGAGCTGATTAACTAATCAGTGCTGCGATACAAGCTACGATTGTCATATAAAATAAAAATGTCTTGATGCTACTTGGCGAGGCCTTGACTGCCAGCTTAACGCCAATTTGTGCACCGATTATATATCCAACAGACAGCACAAGACCAATGAGCCAATTAATTAAGTCATACCAGATAAAAACAGCCAAAGACATAAATGTGAACCCAAGCATGCATAAGTGCTTCAATGCATTAGTTTTTAAGATGTCGTATCTAAGGTTGCCCGCAATAGCACCGATGAGCAAAAAACCTACCCCCGCCTGAACGAGCCCCCCATAAAATCCAACAAAAAAGAGGACTGGCCAAGCCAATGGAGTATTTCGCATCTTCTTTATGGGCGTTCCTTCCGGAGGTACGACAGTTTGTGGCTTAAAGTAAGTGATACAGGCCATTAAAATCATAGCCCCCAGAATGACAAATTTTACATACTGAGTATTAATATTCGCTATTGCAGAGGCACCAGCGAGGCCACCTATGATAATGGGGATAAGTATGAGCCCCAAATCGCTGGTATCAAACTTTCCGTAGTGCTTAAATCCTGCCAGAGCTGAACTTGATTGTGCAATGATGCCGACACGATTCGTTGCATTAGCAATCTCTGCGGGTAACCCAAACAATATAAGTGCTGGAACCACTAAATTAGAGCCTGCACCCGCAATCGTGTTAATAGCACCTGCGATGAGTGCTAAAAATGCAATTCCAAACATTGACAGCAAATTAAAATCCATTACGTCTCACACTCACTTTGTCTTAAAAGCTCAGACCTTCGCATGGGCATAGCATCAATTCGATCAAAAAGCCTGTCAAGAATACTGGTATCCTGAGAGTAATCCTTGATACCGCCATCAAGACCAATCAGCCAAATCCCCTCCTCATCTAATGGCCAAGCATTTAAGTTTTCATGCATGCCATTAATATACTCAACTACCAGTATTCTGCGCTCTCTCATCTCACAAGCAAAATCTAAATTAAAAGCAACGATATCATGCATCATGTCACCTCTCTGTCCGTCATGGTTAATGACCAACAATCGGTATTGCCACTTAAAGTCCTCGAGATTTTGAGCCTTAACCCATAAAGGACTCAGCATTAATAGAATCAATAAAAGCCTATACCTCATAATGCATTTCGATATGATCAATATTATCCTCAAGATAAATCTCACCCACAGCGATGAACCCAAGGTTCTCATAGAAGCCCTTCAATCGAAACTGAGCCGATATAATAATTTTTTTTGCCTTGAATTGTTTCAAGGCATAGTCCATCGACTCCCTCATTAACGCTACTCCCAAGCCCTTAGATCGGTGACTGATCGGAACAACCACCCTACCGATGGAGGGATGCTCGTATTTGACCTTTTCGGGAAATGCTCTGAGGTAGCCAACCAGATCATTCCCCTCAAAACAAAGTAAATGCATGGCTGACTGATCTGTATTGTCGGCATCTATGTATGGGCAGTCTTGCTCTAAAATAAAGACCTCCTGCCTCAGTCTTAAAAGTTGATAGAGCTCCTCCTTGCTGAGCTCATTAAAACTTTTCCAGTGGACTTGATACCCTTTAATCATCATCAAACCTTATATTAACCATCATGATCCAACCACAGGTACCAACTGGCAACTGACCTGTAGGGTCGCCATTTATGTGTAATCTTATCAATTTCTTTGATCGAGAGCGTTTTATTCTTATAAAGCTTTTTTACGGATTGGATTAAACCATAATCGGTATTGGAAAATACATCGAGACGATGCAATCCAAACATCAAGAACATCTCTGCAGTCCATGGACCAATGCCCTTGAGTCTTGTGAGATTCTCCATCACCTCGTCATCACTCTGTTTAGAAAATTGGTTCATCTTAATTTCTTGGTCACGCATCGCCACAACAATCCCTTTTAGGTATGTTATCTTCTGTCCCGAGAGCCCCTCTCTTTTATCGGGATGATTTTCAAGTCCTAATATCTTTTCTTCCAAGGCCTTTAGGGTTTTAGTGTTCTTTTTAAAATTATTCCAAATTTTTTGAGCAGCACTGTTAGATACCTGTTGGCCAATGATGATCTCAACAAGACAGCTCAATAATCGATATTGTGAAATCTTTGGCTCCTCAAAGAATGGACAACTCACACCCGCTTTTAATACCTTCGCTAACTTTGGATCCTGCTCCAATAGATAGGCTTTGACCTCGGCTTCTTTCATAGCCCATCATATTACTATGAAACCGTGGGCAGCTCCTCCCAGCATGTTGTATATCTCTGTGATACTTGCTGTTGATTTCTTGGATAGCTAAAGGTGCCATGCTGTGAGGCGAAAAAAAGTCGAGCTCCCTTTTGGTTCATCTGATCGATTGACTGCATAAGCTTGGATGCATGCGTATCTTGGGCTAAGAACAGGTCCCCCTGTACGCTCGAGGCCAAGGTACAGTCATCCAGGATGACACCTAACTTGCTGTACCGATAGCCCTTACGAAATATTTTATTGAGCATGCCATTGGCTGTTCTTAGCATGAGCCTTGAGTCATTCGTTGGAACAGGAAAGGTCTGCTGATCGGTAATGCATGCCTGTCTGTGATTCGAAAAACGATTAGTCCTGATAAAGATACTCATGCGCTGGCAGTGCTGATATTCGGATCTAAGCTTTTCAGCGGCGCGCGCGACAAAATTACTCAGCGGCATTCTTGCATCCTCGACTCTTGTAATCGGTGATCTAAGGCTCCTGCTGACAATAATTTGCTTTCTGGGTGAGAGTGACTCCTCAAGCCCAATACACGACTCGCCATTAAGCTCCCGAATCATGCGCTCAATGACCACGCTAAAACGCTTTCGCATGGTTGCAATATTGCTGTTCGCTAATGCATAAGCATTATCAATGCCCATGCCATGCAGATGACGACTCATGCGGCTTCCTATGCCCCAGATCTCTCTAATAGGCGTCGACCTAAGCATATCGATCCTATTATGGCTATCAATAATCATGACCTTTGACTGTATGCCTCGCCTTTTGATTTGATAGGCCGCAACCTTAGCAAGTGTCTTGGTAGGACCGATGGCTATCCTTACCGGTATGCCCACCCATTGTTTTGTCACACTTCTTATGTAGCAACCAAATTCATAAAGATCGTAATGAGAGGCGAGGTCGGTCATATCTAAAAAAGCCTCATCGATGCTGTAGCATTCCATTTTCGGACAAAGCGATCTGAGGATGCTCATCACTCTGTTCGACATATCACCATAAAAAGCATAGTTTGAGGAAAAAACAATGCCCCCTTTTTTCAAATAGTCTTCTCTAATCTTGAACCAAGGAATGCCCATAGCCACGCCGAGTTGCTTGGCTTCGATGCTCCTTGCAATCACGCAGCCATCATTATTAGATAGAACAACAACCGGCTTACCCTTAAGGTCAGGCCTAAATACCGTCTCACAAGAAGCATAAAAGCTCTCACAGTCGACAAGCGCAATGGTCATTTAAACTGATTAATGACAGCGGTGACCTTGCCCATCAGCTCAACATCGGCACAATCACTGATCATAATCGGTGGGTAATCAGGGTGCTCTGACTGTAATGCCGCCTGGGGTCTGAGCAGCAGTCGCTTGCATACAATATCGCCATCAATCGAGGCGATCACAATATCACCGTGTATCGGGGTCATGCTTCGATCAACAACCAGTACCGCGCCATCGGCAATGCAGGCACCGATCATAGAAACGCCTTTAGCGCGCAGTAGAAAAGTGGCGGTACGGTTTTTTATGAGATGCTCGTTCAGGTCGATCGGATTCTCCATATAATCACTCGCTGGACTAGGAAATCCAACATAAGCCGGACCCAAATAGAAAGGCAACAACATAAAGCAGTCTCAAAGTTAAAAGAAAATTAAGAAGTACTGTAAATATATACAGTATTTTTTATATTATGGGATGATCCTTAAGGTGTAAAGCAATTTTATGAAAAGCTGTCCATTTTATGGGTTTTAGCGTTAAAATCAGAGGTTCAACAATTTAGTAGGGGGAAGAATGTCTATCATTCAACGTACTTTTAGTTATACCAAGGCCCTTTTTGCTTCGGTGCTTATCCTTTTCGGTGTCAGCAGTGTGGGCGCTCAGGAGCTTGAAGAAATTATTGTAACCGCCCAAAAGCGTGAGGAAAACTTACAGGATGTGCCTGTCGCGGTTTCTGCGTATACCGGTGATTACATGACAGAAAACTCGGTCAAAGATGTATTTGAGTTAATGACCAGCGTGCCTAGCTTGATTGTGGGCGCCAACCAAAGCTCAAGCACCGGTAACTTCTCTATTAGAGGGGTAGGAACCAGCGCCCAGAACTGGGGGTTAGAATCATCCGTTGGGCTTTACGTTGATGGCATCTATCGTGCCAGACAGAGCTCAATGATTAATCAGTTGGTTGATGTCGAGGCTGTTGAGGTCCTACGCGGACCTCAGGGTACATTGTTTGGTAAAAACTCAGCTTCAGGTGCTGTCTTACTTAGAACCGTTGCACCTTCCCACGAACAAGATGGCTTTCTTGAGGTCAGCTTTGGCGAATACGACCTCATGAACTTATCAGGCGCCTTTAACGTGAGCCTCTCAGATAATGTCGCCGCACGTACCACTATCTTCTCAAGCCAAAGAGATGGCTTTGTGGATGTTGTCAACCTTGATGCAACCATGAATGATAGAAACAGAAGAGGGATGAGGCAGCAATTTCTCTATACCCCAAGTGATACGTTAACGATTCGCTTGATTGCCGATTATTCAACGCTCGATGAAGTGTGTTGTGCAGCGCTTGCCCACAAGGATGCGCTTTACGCATCCGGCAGGGTTGACCCAGATACCGGCGGCCCCGTATACGGCGTCGATGCTATTCTGACTCAGCTTGGAGGCACTACCTATCTAACCGGCAGCGCCGAAAACAGACAGGTTTCATTAAACGCATTGCCTGACTCATCTGCGACAGACTCAGGCGTTTCTGTTGAAATCACAAAAGACTTTGCGAATTCAACCTTTACCTCGATCACCGCACTTAGAAATTTTGATGTTAATGACTTTACCGATACGGATTTTACAAATGTTGACTTAGGTCAACGTGTCTCATCATCTGAGCAATCTGCGTTGACACAAGAATTTAGGATTGCCAGCAATGGAGACGGAGACATCCAATATCAGCTGGGTGCATTCTTCTTCTCGCAGGATCTGAGCAGTATGGAAGACCTCACATTAGGCTCCATGCTTAATAACTACGCCATTGGCGTATCACCTGATGTTCTTGGAGCGCTATTGGATACCCTATCCCCTACACTTATAGGGTTTATCAATGGCGCCTACGGAACCAATTTTGGATACACACTGGGCGCGCCGATTGCAGCGGGCAATGTTATTCAAGATCGTGGTGAACAGTCACAAACTTCCTCAGCCGTCTTCGGTGAGGTCGACTTTGCAATTTCAGACTCTCTAACTTTAAATGCGGGTATTCGCTTTACCTCTGAAAATAAAGATCTAAGCAGTACGTTCTCAGAGAGCCTCCCCACACCGGGTGCGGCTGATGTTAATTTAGCTGCTATCACTGCAGCTTTAGGGATCACCGGTAACCAAGCCTTAGCTTATGGCTATCAGGTCTGCATGGCACAAGCCACTCCTGTTATGGGGGCTGCAGCTGCTGCCGCTTATTGCGGAACGACTTATGCCTTTGATCCTACGTTAGCTGGTATGAACGCTGCTCCTTACCTGCCTGCGCTTCAGGTACTTTATACCTCTGGTTGGGCTAACTGCTCATTGAGTGCAAGATTATGTCCACGTGCTGGAATTAATGAGGAAGTTGACGAGAGCAGAGTCACAGGTAACATTGGACTGTCATTCACTCCAAACGACAATACCTTGATCTATGTCTCTCATGGAACCGGATTTAAATCAGGGGGTACGAATACCGACAGAATTGGTGTGGGCTTCAATCCAGTCTTTGGGCCTGAAGATACTACGACCACTGAGCTCGGTATTAAACGTGACTTCCCAGAGTCAGGTTTGAGGGTTAACCTCGCGCTCTACGATATGCAGGTTGAGAACCTACAAACCAATACCTTTACCGGCACGGCCTTTAACTTACAAAACGCGGGTGAAGTCAGTGTGAGCGGCGTCGAGGCAGAAGTTTTCTTCTTCCCTTCTGATACCACAAGTATCGCCCTGGCATACACATCAACCGATGCCACCTTTGAAAACTTTGAAAGCGGTAACTGCCAGATCTCAAACATCTTCCATACCGGAGATGCGACCGAGGCAGCACAATACCTAACCCAAGGTTTCTGTAACAGATCAGGCGACCGGGTCAGCAATGTATCCGATCAGTGGTTCTCAGTTAATGCTGCTAAAACCTTTGAATTTAATAGTGGCTATTCACTGACCTTTGGAGCTCAGTACATTAGCTACTCAGACATGATGATGCACAACAACAACGATCCATTTGCACTTCAGCCTGCAAAGGATATGGTTAACCTACGTGCAGTCTCAAGGATGCCCAATGGTATGGAAGTGGTACTTTGGGCAAGAAACCTCAACGATACCTACCTCCACGGAACGGTTTTTGATACACCGCTTCAAGACGGTAAGATGGGACATTATCCTATGGAACCAAAAACTTATGGAATTTCTATCCGCAGAAACTTCTAGGATTTAAAGCATAAGAAAATAAAAAACCGCGTCTCTGACGCGGTTTTTTTATGCCAATATTACGACAGGCATAAAAGTGTCATAAAAATTTTTAGCTGCATTTGTTACTATGCCCTTAAGGAGTTAGTTATGAATGCAAAACCTTTTTTTTCAAAAAAATATTTAAACTTCCCATTCTTTTACAAGGGGGCACAAATACTGGTGCAAATGGGGATATGGAGCTCAAGGGAGATCGTCTGGATTAACGATGAGAAACTGCTCGACCGTAAGAGCTGGAATTTTACTAACAGCTTTGAAACTGAAATTGAGGGGAGCAAGATTAAGCTTACCTATGGCGCTGTATCAAAGAAGGGGATGTACTTTTGTCGTCTAGAGGCAGATGGTGAGCTCGTCGATGAGCACATACAAGGAGCAAATTGGTCAATTAATATACTCATCCTTCTAATCTTTGCACTAATGGGTGGGCTTTTTGGGTACTTTGTTTTAGGGCCCATACTTTAAATGCTTCTCGACCAAAATAAAATCAAAGCGCTTCGTGGGCAAAGGAGCTGGTCTCAGCAAAGGCTGGCTGATGCTGCTGGATTGAGCATTCGAACGATCCAAAGGCTCGAAAAAGAGGGTATTGCCTCGATGGAATCGACGCTGTCACTCATAGCTGTCTTTGAGTGTGAACTCGAGGAGATCCTCGCGAGCAAGCAATCAGAGGCCAACTATAGTAAGATTGCTTTTTATTTTTACTTGGCTATCGCATTATTCATTGGGCTCGTCATAGGTCTATTAATTTAAGGAAATACAATGAAAAATTTTTTTAAGAAAGTGGGTAAATTTTTAGATGTAACCCGAAAAGTTACCGTCAATATTTTTACTGCAATATTTGTCATCTATTTTATCGTCATCTTTGCCATGCTCTTCTCAGGGGATGAGGAGGTCGTGACAGCAGGTAAGGTCGTGATCCTCAACCCCGAGGGTATTTTTGTTGAAGAGGAGCGCGTTGACTACTCCTTTGAATCGATCTTTGAAGAAGCTCCCAGTCAATACGCCTATCGAGACTTTGAGAGGCTCATTGATGCCCTGGTCGCAGATGAAGAGATTCCAGCGATCCTCTTAGACTTTAGCAGTGCAGGATATTCAGGCCCCTCAACGCTCCTTAGGGTCGCAGAACAAGTTGCGCGCTTAAGTGATGCCGGCAAAGAGGTGATCGCCTACTCTGATCGCTACAGCACCGCTAATCTCTTGGTAGCCTCGAGCGCCGATCAAATTCTTGTGCATCAGGCAGGCGCTGTGAATCTCAATGGACTCGGAGGCGATGCCCCTTACGTGAACGAGCTCCTTGGAAAAATTGGTGTCACCGTCCATGACTACTCCCAAGGACAATTCAAGTCAGCCAATGAGACCATCACTCGGGACGATATGTCGGAGAATGATAGGATCCAGAGACTTGAACTGTTAGAGCCTATCTGGGAAGAAATGCTCGCACGCATTGGCAGCAACAGAGACATTGAAGCTGCAGAATTACAAAACTTCTCGGATACCTTTTTTAGCTTTATTCCAGAAGCCGCCTTTACCAATATCGAGCAAGCGATAGCTATGGGCCTTATTGATGAGGTCATCTCTTATCCTGACTTTAGAGCGAGGATGGTTGAAGCTTACGGTGCTGATGAAGAATCAGAAATTGGTAGCTATAACCATATCTTCTTTGGTGAGTACATGACCACCCTTGAGGAGGAGCCCTCTCTTGCTAATGATGAGGTCGTTGTCATCTACGCAGAGGGCGCCATTATGGAAGGCGAGAGCGCATCGGGTGTCATTGGAGCAGACAGCGAGGTTTTAAAAATCCGTCGCGCTCATAACAATGAGAACACGCGTGCTATTGTCTACCGAGTTAACAGCCCAGGGGGATCCATCATCGCTAGCGAAATGATACGAGACGAGTTATTCGCGGCAAAAAATAAAGGCATTCCGGTCGTAGTTTCCATGTCAGACTACGCGGCCTCAGGTGGTGTCTATATCTCTACCCCAGCAGACTATATCTTTGCCGAGCCCTATACCATCACAGGCTCTATCGGTGTCGCCATTGCCATTCCGACCGTTGATCAATTTTTTGAAAAAATAGGCGTTAACTTTGATGGCGTTAATACATCTGCCTTAAGCTGGGATCTTAATCAACCGATGACAGATGAAATCGATGCCCTTTTCGCTGAATGGGGAGCTCGCAGCTATGACCGCTTTATCTCGGTTGTCTCGAGCTCAAGGGAAGAGAGCCCCGAGTATATTAATAGCATAGCAGGCGGTCGAGTCTGGCTTGGTAGTAGAGCACTTGAGCTTAATCTCGTCGATGAGGTGGGCGGTATTGACGAGGCGATTGCTAAAGCGGTCGAGATTGCCGAACTCGAAGAGTACCGTATTAATTACCTAGAGCCTGAATTATCCTTTGAAGAAATAATTATAAGAGAGATATTTGGTGTCAAACTCAATGGATTGGCAACGCGTTTTATGCCGAATAATATTTTAAGAGCCTTTGCCCAAAATCAGCAATTGCTCAATGCACTCGAGCCAAGCGCCAGTTACAGCTGCCTCAACTGCTTAGTAAATTTTTAATCAACTAAATGAACAATGCACCCAAGGGTGCATTGTTCGTTCTTGTAACCTCCATCAATGGAGA
>JAYPDM010000008.1:0-1683 GCA_038125265.1 Gammaproteobacteria bacterium
ACTTCAACATAAATTCCAATCTGTTCTGCACTCATAATTTAAATGGGGTGGACGATGGGGCTCGAACCCACGACCACCGGAATCACAATCCGGGGCTCTACCAACTGAGCTACGCCCACCATATAGAAGCTAATATAGCATAATGGCGCGCTCGGCAGGACTCGAACCTGCAACCCCCGGCTTAGCTTACCACTACTGCTTTCACAGCCACTCACGTGTTTGTGGTCTGGACTATCTCTTCGTCATCTCAGACGTCGCACGTATAGTCTCTACGGATCCTCCCAATGAGAGTTTCCACGGGATTGCCATCAGCGTTACCTGTTAAGGTTTCCCCGTTACAGTGCGATCCACCTTATAAGTTTAATTCCCTATAAGGGCTCCTATTTGAAGGCCGGTGCTCTATCCTGTTGAGCTACGAGCGCATTGTCATGGTCGGGGTAGACGGATTCGAACCGCCGACCCACTGCTCCCAAAGCAGTTGCGCTACCAGGCTGCGCTATACCCCGAAACCATTGAAGCTCAACATATTACTTCTATCCAATCATTATCGTCAATGTTTAATATCTGTTCCTTGAGTTAACGGCTCATGGCATGAGAAAATATTAAAAAGGATCTATAACATGTCAGCGATAATCATTGATGGAAAAAAAATAGCCGGCGAGGTTCTCGAGGAACTTAGGGCTGAGGTATCTGATTTGAAGGAGAGGCATAATCTGACCCCATCTCTGGCTGTCATTATGGTTGGTGATAGCAACGCCTCAAAAGTCTATGTTAAAAATAAAAGGAGTGCCTGTGAGAAAATTGGTATTGCATCGAGGGACTTTGACCTTAAAAGTGACACATCCGAGACCGAGCTTCTTAAATTAATTGGAGAGCTCAACAATGACCCAATGTTAGATGGAATTCTTGTGCAACTCCCCCTCCCCTCCCATATCAACGAAACTAAAATCATTGAAGCGATTTCACCGTTGAAGGATGTTGACGGCTTTCATCCCTATACCATTGGGAGACTGAGTCAACGAATCCCAACACTGAGGCCATGCACGCCTCTGGGTATTGTGACTCTATTAAAGAAATATGACATTGAATTAATGGGTATTAATGCCGTCATTGTAGGCGCTTCAAACCACGTGGGAAGGCCTTTGTCCTTAGAATTATTACTCGAGGGCGCAACGGTAACGGTATGTCATAAATTTACCAAAAATCTAAAACATTTCGTTCAAGGTGCAGATCTTTTATGTGTTGCTGTTGGAAAGCCAGGTTTGATTCCAGGGTCATGGATCAAGGAAGGATCAATTGTTGTTGATATTGGAATTAACAGACTTGAGTCAGGAGCTTTAGTTGGTGATGTTGAATTTGAGATTGCAGCAAAAAGAGCTAGCATGATTACTCCTGTTCCAGGTGGAATTGGTCCTATGACTGTAAGTATGTTGATGTACAATACGATACAAATAGCAAAAAATAGAATTTCAAAATGAATTTAAAAAATATTCTACTAGCCAGTCTTCTTTTTTCATTTTCTCTCTTTGGGCAGGAGTCCTTTGCTCCACAGGTTAGATTTTCTACTAATCTTGGTGAATTTACGATGGAGCTTGATAGGCTTAGAGCACCGATCACAGTTCAAAATTTTATTGATTATATTGATAATGAATATTATGAGGATGTTCTTTTCCACCGTGTCGT